>JAYTGQ010000435.1:0-5482 GCA_043733345.1 Schlesneria sp.
ATGATGAAGCACAAAATCAGGGAAGAGGCTCGCACGGAGACCGACCGCCTGGATGATTCTGTGCTTCATCATTTTGCCAAATCGGCTCTGCCGAAATTCCGTGCGACCGGCGAAGAAACAAAACGTGAGTAGTACAAGGCCGGAGAGTGAGACATATCTGAGCGGGGCGGTGTCAGACCAATGGCACTGACTTTACCCGCTAGGTCGCAGGCACATTCCATGTGCCGTCCGCAAATGGCGTTGCCAGCGTCTTCGTGTGATCAAGCCACATCAACAACACCACGCGGTAAATCAAGACGGCGTTCCCTCTCAGGGGATAGTCCTGATCGAGTTCCTGCCCATTGACGAGCGATTGCACTCGCCGAAACGCCCGCTAAAAACCCCGCCTCTGGCGGCGGACTCGACGACCCACGACGACTCGCTTCCAGGCCAATTGGACGCCATTCAAAGGGAGTCCATTGCTTGGCGCAAAACCCGTGCCAAGGATCGAAATCTAAAGTCAGTGCCATTGGGCGTCAGCCCAATGGCACTGACTTTAGACCATCAGCCGGAACGCGCTAGCGTCCGGTTTTCAAATTCATCGAGAACCGGACGCTAGCGCGTTCCGGCTGATTGGTCTGACATCTCCAAAGTGAGTGCCATTGGGCGTCAGCCCCCCCGGTTCTTCCAAAGAGGGCTTACGCCCAAAAACCGGGGGGCTTACGCCACCCCGCTCAGATGATTCATCACAGACCGCGTGAGTCTCGTCCGCGTTGCCGAATTGCATCCGTGATGCCGCGACGCTGACAACGCCGTCAACCGGTGATGAACTCGCGAGTTGCATTGTTTGCGGCGACCAAGACTCTCGAATCGCGTGGCCTTTCGTCAACAGCGGCTCGTCGTCCGTGACAAGACATGCGGACGAAATGTTCAGGCGGCGAGGAAGTCTCAAACTTCATTAAACATGGGGTTTGTGTTGTTTGGCGGTGTGGCCGTGTTCAGAAACTCAGACGGGGCGGCGTGCTTGGCATTCAGTCTGCTTTACAAGCAAAACATCCTGCGAGTGACCTCGACACAACGATGCACTCGCAACACACACAGTTCCTCCAGAAAGGACTCCGGCCATGACGGCTCTCTTCACCCGCCTGATCCACGACGAACACGGCTTCATCGTCTCTGCCGAACTCGTGCTGATCGCCACTGTCGGCGTCCTCGCGATGGTCGTTGGACTGTCTGAAGTGGCCCTCAACATCAACAACGAACTGGAAGATATCGGGTCGGCGTTCGGCTCCGTCAATCAAAGCTTCATGGTCCGTGGCTCACGCGGTCACCAAGGAAGTGGCGAAGGGGGCAGCTTCCAAGACAGCCGCGACTTCTGCGATCGCTCCGGCGACATCCGCTCCGGCAGTCCTTCCAACGGAGAGAACTGACCGATCCGAATCACGCACCGAATCCGACGCGACGCTCCTCAAACACACGCGACCTTGCCGGATTGCACCACCCGGCCAAGCTGACTCACCAACAACCGCACACCTGTTTTACTCAACTCTCTCTCTGTCTCGATTGCACCAAGGAACCTGCTCATGAAGACTTTCGCAATTGCCCTGCTGAATGACGAAGCTGGCTTTATCGTTTCGGCCGAACTGGTCCTGATCTCGTCAGTCTGCGTGCTGTCGATGGTGGTTGGCCTGTCAGAAGTCGCCAATGGAATCAACCAAGAACTCGAAGACATCGGCTCCGCATTCGGATCGGTCAACCAGAGCTACCGCTACCAAGGACTGACCGGCCACGGTGGTTCCTCGGGCGGCGGCTGCTTCCAAGACGGAGTGGACTTCTGCGACAGTCCCAACGACATCATGGGAACTGATCCGACCGGCGAAGGACGCGGCTACGATTATCACAACAAGTAAGCTCGGCAAGTTGTAAACACAGCGTCGAATGACGCCTCGAATTGATGCGACTCCTTTCTGGCCCACAGCCCTCACCTGCGAGTAATCGCGGTGAGGGCTGTGTGTTTTCTTTGAGGTAGCGAGGGAGTCGGCGGAGTCTCACCGCGCGATCGTTGATGAGACATCTGAGCGGGGTGGCATCAGCCCCGCTCGGAAAAGTCTCGCTGTTAACCGCGTCAGGACACCGTTTCACGCGAGGTTGTCGCGGACAAAGTCTGTTAGTGAGGGGCACAACGATTCGATGTGCGCCTGCAGTTGATCCAGCATCGGCAACGCCTCATCGAGTGTGTGCTGTTTGCCGCACAGTTCCAGTTGCCACGCGAATTCGGCGGTGGGAGCGGCTCCGATGGCGAGTAGCTCTCCCTTGAGCGAGTGAGACAGCCGTTGCACGACATCGGGCTGACGGGCGCGAATGGCTTCGCCGAGACTCGCGAGCGTAGTCGTGACCGATGACAGAAACAGTTGCACGACTTCGGCGAGGAGCGGCCGGTCGTCATCGACTCCTTCCAGAGCGGACTTCCAGTCGATCAGCGCGGCGGCAGATGCGATCGGCACGGCGCTGTGACGGGAATCCACTGCGAGCGGTTCGACTGGGATCGACGAGCCGAACAGCGAGAGCAGTTTCTCGGCAATCTCCTTCGCGCGAATCGGCTTGGGGAGATAGTCGTCCATGCCCGCCTCCAGGCAACGTTCGCGGTCCCCTTTCATCGCGTGCGCGGTCATGGCGACGATGGGCGTGTGACCGCCCTGTTGTGCTTCCATGCCGCGAATGGCTTGCGTGGCCTGCAAGCCGTCCAGCTCCGGCATCTGCACGTCCATCAGGATCACGTCGAACGGTTGCATCTGCCACTCGGCGATGGCCAGTCGTCCGTTGCCCGCCACGGTGACACGGTGCCCCTGCTTGGTGAGTACGCCGACGGCCAGCTTTTGATTGGCGGCGTTGTCTTCTGCGAGCAACACGTTCAGTGGACGGGCTGCCAGTGTCGGTTTCCCGTCGTCAATGGGGCGCGCGGGCGAATCCAGCGCGGCGACCCCCAGTGTCGTGACGATCGCGTCGAACAACTCGGACTGTTTGATCGGCTTCATCAGACGAACCGCAATCCGCAGCTCATCGCGTCGCGCCGCATCCCCCTCGCGCCCGCTCGACGTGAGCATGATGATCTGCGTCTTGTCGAACTGGCTCTCGGCGCGAATCCACTCGGCCAGCATGAAGCCGCTCACTTCGGGCATGTTCACGTCGGACAGGATCAGTCCGATGGAACTTCCTTGCGCGTAACTTTCGCGCAACAGACGCAGCGCGTCATGAGCGTTCGAGGCCAGTACGGGACGCATTCCCCAGTTGCAGACCATCTCGCCCAAGATGCGGCGGTTGGTGGCGTTGTCATCGACGATCAGGACGTTGGTATCAGCGACCACGTCGGTGCGACGTTCGATGCGCTGCGTGGCCTCATCGGGTACGGCCATTTGTGCCGTGAAGTGAAACGTGCTGCCGCGTCCGACTTCGCTCTCCAACCAGATACGGCCCTGCATCAGTGCGACCAGCCGCGAACTGATCGCCAGCCCGAGTCCCGTGCCGCCGTAGGTTCTCGTCGTCGAGGAATCGGCTTGTTGGAATTCCTCGAAGACCAAGCTTTGTTTGTCGGCGGGAATGCCGATCCCCGTATCGGTCACAGAGAACCGCAACAGGGCTTCGGTGTCCGTGCGTGTCTCGCAGCGGACGGTCAGTACAACTTCGCCCTGTGGCGTAAACTTGATCGCGTTGCCCACGAGGTTGATGACGATCTGCCGCAGTCTCCCGTAGTCACCTTCCAGCAACACCGGGACATTGCCGTCGATCTCAAATGCCAGTTCGAGTCCTTGGCGTGAAGCCCGCACGGCGAGCGACTTCATCGTGTCACCCAGTGTTTCGCGCACGTCGAAGATGGCGGGATCAAGTTCAAACTTGCCCGCTTCGATCTTCGAGAAATCAAGGACATCGTTGATGAGCGTGAGGAGCGCGTCGCCCGATTCTTGAACGATCGAAAGGTACTCGCGTTGATTGTTCGTCAGCTCGGTGTCGAGGACCAGTTCGGTCATGCCGATCACGGCATTCATGGGTGTGCGAATCTCGTGACTCATGTTGGCGAGGAAGTCGCTCTTGGCTCTGCTCGCCGCGTCGGAGGCGGCCTTGGCCTTGCGCAGTTCCTGCTCGGCCCGCTGCTGAGCCGTCACGTCCCAGAACATGCCCTGAATACCGATGACATCTCCGTTTGCCGCGCAAACCGGGCCTTTGAACGTCTGGATGAAGAGCCGCTGTCCGTCGGTGTGGATGATCTCTTCGATGGCTTCGATGGTGTCACCCGTATCGAGGATGCGTTGATCGTCGCGGCGATACTTCTCGGCGAGATCGCGCGGGAATAGATCGAAGTCGGTCTTGTCACGGAATGACTCCAGCGGCTTTCCGAGCGCTTCACAGAACCGTTGATTGCCGAAGACGAGGCGGAACTCGGAGTCCTTGCGAAAGACGCTGAGCGGCAGGCTTTCGACCAACGATTGGTAGTGCGCATCCGATTCCCGCAGTGCATCTCGCGCCGCGATGTCTTCGGTCACGTCCCAGAACAAAACCTGCACGCCGACGATTTGACCGTCCTCATGCCGAATGGGCGACTTGACTCGGTCAATGATCCGTCGCATGCCGTTCAGTCCCGCCAACTCCTCAATGTCATGCAGCACTTCGCCGTGTTGCATCACGCGGCGATCATCGGCCGCGAACTTGTTCGCCAACGCTGCTGGGAAGAGTTCGAAGTCGGTCTTGCCCAGCACCGTGTCCGCCGTGACGCCGTGCTGTTCGCAATAGTGACGGTTCACAAACGTGCGACGGCCCTGAGCGTCCTTGCGGATCAAACTCAGCGGCATCTGCTCGGTGAGCGACCGATGCTCGGCCAGGGTGTCGGCCATCTCACTGGCCGAGTCTCGCTGCGCCGTGACATCGGTCGCGATCAGCAACGCCGACAGTGTGTTCTCCGTCGCGAAACTCACTGCCGTCAGACGTGCTTCCAACCAGCGAATCGCTCCCGTCGGTTGCACGATCCGAAAAGTGGACTCAGACCAAACGCCGGGAGCTAACTCCGCCAGCAGACGACTCACCGCCGCACGGTCTTCCGCGTGAACGGTCTCAATCCAAGAGATGCCGCCCGATGTGAACTCGCCCATCGAGCGGCCGAACGCCGCTTCCGCACTGCGATTCCAATCGCTCACCTGGCGACCGTCCAATGCGACACACGCCACCAATTCGGTCGTCGCTTCCAACAGCAACGGCCACGCGGCGGTGAGCGGACGCGGAAGATTCGACTCGCGGGAACTGTGCATGCGCCAATGCCGTTCTAAAAGACTCTACCCCAGCCCGATCTTGGTGAGCCGGATGGCGTCAGCCTCCGGACTGCTCTCGTGAAAAATCCGAGGGCTGACGCCCAATGACACTCACTTTGTCATTCGCCGACTGAGCGGCAAGGCGCTAGCCGCCGGTTCTTTGCTTGGAAACACAACTCCATCACACCGGCGGCTAGCGCCTTGCC
>JAYTGQ010000436.1:0-1872 GCA_043733345.1 Schlesneria sp.
CAGAGCGGATAGTTGTGAACGGCACTGTTCCCCTGCAACTTGCGAAACGGGTCGCTCGGGCAGAGGAAGTAAGGGATCGTCTGTTCGAGCGCCGCCGCATTCACGGCATCTTCGGGGTTCGCGTCGAAGTTGATCTGACCGTACAGCGCCATCGCATCAAGGTACGGCAACAGCGACGCATACGCCGAGAAGCAGCGTCCCTGACCATCCACCACGCTCCGCAATCGCCCCGGCGGGAAGCAGCGATGCACGTCGTGATAGTTGTTCAGCGCCAGGCCCAACTGCTTGAGATGGTTCTTGCACTGAGTCCGCCGCGCCGCCTCGCGCGCCTGCTGCACCGCTGGCAACAACAGCGCGATCAACACCGCGATGATGGCGATCACAACGAGCAATTCGATGAGGGTGAATGCTTGGCGGTGATGGCGTTGTGGCAGGGGTTGATTCACTGGGTGATCCATAGACACGGGCAAGCGGGAAACAGGGGCATCACGAACCGATGCGGCAAACAGGCAGTTGAATACCGTAAAGCAGGCGGCTCGCCCTCCCGACAGCCGTTTTTCAACAGGCTGTTCAGGGTCCGAGTCGTCGCGTTTTGGGTTTCCAAGTAGTTGGACGCGGAGATTTATCTTCCGGAGAAAGTTCTCGGAGAGTTTCTGTCTTTCAGCCCGGAGGGCGGCAGATGGTCGCCCACGGCGTGAGCCGTGGGTGGATCTTAGGAATCCAGCCTGTAGCCGAATTCGCAAGAATTCGGAAATCGATCGCACGATCCGAATTCTTGCGAATTCGGCTACAAACGCAGAAGAACACCACCTCGGAAGCCCTGCCCCGGAGGGGCGACACATTGGCCCGCCTTCCGCGTGGCATTCGTTCGTGCCACAGGGCGTTCATCAGTCTGGCCACGAAGAGTGTCGCCCCGCCGGGGCTGAAGAGGTTGTGTTGTTTCTGAACCCACGGCTCACGCCGTGGGCTACGACCTGCCGCCCTCCAGGCTAAGACAACAAGACCCCAGCCACACGACCACGAATGCCGCCCCGCTCAGGGCGAAGTCACGGCCTGTTTGACGAGCAGGTACGGGGGCTGACGGCTGACGTTGAGTTTGGCGGCGCGCTGGTTGAGTTCAGCCTTGCGATCCGGGAACCGCTGGGCCAACGCGGCCAATAGAATCGGAGTGTCCGTGGTTCGCATCACGATCTCGTCGAGTTCCGCATCGGTCGGTGCGGTGTCTCGTTCGAGCAGTGCCGCCGCGCGAACGGCGTCCGAGTCACCCTTCCGCAATTCCTCGCACGCCTTCGCACGCCACGTCTCGGCTTCGGCCTGATTCCCCTTCAGCGCGAAGCTCACACTCAGCGCGAGCGGCTCCGTCCAGTCGTCCATCAACGTGGCGAGGTCCGGCAGTTTCGCCGCCACTTCGGGTTGCCCGGTCGCGATCAAGAATTGAAACTGATAGATCGCCAACTCTTTCGGTTCCAGAGTCGGCTGCTTCTTCAGAAACGCTTCCGTGTCGCCGCAGACGTAATCAATCATCAGTTCATACATGGTCCGCCCGTGGGGACTGGGCCTGCCACCGCCGACTCGATTCCACCAGAGGAGGTACTCGCGCCGCACGTCGTCGGGCTTCCCTTTGGCCGCCAGCGCATCGGTCAGCCGAAAGATGGCTGCCATATTCTCGGCCAGATCGGCTCCCACGAGAGCCTGACGGTACATCCCTTCCAGTTCCGACGTGTCTCCGTTGGCCATCTGCACCGTGTGCCAGAAGGCGCGGAACGACTGATCTCCGCGCAGGGTCGGGACCGCTTTGTCGCACCACTCTTTGGCCTCAACCCACTCACCTCGGTTGGCAGCATCCAGCGCGAGACCCATTGCAGGCCAACC
>JAYTGQ010000437.1:0-14026 GCA_043733345.1 Schlesneria sp.
AGTGAGCGGCACGGCGCTAGCCGCCGGTGTCGGCGAAAACGACCGGCGGCTAGCGCCATGCCGCTCACGGGACACCATTTTCAACAGGAATGGCGGAGAAGCCAGAGAAAATTCAGACCACGGGTTTCGTCTGACGCGATCAAGAACCCGCCGCCGAAGCCATCCCGCTCCCGGAATGGGACGTGACTCCGTAACCATGCACGGTTTCACTGCTCGTCTCATTCTCGCGGTTCTCGATTCGTGCGAATGAGACGAGCAGTGGGCGGAGAACACTCGACCTCGGGGCGCTGTTGACGGTGATCCGGTGGGTGTTGAGGCAAGCTGTTTTGAGAACGATTACGGCTGCCCGGCTGGCAGCGGAGTTGCCGGTTTGCTCGCGTGCCCTGGATTGCTTCAGGCGGTGCGGGTCTGTCAGCGCCAGAAATCTCACCTCGACGTTGATTGCGCGGACTCGACCGTATTCAATCCCGGCCCGATCCCGTGTTGCTTGCGCCAGCGGTCAGCAGCTTGAAGCAAGTTCAGTGGCCCCGCGTTCACTTGTTCAATGATGAGTCACGTCAGACATGGCCATTCCACCTCGTCGTAGTTCCAGTCGGTTCCGAATGAGAGAAGCAGCGGGCGGAGCATGTCGCTCCCGCCGCTCAAGAACCGACTTCGCACATCGACCGAACAGTCGAACCACCACACTGGGGCAAATGTTCCTGGGCGTGATTTCAGAAATGCGGGCCATCGAATGACGAGTGCGAGTCACGCCACGCTGACGCAGTCGATCGACTGTCTGCGGGGACGCTGGCGCGATGTCGTTGAGTTGCTGAGTGGCCGGTATTCCGTGTGGTTGGGGTCGGGGATCTCACGCGAACGATTCCCTAATCTCGGCCAGTTGTTGCGGTCATTGCTCGACACTCTCCACGCCCGCATCCAGGCCGATGATCCCGCCTGTCCGTATCGCCGCTGCGTCGAGAGCATTGTTCAGCTCACGACGATCCGGCCAAGCAATCTCAGCGAAGCGTCTCCTGCGAATTGGCAGGACCGCGACGGCAAGCGAGTCTTGTCAGACATCGTCACTCAACTGTGGGACAAGTACGCGGATGTGCTCGACCAGACTGTTCGCGTCGGTGATCGCACGCTGACGATGACCTTTGACCTGCTGAAGCTGCACGAAATCTATGGCGACTCGTCACCGCGCCCGGATGCGGAGCATCGCTATCTGGCGCTGCTGGTCGCGGAAGGAGTGTTGGACGAACTGGTCACGACGAACTGGGACGCGCTGATCGAAGCGGCTCACGCCGAGTGTTGTGACGGGAGCGGCCAGCGGCTCGATGTGATTGCGGCGAGCGAAGACATCGACGGAACGGGCCTCGCGGGGCAACCGAGGCTGACAAAAATTCACGGCTGTGCGCGGAAGACGATGGCCGAGCCGAGCCGCTATCAGCCTTACATGCTGGCGACGCGAACCGACATCACCGCGTGGGTCAAGCTCCCCGAACGCGCTCCGTTTCGTGAGATGATTCATCAACTGCTGCGCGAGCGTCCGGCACTGTTCATCGGGTTGTCGGGACAGGATTGGAACCTGCAAGCCGAATGCTTTGCCACCTTCATGACGGTCCCTCCGCCACCAGCCACTCGCCCGCGCGTGACCTTTTCGACGCCAGCACTCCAGCATCCGCAAAAGACGTTCTTGAAGGCGTTGTACGGCGCGAATCACTTCGCGGTTCGGGAAGAAAAACTCGTGAAAGAGGCCGCGCTGCCACTCTATGGCAAGCCGCTGCTCGGCACGCTGTACGTGCTGACGCTGCTGCTCAAGGCGCGCACGTTGGCTGATCGAGGCTTCAATTCACCGGACCTGTCGGCCTGGTGCGACTTCGTGAAACAGGGCGTCAGTCAGTGGCAGGAGTTCCTGCAACAGCGGTACGACGCCGCCGTTGATCCCCACGATGCTCATCACGTGTGGCGGCAGATGTCGGACGAGTTGCCGCGCGTGGTGACGCGCTTCGTCACGATGTATCGCGATCTCACGGTCCTCGTTTCACCGACGGCCTATCGCGCCTTGGACGATCGACACCTCGGATGGTTGGCCGCTGCCGACAATGTTGCCGAGTTGAATCACCATTGGCTGCTCGTGGTCTTGGCCGCGTTGAAAAGTGGCGTGAACCAGAGCTTCTGGCGACTCGACCTTCCGCGCGGAGTTGCGGCCAGTCAGGGACAGTTCACGTTGTCGCTGTCGGGGCGAACGCTGACCGTGTTCGTTGTCCGCGATGGAGCGACCACCTTGCCGCGCATGATTCGTCACGACCTAATCGACATGACTCGGGCGACCGATGTGCTGGTGATCTATCCGTTCGACCGCGAGCCAGCCCGGCGAGGAGCCTCGGCTCCGGTTCACACACCCTCGCGCAGAAGCCTGTCGGCCCCTCGCTTTCCCACGCGAACGCCGCGCCGCGGCCCGCTCG
Organism: Schlesneria sp.; assembly: GCA_043733345.1. Lineage (GTDB taxonomy): Bacteria > Planctomycetota > Planctomycetia > Planctomycetales > Planctomycetaceae > Schlesneria. The sequence goes on from JAYTGQ010000437.1 coordinate 2,451, forward strand.
AAATCTGGGTCCGAGACTTGGCAGACTCGCATCCCACACCGACCAAACTGATCGAAGCCTTGCGACGGGAGCTGCAATCGGCATGAACACGGACAACACCCCCAACCAGCCCGCCAACGCGGGTGCGAGCCAGCAGGTAGGCACGAGCCAGCACACCGGGATCGTGCCGGCGATCGTCTCGCTGCTGGAGTCGCGCGGTCACTACGTCCCGCAGTTGTCACGACTGGTGATTGATGACGTGGACTTTCCGTGCGACGCGGCCCTCTTGGGACCGCAAGACCGACAAGGCCCCGTCCGCGAACATCTCGTGGTCGTGCAAGACACCGCGCGCGAGGGACTGCGCGAGACCTACGATCAGGTTCAAGCGCTGACCATGATCTTGGCACGAACCGGTTCCCAACGACCTCTGACGCTGGTCCTCGTGACGCCCGATCCAGCCGATCCCGAGTTGAACGACTTCGCCCACTTGTGCCGCGTCATCATCGTCCCTTCGACGGGGCAGGCTGATCTGACGGGGTCACTGCGTTCACTCTTGCCGCTCGACCTCCCTCAACCCGATCAGGTCTCCACGTCTCCCGAAGCGCGACTGAAGCGACAGCTTGGACCACGCGCCGCCGATCCCCTCGTCGCCGCGCTGCTGAGCGCCGCGCGCAGCGGCGACACCGCTGTCACCCAGTCGATGCGAGACTGGCTGGCGCAGGCCATTGCCGACGAGGCCGCGACTCCCTCTGCGTGAGGACCGCCCGCTTCACAGATCACAGAGACCGCCACCATGATCGAACGCCTGCTCTCACTCGAACTGACGAATTTTCGCGGCTATTGCGAGGCCACCACGGTGCCGCTCGACGCGGATGTCGTGTTGATCCACGGAGCCAACGGCTGTGGCAAAAGCAGTCTGCTGCAAGCCCTCGAACTCGCGGTGACGGGCGATGTCTCCGACCTCCGCCCCTACAAAGACAGCTACCCGCGCTGCCTGCAAAACATCGGTGTGACCGGCCCGCCACGAGTCTCGCTGCGCTACCGTTCCGAACGGGGAGATGAGGTCGAGCAAACCGCCAGCAAGCCGCCGTTCGTCGAGGGACAACAGCTCTCCAAAAAAGAGACCGCCTTCTTCGCCGATCGCTGCTATCTCTCACAAGCAAGGCTCGGGCGACTGCTGGAGCTGTATCAGGCGGTGGACAAGCATCAGCCCGAAGCGCCGCTCGTCACCTTCATTCGCGAGTTGCTCGGGCTGGATTACTTGGAACACCTGACGGCGGGGTTGGACGAGATTGGCCTGATCACGCGCGTCCGCAAAAGCGTCCCGGCCCTGCAACAGTTGGAAGCGGCTTACGAGCTGGCCGCCAAGGAGATCGACCGGCTGCAAGAAAACTTCCGCAACCGTGCGTTGACGCTCACCACGGAAATCGACGAGTGCCGGAAGATCGCGCGCGAAGACAGCGGCGACCCCGTCCCCCTCGCCCCGTGGACCGTCGCCGGAGTTCGACAACGACTCGACACGCTGCGAGCCGCTTCATCCGCTCAGACCGGTTCGTCACTGAAGGAACAAATTCAACACGATCAAACGCGCCTCGCCCTCATCGTAGAGTTCGTCCAAGCCGCCGCGTCGCCCGCCGACAGGTCACTCGCAGGCAGTTCACTTGCTGAGTTGGACCACCGCGAAGCCGCCACGCGACTCGAACTGCAAACACGAGAAACGCAGCTCTTGGAAGTGGCCGAAGCCGCACGCCGCGTTCTGAGTGAGTGCGAAGTGAAGTTCACTTTGCGAGAGACCTCCTCGGGGATCGCCGCCGATGTCGAACAGTGGGAAGAGATCGTCCAGCGCGAGTTGACTCGCTGCGAAGCCGACATCGCCGCCGCAGAAGAACGACAGCAAGAGTTGCACACGCTGGCGAGACAACTCGAATCGGCGACGGCCGAGTTGCAGTCGCTTCCCACCCAAGCCGACTCGCCAGAAGACGATCTCGCCACAACTTGGCTCTCCGCTCTGAAGACGTTCCTGCCGCATGTTCACCACGAGGACTGCCCGGTCTGTGGGCGAGACTACTCCGAACTGCACGCGGGCGAACTGCGCGACAGGATCGAAACGGAGATTCAACGGCGCGAGTCACAAGCGGGCGAACAACTGGCCGCGCGACAACTGCGTGCTGATCGCCAACAGAAAGTGACGGACCTCACGCTGAGCCTCGAACGGGCGCGAGCCAACGCGGCGACGATCCTGACACGCGGCGCGGCCGCTCGCGCCACCACATCACGTTTGCGGTCCCTCGCCGAGCAGCTCGCGCAAGGTCGATCGAATCGTGAACGATGGCAACAACTGCAATCGACGCTCAATGAGATCGGTCTCCAACGTCGTAACGCCGAAGCGATCCGAGACCAGCAGGCGAAGTATCGCACGCAACTCGACGAGCTGGCCGATCGCTGGAAGCTGCCGCCGGATCGCCCCGCCGACGCGACGGAACTCAGCCGCGTGCTGTCTGAGCTGCTGCTAGCGCAGTACGTCGCCGCACAACAGCGCGAGGCCATGAACCGCGTCTTGCAAGGGGCGCTCGAACGAGTGGTCAACCTCGCGTTTGAACAAGAAGCCGTCACGCACGCGCTCGCACAGGCCACCGCCGAACAGGCGAACCGCACCCGCGCACGCCAGCGTGTGGACGGCCACATTCACACCGCGCGCGACCTGCGAAAAGAAGTCCTCTGTGTGAAGGGCGAAATCCTCAGCCAAGTCTTCAACGGCACGCTCAACCGGCTGTGGCGAGAACTGTTCGAGCGGCTCGTGAAAGTCGAACCGTTCCAACCGTGGCTCGCCGAACCCGAGAGCACGCGCGGGCGGATGCACGCGCAAATCCAAGGACTCTTCGGCAAAAGCGTCCCCTTCGCAGACCTCGCCGCCATCTTGAGCTGCGGCAACTTGAACACCGCCGCCCTCAGCCTGTTCCTCGCCCTGCATCTGATCGAACCGCCCAAACACCGCGTCCTCGTGTTCGATGATCCGGTCCAAAACATGGACGACGTGAAGGCCATGCAGCTCGCGGGCCTACTCCGCGCCATCGTCCTCCAAGCCAACCGACAACTCGTCATCGCCGTCCACGAACGCCCGCTGTTTGAATACCTCTGCTTGGAACTCGGCCCCACCCGTCGCGACGAAAGCCTGATCGCCATCGAACTGTCCCGCCATCCCCAAAACTTGTCCGTGCAACTCCATCACACCCTCCACACCTGGCAACCCGACCGCATCCGCTTCACCGCCTGATGCCGCAGGCCACAGCATCGCGCCCCGGTTTCGCTGAAAAAGTTTCTGACGATTGGCGAGAAGAGGCGCAGGGGGTTCTCAAGCAACGCTGCTTCTCGTGTCATGGCGAGAGTGGGGCAAACGAAGGGGGCTTCAACTACGCCCTCAATCGCAAGCGGCTGGTGCGTGAGTTGGTCGTCCCCGGCAGTGCGGACGAATCGAAGTTGCTTCAGCGCGTCGTCAAAGGCGAGATGCCGCCTGATGGGGACAAGCTGCCGAAGAGCGAGATCGAGACGCTGAAGAAGTGGATCGAGGCGGATGCCCCCGCATTCGGAGCCGACGTGAAGCGCGAGTTCGTCAGTCCGATCGACATGCTGTCGGCGATGCTGAAGGACTTGCAGCGGGCCAACGATCGCGACCGGCCCTTCTACCGCTACTTCACGCTGACACACCTGTACAACGCGGGCTTCGAGGACAACGAACTGGAATCGCACCGGCAGGGGTTGTCGAAGCTGGTCAACAGTCTGTCGTGGGGGCGTGAGGTTCGCGTGCCGCAGCCCATCGATCCGACGAAGACGATCCTGCGAATCGACCTGCGGCACTACAAGTGGAACGAGAACGAAGCCTGGTCGCGAATCGTTGCGGCCGACCCGTATCGCGTGACGTACGCGCACGCCGCCGCACAGACCTGCTACCTGCTGACGAAGAGCGAACTGCCGCACGCGCGGGCCGACTGGTTCGTCTTCTCGGCCTCGCGACCGCCGCTTTACAACTTGATCCTCGGCCTGCCCGACAAGCCGGACGAGATGCTGAAGTTCGAGAAGGAACGGCTCGGCGTCGATGTCGCCCGCAACTTGCGGGACTACAACGGCGTGCTGCGGGCCGGGTTCTTTCCCTCGGGCGTGTCGAAGAGCATCCGGCTGATCGAGCGGCACGGGTCGTCCTACGGTGCGTACTGGAAGAGCTACGATTTCAAACCGGTCGATCCGAAGGAGCAGCCTCCCAAACGGAGGAACCTGAAGGCGAATCCGACCGGTCCCGGCGGGCCGCTCGGGTTCGAGCACGACGGGGGCGAGATGATCTTCAATCTGCCCAACGGCTTGCAGGCGTACATGCTGACCGACGCGGCCGGGCAGCAGATTGCCAAAGGCCCGACCGATGTGGTGGTGGACAAGGAGGCGGTCAAGCGCGGCCGCGATCCCGAGGTCGTCAACGGCGTGTCGTGCATGAACTGCCACTGGAGCGGGGTGCTCAACAAGACCGACCAGATTCGCGAACACGTCCTGTCTCAACCGGCGGCGTACTCGAAGGAGGTGATCGAGTTCGTGACGGCGGTCTACGTCCCGAAGGCCGATCTCAACGCGAAGCTGACGGAGGACCGCCAACGCTTCGAGGCGGCGGTGAGACAGTGCGGCCTGGCCGGTCTGGCAAAGAGCGAACCGGTCGCAACCCTCGCCTTCCAATTCGATGAGCCGCTCGACCTGGACCTTGCCGCCGCGGAAGCGGGAGTCACCCCCCGACAAACTGGTCGCCGCCCTGCGCTCGAACGCCGTGCTGGGCCGGGAACTCGGCAGCCTCCCCCAAGGCCAGCCTGTCCCCCGCGACACGTTCCTGCAAGTCTTCGGAACCGTGGTGAAAGAACTCAAAGTCGGCACGTTCTTGGCAGCGCTGTCGATCCGAGGGAATAGTGGGCAGGTCGATTCAAAGCAAAAAACGACGCCTGACGATGGCAAAAAGGCATGGAAACAAATTGCGGGTGCCTATTGGACCAAGGATGCAGAACGAAAGCCGCAAGGCACATTGATTCTGGATGTTGGGCAAGGTGCCATTCCCGTGATCTATCATCCGAATGAAAAAGGCCGGGGATGGAAGACCAAACGCTGGAAACAAGTCGGCGGAACATGGATGTTTGATTGGGGCAGCATTGACTTGTTTGCGATAACGCCGCAGCCAGACGGGACGGTGATTCTCACTATTTATTGGGCTGACTGCAAAGTCGCTTTTGATAAGGGCGAGCTTCCTAATCGAAATCCGGATAGGAGCAGCGTCTATTTTCGATCTGACCTTCAAGGAAACTGGACTGCCACTAAAGCCGAATTCGGCGGTTCACCGGTCGCTGCGAATGATGCTTTCTGGAAGGAGAAGAAGACCCTCAGAATTTCGGGTGAAAAATTCACTCTCGTTCTTGCAGACGGCACACTTGAAGGGGGGTTCAAGGTCGATGACGAGGCTGACCCGAAACAAATCACATTCATGACGACCCGGAAAATGGACTTGCTTGGAATCTATTCGCTAGACGGCGATCAGTTGACAGTTCAATGGACGATCTCGCTTGAAGGCAAACCAATGCCGGAACGTCCAAAACGCTTCGGCACGCAGAAAGGCGAGTTCAAATTTGTCTTTCGCAAAGACAAATAAAATGACAGGAACAAAGCCGGGGTCAGGCACTTCAGAGAATCGCCACAGAGGTAGAACACGCATGGATATCACGTTGCCGCCCGAAGACCATATTCAAGAGGATGGTACGGTGCTGCTTTTGGATCACACAATCAATCACGGAGGAAAGTGGAGGGTCCATATGAGTGATGCAGACAATTGGCCGAGCAACTTCCATGCACATGATCTCGAAGGCGCTGGCGAGAAGTTGGACTTGTATACCGGCAACGTGTACGACATTCCCACGAAGCAACACAAACGCAAACTCAAGAAGAAGGTGATGCGTTACATCTACAATCAGGAACTGCGAAGCTCAAACAACTCCGTGATCGCGGCCAAGTGTACCGAACGTGCGAGCTTTGATTACCTTGCTTGATAACTGACCTCAGATCGCGCAGTGAAGAAGGGGTCGGTCGGTCCAATTTCAAAATTGGCCGTGGGAACGGTGTGAGGATTGGGAGCCGCCGGGCTGACGCACCGTAGCTGAGTTCGCAAGAACTCAGTTCTTGATGGTGAGTCGGGCTGAGTTCTTGCGAACTCAGCTACGTGTCGGCGGGAAAGAACGCCGTAGCTGAATTCGCAAGAATTCAGATCCCCGCGTTTGAAGGATGACCGCGTCATCGCCGAATTCTTGCGAATTCGGCTACGGCAGGACGTGACCAGCGAACCGTGCGAGACTCAACTCATGAGCGTCCAAGATCCACGTCACAAGCCACGCGATCACAACTACCTCAAGCGATTGCCCCCGGAGTACTACCGGGGGCAAGCTTACGTCCACTGGTCACTGACCATCGAAGACCGCGCCACCGGTTGGTTGATCTCTATCCTGTACTACAAGTATCGAGAACTCCTCGCACACACGATGTTCCGATTTGGACTCTGTTGCCCGATCTACTGCTGCATGCCGGACCGTTGCCGCGAATATCTCGCACGCTATCGCGTGCGGCTGCATCCCGCGAAGTCGATCATCTCACGCAACGTGGAGGGCGCGCGGTTTCTCGGTTTTCGTGTCTTCCCGACGCACCGACTCCTCCCTCGCGAGAATCTCATTCGACTGCGACAGCGGTTGCGGGCGATGCAGGCGGGATTCGCGAATGGCGAGGTTGATCTGGCTTCGATCCGGCGACGGCTGGTCAGTTGGCTCGGTCATGCCCAACACGCAAACACCGCACGGTTGCAGGCCGACGTGCTCGATGACACCATCTTCACCCGTGCAGCGGCACGCGCCCTGTAGGATGGGCACTCCTGCCCGTCCGCTCTTCGTTTTTGTCTGTGACGTTCCATTCCCCTTGGAAGAACGAAGACAAAGACCGGAAGGGCAGGAGTGCCCATCCTACGGGTCTCTGGGTGTCGTGCCGCTTCATGGGGAAGCGTGTGATGTTGTGTGCTGCGTGGCGGCTCTTGGAACAACAATGCCAGGAACACGCGCACGGCCAATCGCAACAGGAACACCCCCGACAACCGGAACAACAACAACGGTTCACCGAGTGAACCGGCCGAAAGATCGAATGTCGCCGCGAGGACTGGTAGGTTCGCCGAACGTCCTCGCGGCGATCCTTCATCTCGTATCAAGTCCAAGAAACACGTCGCAAACACGTCGCCGAGACTGACACGATCCTCACACCCACGAAAGCAGAAAACCCCTATCGAAACAGGGGTTTTCGTGACTGGGACCGCTCGGACTTGAACCGAGAACCAAAGGATTATGAGTCCTCTGCTCTAACCGATTGAGCTACGGTCCCGTGTGTTTGGGCGAGAGTATGGCGATCTGTGCATGGGCCTTACATGCCCGTTGAGAAGTCGTCTCTATGTCTCACCTCAGTGGATCGACTTGAGTGGGTGGAAACGTCGGGGAAATCCGCGCTGCATCGCCTTGTTGGCGGGTGCCACGGGATGCGCGGGGCGGGAGTATCTCGACCGAGGCTGCGATTCGCAACCCGCCGTTTGACTCGCGGGGTTGTGAACTCGTGGAGACGGATCGGGTGAGCGGTGAGCGGTGATGCGCGCCGGGCGTCAGTTGTGTTTCGGGATCGCCACGGAATAGAGCATGGTGACGGAGCCAATTGACAGCAGCGTGAAGGCGGCCCATTCGGGGGGGTCGATGACGGGGCGGGATTCTCGGCCGACGACTTGTTTGGCGAGCATTCCGCGAATGCCGGGGTCGCGCTCTTCGGGTTCGTGCATGACCAGTTTGTCGATGGCGAGGAACGCGACGCCCCACAACCCGAGAAACAGTCCGGCGGCAAAACAAGCTGAGCGTAACATCGGTCGTTCCTCGCGGCGGTTTCCTGAGACGAGTCTCTTATCGGCTCGGGTTGCGAGTGACTTGATGTCGCAAACCGGCAGTGTTCGCCGGAGCGAGCGGAGTGCGACGGTGGTCGGGGTTGTAAGGGTCGCAGGGAAGCAACGGTGGGTTCTCATTGCTCTTCATTCGTCGTCTCCCTTGATGCGTTGAACTCTTGTTGAATGGGAAAGGGGGACGAGCCCCGACGCATTAAGGGAGACGACGAATGGAGCAGGAAAGGCGAATGAAAAAGGAGGCTGGCGGGAATGGCACTGTCGGGTCCAGAGGATGAGAAATTCGGCCGAGCTTGCGTGTAGTCGGGACTGACTGCGGAGATGTCTCTCGATTCCGCGACGCGAAAACAAGTCGCCGCTTGGGAATCGACAAATCTGCCCGCGAAGGGCTTGGCGCGAGTGCTGTTCCACATTCGACACTGACTGGACCAGCAAGAACCGCAGGTGGCCCAAGCCTTTTGGAATCAGACCGGTGCGGGAAGTCACTTGCCGTGATCGGCCCGATTCCGCGAAACCCACGAATGAAATCAAACAAAGTGAGACCAAAGGTGCCAGAAACCGTCTACGGCCAACTGCCCGTGCTTGGTTCCTGACACGAATGGCGCCTTTGATTGTTCCTCGGAGCGGGCAAGAGGCACCAGAGTACAAGGGCGACTGGAAAGGCCACTCACAATTCCAACAACACACGAAAACCAAGATCGTTGTTACTGTCTGTGGGACTGGTAACATTGCGGTATGAACATCGCGCGTGGAACGCGTTGTAGTCCCACGAACCGCCCCGCAACACATGAGACGTTCCAAAGGCAAAAATAGGGGTAAAGAAAATCCGGGATATAGGACCTCGGTCATCTCTATATCTGTGGTTGTAGGTGTCCTGACACCACTCCCACACGTTCCCATGCATGTCCCGCAACCCCCACGCATTCGGCTGCTTCTGGCCGACTTCGTGTGCATATTGTCTGTGCTGCGTGTTGCCACCGAACCACGCATAGTCCCCCAACTTTGCAGGGTCATTGCCGAAAGAGTACGCTGTGGTTGCGCCAGCTCGGCAAGCATACTCCCAACGGTCTTCCGTCGGCAAAACAAACTTTAATGGCGACATAACATGTGTTGCTGCCGCTGCGGTTGTCAGTCGGTGACAGAACTCCGTAGCATCGTTCCAATCCACATACGTTGCCGGATAGTTTTTCACTTCCCGCATCTGCGTCCCTCCTTGCCACGGTTGTGAACCCATTACTGCGAACCACATCGCCTGCGTGACCACCGTCTCTTGCATCCAGAAGCCGCTGGTCAACTCAACTCCGATTTGAAGTTCATTATCGAATCGACCGACTTCGTTCTTCGGACTCCCCATCGTGAATTTGCTTGGTGGGCACCAGCGGAAGGCATATTCAATACCATCCAGCGTGAACACCTTTCGCTCACCGGCGTCCCACTCACAGCGGGCTTCTCTTTCTTCCATCTGCCGGTGCAGTTTGCGGACATCTGCATGTTCGGGGTGAAGTTCCAGCAACCGTCGGGTCTTCACATACAGCCCCGCCCGCTGTTTGCTCTTCACTGCCAGCTTGATCTCTTGAATTAGCCTGTCCAGTTCCACAATGCGGGCAAACGTTTCCGACCGGAGCAACGCAATCTCTGGCGTGGACTGGCTGGCGTGAATCTGGCCGAGTAGAGAGACCACCTGCGGATACTGGGCCGTCTGAAAAGCCGCCTTCGCCTCTGCGAGTAAGCTGTCGCGTTGCTGTTGTTGCTCACGCAAGCTGACGTGCAGCTTCTCCGTTGTGTCGGTAGCCCACGCCTTCCATTTCTGCTGTTGTGGCGTTGACAGCGATTCAATCATCTGTACGAGAGCGAGTGCTTCGGCATACCGCTGCGCGCGACGGAGCATCTCGATCTGTTGGACTTTCTCCTCAATATCCTTGAGGAGTTGAGTTGCTTCGGCATTAGCCATCGTGGTAGTGGCAAGCAGATCGCGAATTTCGGCGCTTCGCTGGTCTTTCGGAATCGTTTCCAGAAGGCTTTGGGCGGTCGCATAGTCGTATTGCGCCAGTGCGGTCCGGGCTTCGTCCAAGAGCCGTGCCAGTTGGGATCGTTGCTCATTCAGACTGTCCTGCAATGTGGCGGCCGTATCAGTGGCCCAGTCCTTCCATTCCTGCCACCGAGGCGCGGACAGCGACTCGATCGGCTGCACGAGAACCAAGGCTTCGGCAAATTGCTGCTCGTGACTGAGTGCCTCGATCCGCCGAGACTTTCTCACCAAGTCTTGCTCGATGGCCTCAACGTGTGCCGAGATGTCGATGCCACATTCCGCACAGAATCGTTCCCAACCCGGCGATGGCCGCTGACATTTCGGGCAGGCTTCGGTCAACGGATTGCCACAGCCCTTACAGAACTTGCGATCGACCGGGTTGATGACGTGACAGGCTGGGCATTCGCCGTCCCGCATGGTGGCGTCCGTGGCGGCTGTCACCGTGGGGGCCGAAAGCTGCATCTGTGCCGAACGCAGATCGGCGGCGAACTCGGCGACCGACGGATGACGGTGGGCCGGATCAGATTCCAGCGCCTTCATCGTCAGTGCGCGCACGGCCTCGGGGAGTCGTTGTTCGCGGATGACCTGCGGCGGCTCGCCAGTGACGGCGTGATAGAACGTCGCGGCCAAGCTGTAGAGGTCGCTTTGTTCCGTCACGGCATGAGCATCTTGGTGTTGCTCGGGAGCCATGTAGTACCGCGTCCCCATCGCCGCCGCTGTCGAGGTCAAGCCGCTGTCGTTCGAGCGCCGGGCGATGCCAAAGTCGCTGAGCTTCGGCACTCCGTCCAGGGTCAGCAAAATGTTACCCGGCTTGATGTCCCGGTGAATGATGCCGTGCCGGTGCGACAGCGAGACCCCCCCGGCCAGCGCCACGAACATCCGGATCGCCTCGTCCAAGTCCAGCTTCCCCCGGCTCAGCCGCGTGGCGAGGCTCTCTCCCTCGACCAGTTCCAGCACGAGGAACGGGCCGGTGGAATCTCGGCCCAGCCGATAGATCCGCACGATGTTCTCATGGGTCAGGGTGGCCACCGCCAACGCCTCACTCTGGAAACGTGCCAGCGCACGGCGGTTGACCACCAGTTCGGGCTTGAGTCGCTTGATCGCCACCGGACGCCGCAACTGCCGCTCGATGGCGCGATGGACGACACCCATTCCACCCTGACCGAGTTCGTCCTGCAACTCGTAATGACGGCTCAGTTCGACGAACTCGAACTCCACCTCCTCCAAGCCCTCCGCCGCCGCCTGCAAGTCGGCAATCGAATTCGACCCGGAATGCGTCGCCTGACCACTGAACGTCGAGTCGGGCAAGGCGGCGACAGGCGACAACGGGGCACCCGCCAGCGCGCCCCGATCAGCAGGCACATCCCCACGCGTTTTCAAACCGGACAAGCTGGGAGGGTCGGAGTGGCTCATGAATCAAATCTTCTCGCGGCAACAAAGCTTGGAACGAACGAAGGAATCTGGATCGACAGCTTGTTCTATACCTTGCACGGCCCAAAGTGAGAGGTTTGCTTCGTTTAACCGCGTGGGCAACGCCCCGCGCGTCGAGCGACGTTGGAAGCCGTTTTGCCGCATTCGCGC
>JAYTGQ010000438.1:0-1868 GCA_043733345.1 Schlesneria sp.
CGCTCGAAAACTCCTTCGCTTGCGCTTCAGGCTTCAATTCTTCGACGTTTTCCAAAGCAACAAGCCCATCGTTGTCCAAATGCGCAACTTCAAAACGCGCCAGCGAGGGCTTTGGACACATCGAACGGTCAGCCCTCGCTGGCGCGTCGGGCTGGTTTGTCAGTGCCAATCGGGTTTTGAAATACGGTCTAACGATCCCCTAATTGAAGCAACAGCAACAACGTCACGGTCCTCCCGAATGAGTCGTACTCACAACATCCAAAGCCCCCCTCACCCTCACCCTCACCCCCGAAGACGGGCGGGAGAGGGGACAAGAAAGACGAGAAAGCGGCTGCGGTGGCATGACCGCAGTCGGCGCGAGCCGCTCATCGCGTTCTCGAACCATCATTTCTATGACGACGATCTCGTGACATTTCCCAGCCCCGATGATCTGGACGGTTCGTCAGCGGTTCGGTTCGTGCATCACCGCTTGCCCACCGTAGCTGCTCTTCCAGTCCAAGCACCACTCCCACACGTTGCCGTGAAAGTCGAACAAGCCCCACGCATTGGCCTTCTTCGCCACCGCATCGTACGTCTGGCTGTCAGGTTTCGCGTTGTACCACGCAGACTCCCCCAACTGTGCCTCGGACTGGCAGCACCAGCTTGTGGTTGTTCCAGCGCGGCAACAGTACTCCCATTCGGCTTCGCCCAGCAGCCGGTAAATCATGCCCGGCGGACGCGGCTCGTTCCGCTGATTCAACATCCCACAGAACGCCATCGCCTCGTCCCATGAAACAGTTTCCACTGGCCGCCGCTCCCCTTGGAAGTGACTCGGCCACGACGAGCAACATCATCAGGATGGCGATCAGGCCGCTGAAGCCGGGGACGTTGGTCCCGAAGCTGTGCCGGATGAACATCGTGATGCAAGTGGCCTGAGCATTGGCCAGCAGGTACAGCCCGTTCACGCCCTTGCGAAAGCCGTGATCAACGCCGCTCGGTTCGGGTTGTTGAGGCAGGATGACTCCTGAAAGAAGGTTCTGTGCATCCCGTTCTCACCGGACGAAAACGGTTCGCCCGACTTGATGACGAGGGCCTCACACACCAGACCGTTGGCCGGACCGCCCGTAGGGTGCAGTCGTTCATTGGTGGTCATTGCGTCCAGAATCTCAGTCCTGGAATGACTGAGCTACGTAGGCGAGGCATTCCAAGACTCGCATTCCGAACCGTGTGAAACCTCCCGAAGGATAGATCAGGTCTGGACAGTGGTTTGCCGTTGACCACCAAGGAACGACTGCACCCCCGCCCGTACGAAGGCCACTCATGAAGACGTTTTCCTGCACGACGTTTTCGGAGTGTTCGGAGTGTTCGGACAACGAGCCGGTGAACCGGCTCTGCCCGAACCAGTCGTCATCGAGATCACCGGTCGGAGCCGATGATCCGCCGCACAGTGTCTCGCGCCGCTTGCCAAGTTTTCTCGCCGCCCCGGGCCGGAACACGCTGACGCCGTTGACGGTCGAGTCGATTCATCAACGGAGCGGTCGCCGCCTGCCGAGGCTGGCTCCCGCCGCCATTGTGGAATTGATCACGTCGCTGGGGTTGTGCTTTCAGAATGAAGGTCAGGCCCCACTCTGGTTCACCCACACGGTGAACGACCGTCTCTGGTTCGTCTGGTACAACGACGCGGCCCGGCAAGGTTGGGCGAACCGTTGTTGCTCGACAAGCGGCGTCAGGGCGATGAATTGGTGGCAGACGAGTCGATGATTCGTCGAGTGTGACGATCAATCGCGATCCCAATTGCTCAGGTGTATGCTGCGGTGAGGTCGTCATAACTCTGAATTGGTCCGTTTCCAACGCCGTTAAGCAAGACTCGTCTTCCATGCACCGAATCG
>JAYTGQ010000439.1:0-5472 GCA_043733345.1 Schlesneria sp.
TATACCTCACGCGGCCATGAGTGAGACGTTTTCAAACCGCTGAAAGTTGAGGGTCATCAGTGAGTCGAGATCGGCGGCGTGTGGTGTCGGGATGACGGACAGAGTCTGTTCGATGGCCGCTCGAAAATCAGCAAAGGTGGGATGATAGCGGCCGTAGAGCGCCCGGCGTTTGGTGAACTTCCAGAGTCGCTCGATCAGGTTCAGATTGGGCGAGTAGGACGGCAGGAACATCAGGGTGATTCCCAGTTGCCCGGCCAGGGCGATCACCACCGCGTTCCGCTGATAACGGGCGTTGTCGAGGACCAGTGTGATCGGTCCCGCCAGTCCTTGGGCGGCGATCTGACGCAACAACTCGCACATCGTGTCGGTGTTGACGACCGTGGTGTTGGTGACGCTCACCAAGGTGCGCGTGACCGCATTCCACGCCCCCAGCACGTTGAACCGCTGCCGTCCCGACGCCGCGCGCACGAACAGCCGGGTGAACGACCACAGGCAGCACAGGAATGTGCCGAACACAAAATGAGCGGCATCTACGAAGAACACGTGTCCGCGCCCGGCTTGGGCCGCATCCCGCACGGGCCTCAGTTGGTCGTCGAGAAAAGCGGCCTGATCGGCGGCATGCTCCGCAAGGCTTTTTTTGGCGGAACGGGAAGGGCGCGGACCCGCTGCCACTTCAGTCCCAGACCCTTCAAGAACCGAGACACTTGAGTCGGCCGACGCGCCACACCGGTGAGTGCCGCGATGCGATGGCAGGCTTCCGCAATGGTCCGCGCGGGTTGCTGCTCCAACGACTGACGGATCTGACCCTGATGCGCGGCCAGGTCACTGGTCGGCCGATACTCGCGTCCGGAGGTTCGCAGGGCCTCCAGCCCACCGGTGCGATACGCCAAGACATCCCGCTGCACGGTCGAACAGGCGACCCCGAGAACCTTCGCCACCTGTTCGCGTTTCAAACCCGAGTGCAGCAACCAGATCGCCCACAGCCTGCGTCGCACGCAGGCGTTCGGATGCGACTCACGCTCGCCCAACACGATCCGCTGTTCGTCTTCGGTCAACTCGATCCGCAACCAAGCCATGCTCCACCTCCCTGTGTCCGCGCCAAAACTTCAGCGGCCATCCCGACCGCCGGGCGCAGTGTCGCCGAAACTCAACAACAGGGAAACCTCTCATTCGAGGCCGCGTGCGGTATAAACCACACAACCCACGGCTCGCGCCGTGGGCTACCATCTGTCGCCCTCCGGGCTGAAGAGCACTCATCACGCGAAATGGCCAAATTGGCGATGACGGTTTAAGGATCGGCGCATCAATCACTGTCGGGATTTGAGAGCTGTAGTCCGGATGCCTTCGTCCGGACGAGGGCGTCCAGACTACAGATTCTGCGACAGTGATTGATGCGCCGGTCCTCAGCCGAACTCTCACACGCCAAAGATCGTTTCGACGTTGCCGCGCAGCACTTGTCTGCCGAGCGACAGGGCCTGGTCCTCGCTCCAGCGCCGGCCGATGACGAAGTCTTGGGCCAGCACGCGGGAGAGGCATTCGCGGTACATGCTGAACTTCGGCCAGGCGAACTCCAGCTTGTACATGTCGCTGTAGTAGCCGATCTGTTTGTTGCGGGGGACGGCGGTGAGTCGCGCCCGCGTGTCGAGTTCGATGTACGGCGGCGTATTCGAGTACCACCAATGCGCGTTGGTGACGACGTTCGGGAAAATCCAACTGTAACTGACCAGCTCGTGGTTGCTGGCCGCGGCCAGCACCGAGACGGGGAACGTCACCTGCGGGAAGTCGTTGAAGAGCTGCTTGTATTGAATCAGCGAGACTCGCTGGTCGAACAGGTCTTGCCCTTGATAGACCCCTTCCGGATAGACGCGCCGATTCACGCCGATCATCAAATCAAACGGCAACTTGAACTCGGCGCAGTACTCGGCCAGCGTCCAGAACACGAAGCGGCTGAGAATCGTTTGTTCGTCCGCATTGATCTCGCGTCCGGTGAAGACGCCGCGCAGCACGCGGTTGACCTGCTCGTCGGAGTCCACTTGTTTGGGTTCAAACGATGGCGGGAGCGAGATCGCGCAGGCTCGCACTCCGTGTTTCGAGAAGTGATCGAACAGGTTGCCGATCGCTTTGCGAAGGCTCGCCGCGTCGTTGAACTCGACGTGACTCGACTTATTCAAGCGGGCACGGATCTCGGGCTTGGTCAGATGGAACACGAGGTCATCCGTTCGCAGGCACGGGATGTATCGCTGTGTGTCAAAGCCGGTCAGCGGATCGTCGAAGTCGTTGGTCAGGAAGACTCGCTCGATCCCCGACTGCTTCAGGCACCGATCCTCCCAATCCGGTTCGGCCATCTTCGCGGCGGACTGGTCATACAACGCCTCCCAATTCGCGGGCGTGATCCGGTCGTCCGTGAACCCAAAAAACTTGCGACAGAGTTCGACGAGCCAGTTCACTTGGATCGTGTTGTCGAGATGGCACAGGTATTCGACCAGTCGCCCGACCTTCTCCTTCGGAGCCAATCCCGGCTCTTCGATCTTCCACTTCGACATCCCCGCCGAATGAGCCAACTCGGTGTAGTAGTGATAGCCCATGATGTCGGCCAACGTCTTCGACGCGGCCGAGTGCGGGTTGATGTGAGTATGCGGATCGATCAGCACTAACTTCGTCAGTTCGTCACACAATCGTTGCGTCAGCAGTTCAGACATCGTCGCTCTCCGTAATAAAAAATCAGGCCGTTTGCAGTGTGGCTGGGGAGCAACCACGATGCAACTGCGGACGGCAGCACGATCAGGTCCATTGCCGCTTGGTGAATCAAACCTCTCTCGCGTGATTCACCAAGCTGAGTTTTGTGATGAGCCGTGGTCGATGTGGTGTTCCGGCTCGACGGTGTTGGTTGGCCTTTTTGAGGCGGACGTGTCTCCGCTCAAATTCAGCGAGACGATTGCCCAGCTTCGTTCTTGATCGTTCTTGAAACCGCCGATAAGATCGCCCCGCCTTCAGGCCGACCGTTTCGTCGTCCCGTGTCTCCAGCCCTTATCAGAGAAAAATGCTCAAAGCGACCGACATCCGCATCCGCAGTGCCGCCTGCGTGTTTGAAGCCGTGACGTTTCGAACCCCGCTGAAATTCGGCGGACGCGTGCAATCCAAGTCGTTCCTCATGAATGTCGATGTGGAGGTCGAGTCGCGCGATGGCAAACGTCACGCGGCTGGTCTGGGCAGCATGCCCGTCGGCAACATTTGGGCCTGGCCGACCGACGCCATTTCGAGTGATCAAACCGAAGCCGCGATGAAGCAGTTTGCTGAAGAGGTCATTGCTCTCGCCAACTCGTGCAACGACTACGGTCATCCGATCGATCTGTCGTACCACATGTCGGCCGAGTACGAACATCTCGGCAAACAGCTGGCGATCAAGTTGAAATTGCCAGAGCCGATCCCCAAGCTCGCGCTGGCGGTCGCGGCCAGTCCCTTCGATGCCGCACTGCACGACGCCTATGGTCGGCTGCACGAGAAAAACAGCTACAACCTGCTGTCGTCGAAGTACATGTCCCACGACCTGTCCGAGTACTTGGATAAAGACTTCAAGGGCGAGTACCTCGACAAATACACTTTGCGAGAACCGAAGGCGTCGCTGCCGCTGTATCACCTCGTGGGCGCGATCGATCCGCTAACGGAAGCGGATGTCGCTCAGAAGGTCGGCGATGGCTTGCCCGAGACGCTCGGTCAGTGGATCGCCTACAACGGTCTGACCCACATGAAAATCAAGTTGTCGGGAGACAACTTCGACTGGGATGTGGAGCGAGTTCTGGCAGTCAATCGCGTCGCCGAAGAGACTCAAGCCAAACGCGGTTGCTCGACGTGGGTCTACTCGCTCGACTTCAACGAGAAATGTTCCAGTCCTGCATACGTGATCGACTTTCTCAAGCAGGTTCAGGCGAAGTCTGCTCCCGCTTACGATCGCGTGCAGTACATCGAGCAACCGACGAATCGCGATTTGAAGGCGTACCCCGACAACAAGATGCACGAGGTCGCAAAACTCAAGCCGGTAGTGATCGACGAGTCGCTGACCGACTACGACTCACTGCTGCTGGCTCGCGAAATGGGCTACTCCGGCGTGGCGATCAAAGCGTGCAAAGGGCACACGGATTCGTTGTTGCTCGGGGCAGCCGCTCAAAAATTTGGCATGTTCCTGTGCGTGCAGGATTTGTCGTGCCCCGGTTATTCGTTCCTGCACTCAGCCAGCTTGGCCGCTCGCATCCCAACCGTTGCCGCCATTGAAGGAAACGGGCGACAGTACTGCCCGGCGGCGAATAAGCCGTGGGCCAAACGTTTTCCGACGATGTTTGAGATCAAAGACGGAACCGTGGGAACGGCCGTTCTGATCGGCGAGGGGCTTGGGTTCTGACGGTTGGTTGCAAGACCGCTCTCGTCCATAAAAGCCTGACGCGCCAGCGAAGCAATTGAGGCGACTCATTCTTCGCTGGCGCGTCATCAGGCCATTTTTAAAAAATGGCTGATGGGCCGGAAACGTTTACGGCGCGTCATCGATTTTCGCGAGCGATGCCAGCAGTGCTTCGATGGCGTCTTCCGTGAGCTGCTCGGCCTCGGCCTGCAAGATCAGCAGAACGGTTCCTTCGCGGCCTCGGAACGATCCCGTCACCTGACGCATTTTTGTCGTCGATGCCCGGTCTTCGCCGGTCACGATTTCAAACTGGGCTTCGATACCTCGAACGATCAGCTTGCGAACCTCCGTCTGCTTCGGATCAATCAATCGCAGGTCGGGCGAAGAGTCGTCGATCAGTTGCCGGAGCTGCGCTTGTTCGTGTGGATTTGCCATCGGTCTGACATGCAGTTCGCCGATGAGCAGCATCCCGCGTTTCGCACTGTGATCGAACCGCGCGATCTGAAACCAAAACAGCGAGTTGTCGGCGGACCAACCCCACGTCGGTTGGAACTGCGGCGGCAGTTGCAGGAATGCCATTCGCTGCGCGACCGCCTCGACCTCACTGGGCACGCTGGTCTGAGCGGGGCCAAAGACCATCGCCAGTCCAATCCAGCCGACGCAACACGACACCACGCTCGTCGCCGCAAGTATTCCGAAAGCGGTCAACCACCACGCCAAGCGAGACCGTCGCGGGCGCGGCTGGCCGACGAGTTCCAACACGGTGGTGGCGTGTGAGCGATTCGACTCTGGCGAATCCTGCTCTTCAAGGCGAACTTTTCCGAACATCCACTCAGTCTCACTGTGCATTGAAATTTGGCTCCTTGGCAGAATCTGTGGGTACGTTTGGGTGTTGATCGGGAATCAGCGGAAGATCGGAAGAGAAGAGTCCTTGGAGGGGGAAGAGGGTGGGGTTGAGAAGCATTCGGGAGCGTCTGCGGGCATGATGGGGTTGCTTGACGACCACCTCACACTCTGTCGGAGCACTCGCGAATGCGATTGGAAACGATCCTCAATCAGACGGAGAAGCACAAGTCGTT
>JAYTGQ010000440.1:0-1865 GCA_043733345.1 Schlesneria sp.
CCCGCCATGTACATGCGCCGCGTCGTGTACTGCGCCGTGTCGTCGTTCGAGGGGATGGCCGTGCCGGTCTCGTAGTAGACCTTGCCCGCTCCCGCAGCCGCACTCGCGCCACCGTATCCGATGTAGATGCCCGTGTTCCCATTGCTCCGTGGCACGGCCCACGCCGATTCCACCGAGGCGTACCCACCCCCTGCGGCGTCGTAGTTCCGCATGTGGACAGGCCCGGAGAACCTGAAGCTCCCCTCCGCGTCGATGTCGCTCGGGTCATAGGACATGTGCAGGCACATGTACGTTTCGTTCCCCAGCGAGTCGTTACGGTAGAAGAAGCGAAGACAACGGTTCTCCGGGTCGTTCAGCAACGCGATGGGTGTGCTCGTCGAGGTGAGCGAGATGTGGTTGCGCCAGTTGAGGGACTTCGTGCGCGTGATGAAGTTGTAGCCATCCGTCGTGTGGATGCCCTTGTACGACACGAACGCCAGTTGCTCCGTCTGCCCGTCGATGGTGAACGTCGTCGCGCACATCGCGTTCACGATGCCGTACGAACGGCTTATCATCTCCGTCGCCTTGCCGCGGTCGAACGAGGCGTCCCGCTCGCTCGGCAGGTAGTTCACCCGCCACAACGACGTGTCCAGACCGACGACGAGACGGTTGTTCACCACGCGGATGTGGCGCACCTGGTCGTTCTCGCGCGTCTCCATGTCGATGTAGTAGGTGCCGGGGAAGCTCTCCGGCTCGCCGGGGAAGCTGTAGCGGATAACCCCCGTGTTGCTCACGTCGTTCACCACGAGCGAGTCCTGATAGAGGTCTCCTGTGTTGCTCGATGGCGGGGGATCGTTCTTGCTGACCTGAGAGATGATGTCGCCGAACGTGTACACGACCGTCGGGTACTGGATCGTGCTCTCGGTGCTTCCGCCGTAGTAGACGTAGAGCTTCACATAGTCCACCCCGACAGAGACATTGGGCTGACTCACCCTCAGATAGACCTTGAAAGAACCGTCGAACGACGTGTCAACGAACGGGGGTGTTTGATTCGTGCTCACCCACCTATCGCTGGACGATCCCAGCGTTACCGTGGTTGGAGACACTGACGATGTGCTGGTGATAAGAGCGGACTTCTGGATGGTGAAGTTCTCATTCAGCATGACCGCGATTGGAACGGGGGCGGACCCAGAACTCACATAAGCCTGAACCTCTACCGCGATGCCCTTTATCGCGCCAGATACTGCAGACAACGAGAACCCGTACACTACTTGGTTCTGTGAGACAGCGGGGCTAGGTACGGTAGCCGACGCATACACTCCGTTGTCGGTGAACACGCTGGACGCGCTGGCCCATGTTCCGCCCGCTCCGCCAGAGAATGCGCTTGCCGGGAACGATGATGCCGACAGTGTCCCAGTGGCATCGGCGTGCGCCGATACCGCAGTGGACAGCTCCGCGATCATGTACCCGGACGGGAATGCCCGATCAGAAGCAAGGGCCTTCTTGGGGCTTCGGTAAATACGCCAATGCGTCGCGCTCGCCAGGTTTCTTGTCGCCGGCCTCTGGATCAGTGGGGGGGTTGAGGTCGCCGCCACGAGGTAGTTGGTGGCCCCGTTCACGGACGAGAACGAACTCTCGATGAACTGCTCAACACCGTCCTGGGTGAACCTTGCCACTTCCGTGGTCCAATACTCATAGTTCCCCGTGACTGACAAGGGGAACACCCCACCTGTGGCGGACAGGAAAGGGGCCGCACCAACGGGGAGCATACCGGATGGCCTCGTGCTCGGCGCCGTGCTGGCAGCCGTGGCGCTCAGGTAGACGACGGTGTTCGTGCCGATGGCCGTGGCGTCGGCGACTACCCCGTTCATCAGGAAGAACCGATT
>JAYTGQ010000441.1:0-1862 GCA_043733345.1 Schlesneria sp.
GCCCTCCCCTCGACGCGACTGCTCCCTGGGGGATCGCACTCGTGGCAGTGGCCGTACTCGGAGTCGTGGGAACCGGACTTGCCACATTTCTGTTCAACAAGCTGGTGCGAGAACAAGGTTCGTTGTTCGCCACGATGACCATCAACCTCACTCCCTTAGGAGCCGTCATGTGGGGTTGGGCGTCGAGTGAAGTGGTGACATGGACGCAGGTCTTCGCGCTACTCGGCGTGCTGGTCATGGTGCTGATCGTGCAGTTCGGAGCGGCTCAGTCCCCGAGTCCCTCCGCCAAGGCTGACGCCGCTGTCGAGGACGAACTGCTGCCCTGATTTCTGTTTGTTTGGCAAGTGGCAAGCAAAAGCGTACCCATCGAAGCCTGATGCGCAAGCGAAGGATGCTCGACATCCAAAACTTCGCTTGCGCGTCAGGCTTCAATTGTCGGTCTGACCGCTTCTGCCGCTCGCCTTAGAAATACCTTCCCGATTTCCAGTCGCTCGTTTAACCGCAAGCCAAAGGCGAGCGCGGCGGGGTGACACCGTGCATCAACTCCGTACCGCCTCCGCGCTCGCCTTTGGCTTGCGGTTAAACGAGGAAGTTGTTTTGAGCCAGTTCCTTAGCAGCCTGTTGGAGCCGCTGGGCGAGCCAAATCATCCGGCGCTGCACGAAGCGATCCGCCGTCAGGCCGCTTGCTCCGACGGCGGATTGTCGGGCGAAGCCGGTTTGCCCACAGGAAGCGGAGCCGTTGATGCGTCCGACTGACGTGATGTGACTGACTCCAGCTTGGCGATCTCGGCGCGCAGGTCTGTCAGTTCCCGTTCCATCTGTGTCAATGCCGCTCGCAATGTCATGAGCCTCCGCTCGGGAGGACCATTGATGAGACGACTCACGGCATCCACGAGCAACAGCGCCCGCCATGCTCGCAGTGCGACGCCGCGCAATCGATAGAGCTTTCCGGACGTGCGCGCCAGTTGTTGCAGCCGCAAGACTCGCCCAAGTCGCAACGCTTGGAGGAACGAGAACAGAGGCAATAGCACGATCGCGAGATCGACGACGTGTCCTTTGAGGTATGTCCATTTGCTCTCAGCAATCGACAACCGCAGGATGAACTCTCCCGCGAACGCGAACCAGATCAGACCGTTCGCGCCGTTCAACAGTCCCGACAGCAGCGGGTCCGTTTCGAGACGACTCGCCCAGAAGTAATCGGCTACGGTGAGCGGCAGAACCATCAGCGCGAACACGATCATCGGTACGCTCGACGCCCGCTCCAACCGTTGCTCCAACTCATGTCCCACTTGTTGCCAGCCGAGACCCGGCAACCAGACGTTGAGTCCGGTCGCATGATCGCGTGCCCCCAACCTCAGTGGCGGCAACGCGCAGTACAACCAGCGCGCGCGACCCTGTCGGCTACCGAGCCGCCCTCCCCAGCAGGCATCGATCCAACAGAGGGGATAAACGGCCAACAACCCCAGCACGCAACCGATGAAGATCGGCTGGAACTCGGTCTTGTCGTGCAGATGCAGCAACCCCGCGAGGCTGAGCAGCGAGAAGACTGCCAGCCAAAACATCTCGGGTGCGACCCGTTGGTCCCAGGCGTGGAGCGCGGTGTCGTTGCTCTCACAGAGTGGGGAGGTTGTGTTCACGATGCAATCCTTGCGGTCGTTGACTTGAGTTGACGCTGCAACCCAACGTAGCCACGCTCGCCGGAGTATGGCTACAAAAGGTGAGCAGCCCGACGAAGCCTAGAGGCAGTTTCAAAACTTGTTTTTTCCTCAAAAACTAGCCCGACGCGCAAGCGAGGGCCGGACATTCGATGACGGTGAAGCCCTCGCTTGCGCGGCGGGCTAGTTTTGACATGCGCTCAAACA
>JAYTGQ010000442.1:0-13978 GCA_043733345.1 Schlesneria sp.
GATTCTTTCGGCGACTTCGCAACAGGATGACACGACATGACGTTGGAGATAGCTCCGGGGAAGACTCGGATCGGGTGGGTTGGTACGGGCGTGATGGGTTCGAGCATGGTCGGCCAGCTGATGACGGCGGGTTATGCGGCGACGGTGTTCACCCGCTCGAAAGAAAAGGCCGAAGCTCTGATCGGTCGCGGCGCGAAGTGGGCGGAGACGCCCAAGGCCGTCGCCGAGCAGTCCGATGTCATCTTCTCGATCGTCGGTTTTCCCAGCGATGTCCGCGAAGTGCTGCTCAGCGCGAACGGTGCCTTGGCGGGGTCAAAGCCCGGCAACGTACTGGTGGATATGACCACGAGTGAGCCCTCTCTCGCCGTTGAGATTCATGCCGCCGCAAAATTGAAAGGCGTGCATTCGGTCGATGCCCCCGTCTCCGGAGGCGACATCGGCGCGAAGAACGCGACACTCTCGATCATGATCGGTGGCGAGAAGTCTGTGGTCGAGGCTCTCCAACCGCTGTTCGCGGCGATGGGAAAGACGATCGTCCATCAAGGCGGTCCCGGCGCGGGGCAACACACCAAGATGGCCAATCAAATCCTGATCGCGACCAACATGATCGGTGTCTGCGAATCGCTGCTGTACGGTTACAAGGCAGGACTCGATCTGCCGACGATGCTGCAATCGGTGGGTCCGGGAGCGGCTGGGAGCTGGTCGCTGAACAACCTCGGCCCGCGCATCATGGCCAACAATTTCGACCCCGGCTTCTTCGTCGAACATTTTATTAAGGACATGGGGATCGCTCTGGCAGAAGCGCGCCGCATGGGCCTCTGCCTGCCGGGCCTCGCCTTGGGGGAACAGCTCTATCAGTCAGTCAAAGCCAAAGGCTGGGGCCGCAACGGAACCCACGCCCTGATGCTGGCCCTGTCCGAGATGGCAAATGTTGATTGGCGCAACCGGAAGTGATCGGGGAACAAACCGTAGGGTGGGCACTGCCCACCATGATTGGTATCGAATTGGAATCGGTGGGCGGTGCCCACCCTACTTGGAAAACAGAAACACGATGACACGCAAGGGCGAACAGTTTGCAGGGTTGACGGTGGCGATTATCACTCCGTTCAAGGACGGAAACGTGGACGAGGCCGCTCTCCGGAAGACCGTGGATTGGCATGTGGCTCAGGGGACGAATGGTCTCTGCCCGGTGGGCACGACAGGCGAATGCCCGACGCTTTCGACCGTCGAACATGAGCGCGTGATCGCCGTGGTGTGCGAGCACGCTGCCGGTCGCATCAAGGTCATGGCGGGGACCGGTTCGAACAGTACGACTGAGGCGATCGAGTTGACGCGCTTCGCCAAGGCGGTGGGAGCCGACGGCGCGATGATGGTGGCCCCGTACTACAACAAGCCGACGGGCGAAGGCTTCTATCAGCACTACCGCGCTGTCGCGGAGGCGGTCGATATTCCAATCATCCTCTACAACATTCCCGGTCGCACAGCGAAGAATATGGAGCCGGAAGTCGTGGCTCGCATCGCCGAAATTCCCAACGTGGTCGCGATCAAAGAAGCGACCGGTTCGATGGATCAGGCGTCTCAAACTTTGGCGATGACCAATTTGACGGTCCTCTCGGGCGACGACAGCCTGACGCTGCCGCTGCTGTCGATGGGTGCCAGCGGCATCGTGTCCGTCGTCGGCAACATCGTTCCGGGCGACATGCTCGAACTGCTCAAGGCGTGGAAGGCGGGCAATATCGCCGAGGCTCAGCGTTGGCACTTCAAGTTGTTCGCGCTCTGTCGTGACATGCTCGGCATCGCGACGAATCCGATCCCCGTCAAAGTGGCGATGCGATTGCTCGGTCGAGACACCGGGGATCTGCGGTTGCCGCTCACGCCGCTCTCGGAATCGGAAGAGGCTCGCCTGAAGAAGACCCTTGTCGCGTATGGGCTGCTGTGAGCGGCGGGCGTAGACCTCGCGCAGTCGAGGCGGACACGAACTCGAAGCGTAAGCAAGGAACGTCCCACGCCTCCTCCTCGTTTACACTTCGGGTTAGTGTGCTGTGCGAGTTGGTCTCGTCTTGATGGCTCCTCACTTTTCCCGCTCGTCGTAATTTCATTGCGAGCGTTCCGTTTGTTGGCTCCGTAAAGGAACAGGCTATGGTCTTCGGCTTCGGTAAGAAGAAGGGCAACACCAATGATGCGGATGACGATATCGATGATGAGGACGATGAAGATGTGGAGTACGTCAATTTTCAGGGAGCCGTGAACGGGAAGCCCGTCGATATGGCTGCCAACTCGAGACTGGCTCAAGCGGCGCTCGTTCCGACGAAGGAGATGATCACCGACGGCTTGGAGCGTCGGGCCGAAATGATTCGGCTCGATGTCAAGGGCGAGCGAGCACAGACGACCGTGTCGGTCGATGGAATGCCTTACGCGGGGAGCAAGATGCCCAAGCAGCAAGCTCAGGCGATCACGCAAATGGTGAAGCTGCTGGCGGGACTCGATCCGAAACTGAGGGGCAAGCAACAGGTCGGCGGCGTTCGGGCCGAGCATCTCGGAATCAAATACGAATTGTCGATCGACATCACGCCGCAAGCCGAGGGGGCCGAGCGGCTGACGGTGCGCGTCCGGAACATGAAGCACCAACTCGACACGCCTGCCGATCTTGGGTTCACCACCACGCTCAAGCAGACCGTTCGCGACTTGACCTCACACCGCCATGGAATTATCGCCGTGTGCGGCCCGCCGGGTTCGGGAACCACGACCACGACCTACGCACTGCTGCGCGGTGTCGATATGTACATGTTCTCGATCTATTCGATCGTCGATACGGGAACGCGCGAACTGATTAATGTGAAGAAGTTCGAGGTCAATGAAGGGGACGACTACGAGACTTCGTGCATGCGCATGATGCGCGAAGAGGCCGATGTCATTTTCGTACCTCCGCTGCGAGACGCGGAAGCGACCAAACAGTTTATGAGCGTGGCCGATCGCATCTGCATCGTTGCTGAAATGCCGGTCAAAGATACGGCCAGTGCCCTCGACCAACTGATCGCGTTTTCCGGTGACCGTCAAAAGGCGTCCGAAGTCATTGACGCCGTGTTCAGTCAAAAACTGGTGAGGCTGCTGTGTTCGAGTTGCCGCGAGGCATTCCGTCCGAGTCCGAAATTGCTCGAAAAAGTCGGCCTGCCGCCGGAAACCAAGACGCTGTACCGCAAGGGCGAGCCACTGGTTGATGAGAAAACCGGCGATGAAGATCCGCCCTGCACGAAGTGCGACGGGACAGGCTATTTCGGTCGAGTCGCCATGCTCGAAGCCATCGTTCTCTCGGAAGCGACGCGAAAATTGATCGCCGAGGGAGCCTCGGGAGATCAGGTCAAAACGATTGCCCGCTCGGAAGGGTGCCTGACGTTCCACAGGGATGGATTGCGGCTGGTTGCCGAAGGAAAGACATCGCTCGAAGAACTTCAGCGCGTGTTCAAAGGCTGATTCGATACTTCTCAAACAGGGACACATTAAGCACGCCCGGCAGCCTTCCATTGCCGGGCATCTGCCTTTCGTACTACTCACGTTTTGTTTCTCCGCCGGGCGTGTAGATTTTAGGGGCTGGGCATTTTTGGTTCCGAGCGTTTTTGGGTGTGATCAAAGAGGTTAGAAACGCAGAGGACGCGGAGAGGGGAAAATCATGAGGACTGTGCTCCTGGCGATCTCCGCGTCCTCGGCGTTTCTAAGCGGCCGTGCCTTTCACTTGAGTTGCGGCGGAACGAAGTGAAGCCGTGCGGGGAAGATCTGCTGTGGTCCAGCACAACGATTACAGCCCCACGGCTCTGCCTGACGATCAAGGCCGTACGACCGGCCGATTCGACAGAGGCCGCACAATCGCAGCGGCTTGTCATCGTGCGTGTGCGGGCGCGAGAATCGGCTGCGAAGTGAATGTGTCCTCAGCCGATCTTGCTAACGATCTCTCGGCGAAGTCATGATCGGCGCTCGTATTCGCACCGGACTGGCCGCGCTCTCTTTCAGGAATTGACTCGTGGGACGCACGCAACGAGCTTTGACATCACTGGTCGCCGCGATCCCCGCGGGCTTCTTGGGCTATCTGCTGGTCATGGTCTTCCTCAACCAGGCAGACAGTCTCTCGACGATCATGCAGGCCGTTGTTGGCTCGACGTTGCTGGTCGCCGGAATTGTCGCGCTGATGCCGTTCATCCTGTTGATCCCCGGACGAAAAGCCGCTCCCGCAGCAGTCAACTCGGCTGTCGATGACGATGCTGCGGTGGAAATGATGGACGACGCCGGGTCAGGTGAAGTGGCATTGGATGATGAGTCCGCGACATCGGATTACGAACTCGGTGACTCCGATGCCGATGTCCTCTCCGACAGCAGCTCCGAGATTGAAACGCAGAACAATTCGTCGCTCGACGACATTGATGCGTTCGACATGGACGACGATGAGGAAGAGCCGCCAGCGAAGAAACGCAAGAAGTAGGCTTTTTCCGTACGCCGCAGGGCGCTCGCACGGGCGCTGACGAGAGTGCATTTCAAAACAAGCCCGACGCGCAAGCGAGGGCTTCACCGTCATCGAGTGTCCAGCCCTTGCTTTTGCGCGTCGGGCTAGTCGTCCATCAACTGCTGGCACTGCGGTAGTGTCGCAGCGACCCGAGAAACACGGCTCGCGACGCGACGAATGTTGCGGCGGCGGCAAAGAGTGTGATCGCCACGACCCAGCTCGGTTCGAGCGTCTTTCCCAGCAGCACGCGCGCGGGGACGGTCACCACAAGCAAGATCGGCAGCACGTAAGAAAACACGAACCGCACGACTTCTCCGGTCGGCGATCCGCTGTAGATGCTGCTCGGGTAGCGGGCGAAGATCGTGACGTAAAACCAGAAGTCGAGCAGCCCTTGGTTGCGGCCGAAGAAGATGCTGAGCGACGCCAAGCCGATCATCAGGCTGTAGAAGAACGTCACTGCCGCCGCGACTAAAAGCAAATACAGGATCACCGCCACAGCCTCGACCGGGCGGCCCGTCTGCACGACAGCGTAGCCCAGCAGTCCGAGTGCGAACGCCGTCTGCGAGACCATCGACAGCTCCAGCTTCTCCAGCGACACGAGGAATTGTGTGTCGATCGGCTTGAGCAGTACAAAGTCGAGATCGCCCGTGCGAATCAGCTCACTGAACCGGGCACAGTTCGGCATGAAGCAGGCTTCGACGATGGAGTTGATCAGCATCCCCGTGGCCATGAATCCGAAGTACTCGGCCCGCGACCAGTCGTTGATCTGTGGGACTCGGCGGTAGATCAGATCGAACAACAGGATCTGTACGGCGAACCAAAAACCGCGCGTGATGAGCGTGATGAAGAAGTTGCCGCGAAACGACATCTCGCGCACGAGGGCGTTCCGAAAGAACGCCGATAACACGCGGCGATATTGAGACAGAGCCATGCGGTACGGAGCCACTGACATCGGTTCGCTTCCTCGATCAATTCCGATTCCGAGCCGAGTCAGTTCAAGTAATCGACGCCACGCGAGCCAGCTCGAATCTCTCCAACCACCCAGTTCGAGCTGCCAGCCCGCGTCAATTCACCTCGCACGGCATCCACACTTTCGGGACGCACGATCAGCGTGAAGCCAATCCCCATGTTGAAGACGTGGAACATCTCATCGCGGTCGATGCCACCGAGTTTTTGCAGCCATGTGAACGCGGGCGGGATTGGCCAAGCGAGTCGATCAATCGCGAGGCGGCACGTTTCGGGGAGCAGTCGCTCGATGTTGTCCTTCAGTCCGCCACCCGTGATGTGGGCCAAACCGGAGATGACAGAGTTGGGACGCTGCGTCTTCAACACTTCGAGAATCAACTTCGGGTAGAGCCGTGTCGGTTCGATCAGAGTTTCGCCGACTGTACGCCCGAGTTCGGGAACGTGCTGATCGACGGTCAGCCCGGCGATTTCAAAAACAACCTTGCGAATCAGGCTGTAGCCGTTCGAGTGAAATCCGCTCGAAGGGACGCCGATCACCACGTCGCCGGGTCGAATGCTCTGACCGTCGATGAGCTGTGACCGCTCGGCCACTCCCACGCAGAACCCGGCCATGTCGAAGTCTTCACCGGAATAGATGTCGGGCATGATCGCCGTCTCACCGCCGAGCAGCGCCGCCCCGCACTCGACACATCCATCGCTGACCCCCTTCACCAGTGACGCGATTAGATCGGGATTGTCTTTCCCCAATGCGAGGTAATCGAGAAACAGCAACGGCTCCGCACCAAGGCACAGCACATCGTTGACGGACATCGCCACGAGGTCGATCCCCACGGTGTCAAACCGTTGGACTTGCTGCGCCACCTTGAGCTTCGTCCCGACGCCATCCGTCCCCGAAACGAGGACGGGGTCATCATAGGTCGATTGGCCGGGGCGACTGGTCTTGTTGAGTCTCATCAGCCCGGCAAAGGCATCCGCCAATGGCAGGACTCGCGGCGTGTGAGTTCGCTGCATCAAAGCGGGCAACCGACGCATGGCTTCGTCGTACAGTTCCAGATCGACACCGGCGGACTTGTATGTGACGTTCGACATGCGCGGGAGACTCGTCTCGTAAGGATCAAAAAGGGGGCTGTTGCGGGCCGGGATCATAACGCTCGACCTCGCGATTTTCATTCGGAGTGAGCGAGTTGCGTCGAGTTCTCGTCAGACATACGCTCCGATCCAATTCTTCTCAGTGGAGCAAGTTGATGAGCGAACAGCCTTGGTACAAGGATGGCCTGCCCTTTACATGTACTCAGTGCGGCGATTGCTGCACTGGCGAGCCGGGCTATGTCTGGGTCAGCGACGAGGAGATGCAACAGCTCGCCGATCACAGGGGCATCAGCATCGGCGAGTTCCGTATCAATCACACGAAGCTCGTCCGGGGCAGGATTTCCCTACGCGAGTTCGCAAACGGCGACTGCACCTTTTTCGACGGGGCGACTCGAAAATGCACGGTCTACCAGGTCCGGCCCGCGCAGTGCCGGACGTGGCCGTTCTGGAACTCGAACCTCGAAAGTCGCGAAAGCTGGAATGCGGTCACGTCGGTCTGCCCCGGTGCGGGTTGCGGACAGATCGTCCCGCTGGTGCAAATCCAGACTCAGGCAGCCGTTGTAGATATCTGACTGCGGAACGGCCGCATCGTTCGTCGGCCAAACTTCCGTCCGACGTTGCAGACACACCAATCCCAAGCGTGAGCGAGGATGCGACTTCAGTCACTTTCCCGGCTTGATTCATCTTTTCGGGTGATTCATCTTTCCCGGCGGATTCATCTTTTCGGGTGATTCATCCACGCGGCATGTTTCACTGCTCGGCGGATTCTTCCCAGCAGGTTTCTCGTTTTTCAACAGGCAGTTTTCTGCCATCGTCCTCGCTCACGCTTCGGGTTGGTGTTGGAAAAGACGCTGCCGGTTGGCGTTGAATGTGGACCGGTTTCAGCCAGTCGCGGCATGAGCGACCCGCCGATTGTCCGTTAAAGTTTTCCGCCTTTGACGAGTTTCCCGAAAGTTTCGGTTGTATGACGCCGATAAAACACAGCAGACCGACTCCGTGCCTTGTTGCGGTCGAGGTTTTGGAGCGATGAAGCGAGCAAACGTGAGTTGGCTCGCGTGAGTCGCCTCAAGGTTTGTTGTGGGCCTGCTTGACACAATCTCTTTTTCGGAACTACAGTTGGGTCATTCCGTGGCAACACAAGTCTGTCGGAGACAAGCTCTTCGACGTTTAACGGGAGACTCAAGTCGTGACCAAGAAAGAGATCGTCAAAGACATTTCCGAGGCCATTGGTCTGACCCAGCTCAAGACCAAAGAGATCGTCCAAAAGACGTTCGATGCGATCGTGAAGACGCTGGTCGAGGATGGTCGAATCGAATTGCGGAACTTCGGTGTATTTGAAGTGAAGAAACGGGCGGCGAGGAAAGCTCGCAATCCGAGAACTGGCGATAAGGTGTTTGTGCCTGAGAAGTTTGTAGTGACCTTCAAGCCAGGCAAAGAGATGGAAGAAAAGGTTCGGCTGATGGAAGAGGCGGCTGCGAAAGCGTCCTCCACCTCAACGAACCCCGTTGTTCAGCAAAGCACGGGCGAAACAAGCGTTGTGGCCGAGGGCGTTCCCTCGGTCCACCACGGATGAGCGATCGGCGGAGCCGATCGAACATCGAGTAGAAGTGAGTCATGGAGTGCGAGGCGCGTCGCGGCGACCTCGCCGTGGCATGGAGGCCATCATGCGGAATCGGCTTTTTGTCGGCATCATGCTCTTGGTTGGATCACTCGCACAAATCGGGTGCATCATGCCGATCTACTCGTCGTCTCCCGATGTCCGGGCCAGACAGCTCATCTTCGTGTCGGAAGGCTACCGCCACATTCCCGAAATCTGGGAACGAATCTGGGGCTTGGACATGCCCGATGTCGCGACGCCCTATCGCACACACGGCGGCGTGATCTAACCGCCTGTTGAAAAACGTAGCTTGGACGCCTCGTCCGAGCGAAAACCAATTGGAATCGGACGGACGAGGCGTCCATCCTACGGTTTTACAACAGGCTGCTAGCCGCCAGTACTTCATTCGTCTCGACTGCGATCTCTGACAGCGAGGCGTTGATGTCGTTGTCCCCTTGGGGGGCGGCAGTTACGATGCCCGCGTTGACTGCGCGGATCGAAATGCCGAGCCACCGGGGCTGCAATCGAACCACTTGCCGGGCGGTCCATTCATGGGAACCGCCTCGTGCCGCGCTTGGATGTGACTCTCGGTCGTCTCCACCTCAAGAACCCGATCTTGGTGGCGTCGGGCACGTTCGGTTATGCCCGCGAAATGCAGGCGTATGTCGATTTCGCCCGACTCGGCGGCATCATCCCCAAAACGGTGACGCCGCTGCCTCGTCCCGGCAATCCGCCGCCGCGAACGGTCGAAACCTCGTCGGGCCTGCTCAATTCGATCGGCCTCGATAACGACGGCTTGGATGCGTTCATCGCCAAGCACGTCGAGCCGCTGCTCAGTCTGGGCACATCGATCATCGCGAACATCGCGGGGAAGAACACGGTCGAGTTCGTGCAGATGGCTCGGAAGTTGAATGAGTTCCCAGGGCTGGCCGCGCTGGAACTCAACATCTCCTGCCCCAACGTCAGTGGGGGAGTCGATTACGGAACGAACCCCAACCTAACCGCCGAAGTCGTTTCGGCCGTGCGCGCTGCGTGTGACTTGCCGATCATCGCCAAG
Organism: Schlesneria sp.; assembly: GCA_043733345.1. Taxonomy (GTDB): domain Bacteria; phylum Planctomycetota; class Planctomycetia; order Planctomycetales; family Planctomycetaceae; genus Schlesneria. Next base: position 9,202 of record JAYTGQ010000442.1, read on the forward strand.
CTGACTCCCAACGTGACGAGCGTGGTCGAGATCGCGCGTGCGGCGAGTGACGCTGGAGCCGACGCCCTGTCGCTGGTCAACACGTTTCAAGGACTGGCGGTCAATTGGCGGAAACGAAAGCCGGTCCTGGGGAATGGCATCGGCGGACTGAGCGGCCCCGCGATCAAGCCATTGGCGCTCCGAATCGTCTGGCAGGTGGCTCAAGCCGTGAAGACACCGATCATCGGCGTTGGCGGCATTCAGTCGATCGACGACGTGATGGAGTTCCTCGTTTGCGGTGCCTCGGCCGTACAGATCGGCACCGCCAACTTCTACAACCCCGGACTCGCCAACGCTCTGGTCGATGAACTCGACGCGATTTTGACTCAGGAAGGCTGTGATTCGGTGAGCGACATCGTGGGAACACTCCAGCCCTCGACGGTCGCGTTGATGCAGCAGGCCGCCGCTTGTGGAAGTCCGCCAGCGGGAGCGTCCGGCCCAACGGGTGCGGCGAGTACACCGCCAGCCTGGCCTGATGAAAACCCCGAAAGTTAGGCAACATGGGCAGTCGCGATTCCAACAAAACGATTGCGTCTAGGATTTCATCCGTGCCCCGGCTTTGCCATCCGTGCTATTCGGGAAACATCGGAATAGCGCGGATGGCAAAGCCGGGGCACGGATGAAAGCCAAAACCGACGACTCTGGCTTTGGGGTTCTCGACACGACTCAAAGAGCGCAACTTCAAAAAGCGTAAGCGAGGAGGCAACACCCGTCCTCGCTTACGCTTCGGGTTAGTGTGAAATGTGCCATCCTCAACCGTCTGCGGTATAGCGCGCCGAGTTCAAATCTCGGCCCGTTTCCAGTGCCGTCAAACATCAGGCAACACCTGGTAAATGACTTACCCATCGAAGCCTGACGCGCAAGCGAAGAAGAACTTCGCTTGCGCGTCAGGCTTCGATGAGCAGCCTTTCGCTCCGTGAAAGGACGTTCTTTCGCGGAGCGAAAGACAACATTGTTTTTGGACGGGTCCTTACCGACTGACCAGCCACGGCAGCGGTTCGCCCGCGCGCGGCAGCTTGACGAGTTGCACGCCCGTCACGGCCGGATGCTGCGCGACCTCTTCCAGCGTGGCAGCGTCCGGTTCGTTGTCGAGGTTCAACACCGCGATGGCGTCTCCACCCGGTTCGTTCTTCTCGCGACCGAGCGCCATGTGCGCGATGTTCACGCCGCACTTGCCGCAGACCGTGCCAATGAACCCGATCACGCCGGGACGATCAATGTGGCGGTAGAGCAGCAGCAGTCCGTCGAGGTACGCGTCGAGATGGAACTGGTCGAGACGGACCAGTCGCAGGAACTGCTTCCCGAAGATCGTTCCCGCCGCAGTCAGTTCACCCGTGTCCGTGACGACCGTGGCCGAGACGAGCGTCGAGAAGTCGCCGACTTCGTGAGACAGCTCTTCCTTGATCTCGATCCCGCGTTCCTTCGCCAGCATGTCGGCGTTGACGATATTCACGTTGTCGGCCAACGCGTTGGAAAGCAGACCCACCGCGAAGGCGTTCGAGATCAGCTTCGTTTTTTTGTCGGCGGCCTCGCCCTTGAACTGGAGCCGCACACTGCGAACGCCTCCCTTGTTGAGTTGCGACAGCAGCAGACCGAGTCGGCGACCGAGGTCCAAGTACGGGCGCATGTCGGCCATTTCAGCGGCGGAGATCGGAGCCATGTTGACCGCGTGGCGGACTTCATTCCGGACGAGGAACCCGGTGATGATCTCGGCCGCTTCGACCGCGACCAACTCTTGAGCTTCATCGGTGGATGCTCCGAGATGCGGAGTCGCGAGAACCTGCGGCATCTGCGCCAGCGACCAATCGGTCGGTGGCTCGTGAACGAACACATCGAGTGCGGCACCCGCCACATGTCCCGACTGAATGGCCGCAGCGAGAGCCGCTTCGTCGATGATTCCGCCACGTGCGCCATTGATGAGTCGCACGCCCTTCTTCATCTTGGCGATGCGGGCCGCGTTGATGAGGCCCTCGGTCTCGGGAGTCATCGGCGTGTGGACCGTCAGGAAATCACACTTGCCGACCAGTTCGTCGATGTCGCGGTACAGCTCAATCCCCTCGGCCCGAGCACGCTCTTCGGACAGGAACGGGTCGTACCCGAGCACCTGCATTTCGAACGCCTTGCACCGGCGAGCGACCGTCAACCCAATGCGACCGAGTCCCACGACGGCGATTGTCTTCCCCGCCAGTTGAGTCCCCGTGAAGCTCTTCTTGTCCCACTTGCCCGCCTTCACCGAGGCCGCAGCGGGAGCGATGTTGCGGGCCAGCGCGAGCAACAGCGCCATCGCCTGTTCGGCCGTCGAGGTCGTGTTGCCCGCCGGCGTGTTCATCACGACGATCCCTTCGCGCGTCGCCGCGGGCAGGTCGATGTTGTCCACACCGACTCCCGCGCGCACGATGACCTTCAGCCGTGGCTGGTCCTTCAAAATCTCGGCAGTCAGTCGCGTCGCACTGCGGATGATGATGCCGTCCGCGTTCTGAAGGTACTCGCGCACCTGCTCGGGCGTGTGCTTGCCGCTGCGGACATCGACCTCCACGCCGGGAGTCTCCCGCAAAATCTTGAGACCAGCGGGCGAAAGATCGTCGGTAATCAAAACTCGATACATGGTGGTGAAGCGTCTGTGAGTGAAGGAAAGAACGGAGCGACCGCGTGGGCCGCTTCACTGTGAAGGCACTGTGGTGGCGTCTGTCACACCAACCCGCAGCGTGAGCGAGGGCGTCGAGAGGTTCAGCTCTCGATTTCCGAGGTTCCCGTACTTCGCCCTCGCTCACGCTGCGGGTTGGTGTGGAGTCCGAACCGGGGGGCGAGAGCATACGTACCGCCACCGATCCGGCCAAGCGAACGTCGCCCACAACAGCCTCATCCATCGGAACGCCCGCGTGCGAGCGATCAGAATCAAGTCGATGTCTTCCTCGTTGCCCACGCGGTTAAACGACCTCACGAGCCTTCACCGTTGATCGGTCTCGCCACCGACGCCATGATGCCCGCCTCCTGGACTTGGCTGGCTTCTTGAAAGGCGAAACGAATGACAGTGCAGCGCGTGCTGATCGACGGACAGTGGACGGTTTCGGCGGGGACTTCGACGTTCCAAGCGGTCAACCCGCGCACGACGGAGCCGCTCCCCGAGAGTTACCCTGTCAGTCCGTGGTCGGAAGTCGAACTGGTTCTTAACGCCGCGAACCGCTCGGCCGAGGTCGTTCGCGGTTGGAGCGGTGACCGGTTCGCGGCCTTTCTCGAAAAGTTCGCCGATCGGATCGAAGCCCGCGCCGCCGAGATCGTCGCCATCGCCAATCTCGAAACCGCGTTGCCTGTCGCGCCGAGACTGAAGGATGTCGAGTTGCCTCGCACGACGAATCAACTCCGACAGGCCGCCCGCGCCGCGCGAGACGGTTCGTGGGCGATGCCGACCATCGACGTGGCCTCCAACATTCGCTCAGTCCTCGGCCCGATTGGTCCGGTCGTCGTCTTCGGGCCGAACAACTTTCCGTTCGCGTTCAACGGGGCAGCGGGAGGCGACTTCGCGGCGGCTGTGGCAGCGGGCAATCCCGTGATCGCGAAAGGACACTCATCGCATCCCGGCACGACACGACTGCTGGCGGAAGAGGCTCAGTTGGCGGCGACCGAGACCGGAATGCCGAACGGTTTCGTTCAACTCATCTATCGCACGAGTCACGACGACGGCAAACGACTCGCCGCGCACCCGCTCGTCGGTGCGATCGGTTACACGGGATCGCGTTCGGCGGGCGTGCAACTCAAGGAAGCGGCGGATCGCGTCGGCAAGCCGATCTATCTCGAACTGTCGAGCATCAACCCGGTTTATCTGCTGCCGGGTGCGTTGAAGGAACGAGTCGCCGCCATCGCCGAACAGTTCGCCACGAGCTGTCTGATGGGCACCGGCCAGATGTGTACCAATCCCGGTCTCATCGTCGTGAAGGCCGCTCCCGAAGCGGAAGACTTCATCAAGCAAGTGACGGAGCGGTTCGCGGCCGCTCCCGTCGGAACGTTGCTCGGCCCTGGAGTCCTCACCCATTTGGAAACCGGTCAAAAGGCACTCATCGCCCACGGAGCGATTGTCTTGACGGGTTGTGCAACCGGTGGCGGAACTGGGTTCAGTTGCCACAACTCGCTGCTGCGCGTCTCGGGCAAACAGTTCATCGCAGCGGCGGAAGCCCTGCAAACGGAGATGTTCGGCAACGCGTCGCTCATCGTGGTCGCCGACTCCGACGACGAACTGATGGCCGTGACGCGAACACTCGAAGGAAACCTCACCGGCTGCCTCTACACGGCGACCGATGGATCCGATGACTCACTGCACGATCGCATCGCTCCCGTCTTGCGACAGAAAGTCGGACGCCTGTTGAACGACAAGATGCCAACGGGAGTGGCCGTCGTTGCGAGCATGAATCACGGCGGTCCGTTCCCCGCCACGGGCCATCCCGGCTTCACAGCCGTCGGCATCCCCGGAGCAGTCCGTCGATTCGCGATGCTCCACTGCTACGACGGCATCCGCCCGCACCGCCTCCCCACCGCATTGGCCAACAAGAATCCGAACGGCTCACTCTGGCGCACGATCGACGGGCAGATGACTCAAGCCGATGTTATTGCCTAACCAAACAAACCTAGTGCCGCGTCACGGCTAGAACTTCGGGTTGGCGTTGATTGAGAATTCGACGACTCTGCGTGGACCACAAGGAGGTGGTCGATGCACAAGAAGTCTGTGGTTCGATTGACGGACGAG
>JAYTGQ010000443.1:0-13937 GCA_043733345.1 Schlesneria sp.
GGCGTAAGCCCCCCGGTTCTTCGGAAGAGGGCTTACGCCCGAGAACCGGGGGGCTTACGCCGCCCCGCTCAGATGTCTCATCACGGATCGCGCGAGGTATCGCTTTGTCAGCCGGACTTCCGCCGGGAGGATGCCGCTTCGAGGTGAAGTCCGGCTTTCAGAAAAGCCGGACTTCACGTCGCGTTGCAATTCGACCGTGGCTGGCTACTCTGCTGCCGACTTGAGGCGGAGCCTCGCGAATTACTCATCGCACCACGTCGGCAGGGAGCCGTTTCGAGTGCTGTCATTGCGAGACCACGATGCCCGTTTCCAGTTCCCGTTCTGCTTCCAAGTCTGCTTCCGTTTCTTCAGCCAGCACGCCTTCTTCGACAAAGCCAACGTCTGAATTGAAGCCGGTGCCCATCAGTCTGTGCGGCTGCGGGGTCGATGTTTCAGCGTTGCCCGGTGTTGAGATTCTGCGTGCTCTGACTTGGGAACGCGGGGCCGATCCGGCGTTGAAGGCTGCTGCTGCCGAGGGCGATCTGACGGGAACACACACCGCGTTGCAAGCGGCGTTTCAACCGCAATCGACGGGGCGCGAATCGGCTCTCGGTTGTGGGGCGAGGACGCTGTGGTCGCTCGCCGCGTTTCCGAACGAAGGCGATCTGGGGAAGCTGCTCGCGAAGGTTGGCGGTTCGTCGGGAAAGGCTCGCACGGGCGAGAAGCGCGCGACGAACAAGGCTCCCAAGACGTTGGCTCAACGAGTCGATCCGCTGATTCGTCGGCTGGCCGAAGAGGACGGCGGTCAGTCGATCTTCGGACTCGTCGCGTCGCTCGAAGTGTTGGCTCTGACGGGCGCGCGGCTGCGTCCCGAGCAATTGTGGAAATTGTGGCGGCACACGTTGGCGCAGGTCGTGCGCCAGATGAGAACCACGCCGGGCGACGACGATCACGATCCGACCGTTCCTCCGGATGTTCAACTGATCGAGCGAGGCGAAGTCCCGTTCGTGGCGGGCGTCTTGTTCGGCGATGTGGCTGGTGCGGCGGAACTCGTCAAGCTGGGACGCAAGGCGCTGGCGCGGACTCTCACTGAAAATGCCGACACCGATGGAACGCCGCGCGCGGAGATGATCGAGCGGCTGCCGCTGTGGCTCGCGCCGCTCATTCGCGCCACGCTTGTCGCGCGCCGTTTCGACGTGAAGCTCTGGACGGACGATCAGGAAGAGTTGCTCCGGTCGGCGGTCGAACGTGCGATCCCGCTGTGTCGCCCCGATGGGAAGGCGACGCTGTCGAACGGCCTCGCGCTCGATCCGCTCCCCGTTCTCATCGCGGCCGCAGAGATGTTCGACCTGCCCGCCGTCAGCCCCGAGGGCGGCTACCTGCAATCGGTCAAACGGATCGCTGCCGGACAGCCCGCAAAGCGTGTTCGCAACGATGGCATCATGACCATGCCGTCGAACCAGTCGGACTGGGCACGATTCGCGCTCCTGCGCAGCGATTGGTCGGTGCAAGCGGACAGTGTGGCGGTGGCCCATCACCGGCAGCTTCCTCAGATCGACGTGACTGCCGCAGGCAAGCCCTTGTTGCATGGCGATTGGACGCTCAACCTGACGATCGGTGATGCCGTGGTGGAGTTGGCATCCGAGTGGGCGTGCGTTTGCTGGCAGAGCGATCCCGATGCGGACTACATCGAACTGCAAATGTGCGGGCCGGGAAAAATTCGGGTTGAGCGGATCATCATGCTCTCGCGTACCGATCACTTTCTGTTGCTGGCCGACTCGGTGTCGGGCGTTCCTTGCGATCGGATCGAGTATCACGCGACGTTGCCTCTCGCCGACGACATTCTCGTGCGGCTCGACACTCCGACGCGCGAGGCACAACTGACGATGAAGGGCCTCAAAGCGCGTGTCTTCCCGCTGGCGTTGGCTCAAGATCGCGTCCTCAGTTCACCGCACGAATTCACGGCGACGGCGGAACGGCTGTCGTTGAAGCAAGTGGCTCAGGGCGAGGGCCTCTTCGCACCGGTGCTGATGGACTGGCATCCCAGCCGCACTCGAGCCGACGTTCAGTGGAGGTCGCTGACCGTGACCGAAGCAGGGCGCGTCGTCACGCCCGATATCGCAGCCGGTCACCGCTTGAAGCTCGGCGACCTGCAACTGCTGGTCTTCCGCAGCCTGAAGGAGACCGGCGAATCGCGCGCGGTCCTCGGACATCACACCCGCAACGAAACCGTCGTCGGCCGCTTCGACAAGGCGGGCAACGTCGATCCGATCCTGATGGTCGAAGCAACGTAGTGGAGGGGTAATCTGAAATTGCGTGGCAGCATCGTTTAACCGCGTGGGCAACGCCCCGCGCGTCGATGAGCTGAACTGGCCCGACTATCGCGCGACGCGCGGGGCGTTGCCCACGCGATTAAACGATCAGTTGATGATTTTGCACCGGCCAAGCTCGCTCACGATGGCGTCGGCTTGTTCAGTTGTCCGGCTGGCGGTTACTCTGGCGGACACCGCCCGCTGATTGATCGCCCGCCCGCTGAAAGTCTCGCCTTGATGTCTGTTCCTCTCGATGCACATCGTCGCGCCGATGCCTTCGATATCGACGCTCTCGCGGCGTTCGACTTCGACCCGCGCACGCGCGTGGTCTTCGGAGCCGGGACGATTGCGCGGCTCGGCGAACTGACTCGCGAACTGGGTGGCGCGCGCGTGCTGGTCGTCACCGACGAGGGCATCGAACGGGCCGGTCATGTTGCAAGGGCGGTCGCATCACTGCACGCGGCGGGACTCGACGCCATCGTCTTCAAGGACGTACAGCCGAACCCGACGACCGATGACGTGGATCGAGGGCTGGCTGTCGCGAAGGCCGAGCGGATCGACTTCCTCGTTGCCGTGGGTGGTGGGAGCAGCATGGACTGTGCGAAGGGGATCAACTTCCTGCTGACCAACGGCGGTCAGATGAAAGACTACTGGGGGATCGGCAAGGCGACGAAGCCGATGCTGCCGCTGATCGCGATCCCGACGACAGCCGGAACGGGCAGTGAGGCTCAATCGTTTGCACTCATCGCCGACGCGAAGACGCACATGAAGATGGCGTGCGGGGACAAAAAGGCGGCGTGTCGCGTCGCGATCCTCGACCCGGAACTGACGCTCAGTATGCCCGCCAGCGTGACGGTGGCCACTGGGATCGACGCCATCAGCCATGCCCTCGAAAGCTACGTGACGACGAAGTGCAACCCGATCTCGCAACTGTTCGCCCGACGCGCTTGGAAGCTGCTGGCGCGGGGGTTCGAGGAAGTGGCGGGGGAAAGAAGTCAGAGGTCAGAAGTCAGCAGTCAGAATGAAGGCATGCAGACGGACAACGGCGAGCCTTCCTCTTCCCACTCGTCACTCGTCACTCGTCACTCGCCACTTCTTCCCGCCCGCGGCGCGATGCTGCTTGGAGCGCATCTCGCGGGTGCCGCGATTGAGAACTCGATGCTCGGGGCGACGCATGCTCTCGCGAATCCGCTGACGGCACATTACGGGATCACGCACGGACTGGCGGTCGGTTTGATGCTGCCGCACGTCATTCGATTCAACACTCCGGTCGTGAGCGCGATGTACGCGAAGTTGGCCGAGGATGTCGGGCTGTGTGCCGCAGAGGATCCTCGCGCGGCGGAGTTGCTCGCCGCGCGAGTCGCATCGCTGATCGAGTTGTCGGGTTCGCCGACTTGCTTGTCGGCGTGCGGCGTTGAGCGAACAATGCTGTCTCAACTGGCAATCGAGGCCGCCAAACAATGGACCGGCACGTTCAATCCGCGGGAAGTGGATGAAGCCAGCCTGCTGGAACTGTACGAGGCCGCGTTCGATCCGAGGTGAGAATCGTCCGCCGCCTGCCCTGTAGGATGGGCACTCCTGCCCGTCCTACTTTGATGTTGAGGAGCGGACGGGCAAGAGTGCCCATCCTACGAGTCTGTTTTAGGAGCCGAACCATGCCACTTGCCTCGTCCCGATTGAATGTGACCGCCGCGCTGACCGTCGCGAGTTGTTTGATCGTTCGCTCGATGAGCCTCTTCGCCGAATCAAACGGTGCTAAACCGAAGCCGGTCTCGCCCACAAGCTGGTCATCGTTCCGGCACGATCTGGCGCAGACTGGGGTCGCCTCGTCGTCGCTGCCGGACAAGCTCGAACTGCTGTGGGAGGTGACGCTGGGCGAACAGGTTCTCGCGACGGCGGCCATCGTCGGCGAACACGTTTACGTTCCGTGTCTATCGGGCGAACTTGTTTGTTTGAAACGACAGACCGGTGAGAAAGCTTGGACGTACAAGACCGTCGAGAAGGTCGAGAAGAATTCATTCGCGCCCGGATTCAAGTCGTCGCCGACAGTGACTGCCGACTCGATCTATCTCGGCGATGAAGAGGGCGTGTTTCATGCGATCGACCGCGCGACGGGCAAGAACCGCTGGAAGTTCACGACCGGCGGCGAGATCTACAGTTCCGCCGCCGTCATCGACGGGAAAATTCTCTTCGGGTCGTATGACAACAGCCTGTATTGCCTCAACGAAAAAGAGGGCCAACCCGCGTGGAAGAAGTTTGAGACGCAAGGCTATGTCCACTGCGCCCCGGCCGTTGTCGAAGGGATCGCCTTCATCGCCGGATGCGACGAACACCTGCGCGGCATCGACATCAAGACGGGCGAACAGAAGATCGAATTACCGTTGGAAACGTACCTGATCGCATCCCCCGCCATCGTCGGCGACATCCTGTACGTCGGCACCTACGGCAGCGAAGTCGTGGCCGTCGATTGGAAGAAGAAGGAAGTCGTCTGGCGGTACGCCTCGGGCAACGGTGAGTTCCCGTTCCACTCCTCCGCCGCTGTCACTGACAAACTGGTGGTTGTTGGCGGTCGAGACAAACTCGTCCACGCCATCGATCGTAGGACGGGCAAGAAGGCGTGGACTTTCACCACGCGAGCCAAGGTTGATAGCTCGCCCGTCGTCGTTGGCGATCGAGTCTTCATCGGTTCCAACGACGGCAACCTATACGAACTTGGCTTGAATGATGGCAAAGAACGCTGGAAGCACAACGCGGGCAAACCAATCTCCGCCGCTCCCGCCGTTGGTGAAGGAGTCCTCGTCATCGGCAGCGAAAGCCGCGACGGCAAGGTGTTTTGCTTTGGAAAGAAGTAAGAAAAAGTTGGCGACTGCGAACAGTCGAATCGGGCTGCTACACTTGGCACCCATCACAGGGAGTAGACCATGACAATCACGACAAACTTGATTCCCGTTGGCAGTGGACGAGGCATCTGTATTCCCGACCCAGTCATCGACCAACTCGGTCTGTCCGGCCAGATCGAACTGATTGTGGAAGCGGACGGCCTCACGATCCGATCGCATCCGGCGCGACAAGGCTGGGATGAGCAGTTCCGTCTCATGGCGGAGAACGGCGACGACAAATTGCTGGATGCACCATTTGCCGCCACCTCTTTATGGGATGAGACCGAATGGCAGTGGTAGCTCGCCGATTCGATGTGCATCTGGTGATGCTCGACCCCACCGTCGGTAGCGAGATTCAGAAGACTCGGCCATGTGTCGTCGTGTCACCGGATGACATGAATCGACATATCGCGACGGTGATCGTTGCTCCGATGTCGATTCGCGGTAAGAACTATCCGTCCCGAGTCGATTGCACGTTCAATGGCCGAGCCGGACAGATCGTTCTTGATCAAATTCGCAGTGTCGATAAGTCACGGCTAATCAAGCGGCTCGGCACTCTTGATACGTCCGCTCAGAAAATGGCCCTGACCGTGTTGGCACAGATTTTCGCCAATTAGTGCGACTTGCCTAGAAGTAACTCACATGACCATCGAATCCACCGCTGCGACGGAAGTGGGCAGCTACTTCATCTCGAATTATCCGCCGTTTTCGTTGTGGAGCCGCGATAAGGTTCCCGAGATTCGTTTGGCCCTCGCGGCCGAGCCGGATCGCTCGGTCCCGATGGGCCTGTACCTGCACATTCCGTTCTGTCGGAAGCGGTGCAAGTTTTGTTACTTCCGCGTTTATACGAATCAAAACGCGAACGCCATCGCGCGGTATGCCGAGGCGTTGGCGAAAGAGGTCGAGATCGTCAGCCGCGAGCGGGGCGTGACGGGGCGCGAATTGAAGTTCGTCTATTTCGGAGGGGGCACGCCGTCGTATCTCAGTTCCAAGCAGCTTCGGTTTTTGAGGGACGAGCTGTCGCGATCGGTCTCGTGGGACCATGCCGATGAGGTGACGTTCGAGTGCGAGCCGGGAACGCTCAGCCAGGAGAAAGTGCAAACGCTGAAGGAAATCGGCGTGACGCGGATCTCGCTCGGCGTCGAGAACTTCAACGACGCGATCCTCGAAGAGAACGGGCGTGCTCATCTGACGCCCGAGATCTTCAAAGCCTACGACTGGATTCAGCAGGCCGGTTTCCCGCAGGTCAACATCGACCTGATCGCCGGCATGGTGGGCGAGACCGATGAAAACTGGACGAACTGCATCGACCGGGCTAGGCAGATGCAGCCCGACAACATCACGATCTATCAGATGGAGCTGCCCTTCAACACGCTGATCTCGAAGGAAATGCGGGAGTTGCACATCGCATCGCCGGTCGCGGACTGGGCCACCAAGCGGCGCTGGGTCGATGAGGCGATGAACACGCTCGCGACGGACGGCTATCAGGTGTCGAGCGGCAACGAACTGGTGAAGAATCCCGACACGGATCACTTCGTATATCGAGACAACGTCTGGCGCGGGTGCGATCTGATCGCGGCGGGCGTCTCGTCGTTCGGCCACTTCCAAGGAGTCCATTACCAGAATCTCGACCAGCTTGAGGACTACCTCACCACGGTCGAAGCCGGTTCGCTGCCGATCAACCGCGCGTTGCGACCGACCGACCATCAGAGGCTGATTCGCGAACTGATCCTGCAAATGAAGGAAGGGCATGTCTCGGCCGAACCGTTTCGCCGCAAGTTCGGCGTGAACATCCTCGAAGAGTTCGCCGCACCACTCTCGGCCCAGCAGTCCAAGGGCTACTTGAATGTGACCGGCGACGACATCACTCTGACCCGCAAGGGCCTGCTCCAAGCCGACACCTTGCTGCCGGAATACTTCGAGGAGCAGCATCGCGAAGTGAGGTACACTTGAATCGCGACGAGAGAATCGTGGCTTGTAGGATGGGCACTTCTGCCCGTCCGCAATTGTTTTGCAAATGAAGATCGGACGGGCAGAAGTGCCCATCCTACAGACAACCGGAGATTGCAACGTGGCCTCAATGCCTCTCACTCGAACCAAGCGGCGTCCGCCAGCCGCACCGGTGAAACGGTCTTCGTCCACGAAGCCGATTCAGTCGGTCGCGCCCGATCCGGAGACGATTGCCGAACTCCTCAAACAACTCGGCGACATCCCACCCGAACGAGTCCGCCTCAAGCCGACGCCGGGAACCGCCACCAAACGCGATCTGCTGCGGCTGTTGGACAAATTCAACATTCAGTGCGAACTTGTCGATGGCACGCTGGTGGAGAAGCCGATGGGACAGATTGAATCGAGACTTGGAACATGGTTGAGCTTCTACCTGTGTGCTTACCTTGAACAGCACGACATTGGATGGATCTCCGGTTCCGACGCGCCACACGAGTTGGTCTCCAAATTAATTCGGATGCCGGATGTCGCGTTCGTTTCCTACGGTCGCCTTCCCGAGGGCGAAGCTCGCAAGAAGCCGGTCGCTTCGTGGGCACCGGACCTCGCCGTCGAGATTCTCAGCAAGAGCAACACGCGGAAGGAAATCGACCGCAAGCGGGGCGAGTACTTTGCGGCGGGAGTCCGCTTGGTTTGGGTCGCCGACCCGCGCAAGAAGACGGTCAAGGTCTATACGTCTCCCGATGACTGCGTGACGCTGACGACAGCCGACACGCTCGACGGCGGCGATGTCCTGCCGGGCTTTTCGCTTTCGATTGGCACTTGGTACGCCAAGGTGGATTGACGACGAACCTGATCTGCACGGATGGCCCTCCACACGATGAACCCTCACGACGAACTCCTTTCGCTCACGAACCTCTTCCCGGCGGTTGAGCCTTTGTTTTTGAAGGCGGAACACATTCCGTCGTCGCTCACGCCCGAGCCGTACAAGACACTGCTCGTGCATGACCATCACATGACGCTGGCGATGGAGTCGCATCACGGGTGTTCGGTTGATGTGCGTGTGGTCGCACAGAAGTTGGATGGACTGCTCTACGCACGCGAAATCCTGTTGCTCAAGCATGGGACCGATCAAGTCGTTCAATACGGGATCGTTCGATTCAACCTGAGCTACGTCACCGAAGCGGTTCGTCAGGAAATACTCGTCGGACAAACGCCGCTCGGCCGAGTCCTCATCAATCACAATGTGTTGAGACACATTGATCTCGGTGCGATTCTTGAGATTCAGGCCGGGCCGCGTCTGGCGGCTCACTTGGGCATGCCGGTCGGCTGCGTGACCTATGGCCGGATGGCGACGATCTTCTGCAATCGGCAACCGGCGGTGGATCTCTTGGAAATCTCGACCCCGCTCGGGTGAGGCGAAGATTCCGCACACATCCTCGTTCACACTTCGGGTTGGTGTGGCTTCCGGCTCCGCTCGACCGGCACAACGCGACCTGATCGTGATCTTCGAGCAACATTCCCCAGACGAATCAGACTTGTGTGCTGGGACGGCGCGGGCAATGCCGGTAGAGTTGCGGCATGACACAAAAACTATTCTCCGATCTGGGCCTGTCTCCTGAAGTTCTCAAAGCCGTCGAGAAGATGGGCTTCGAGCAGGCATCACCCATTCAAGCCGAAGCCATTCCGACGTTGCTCGCCGGACACGATGTCATCGGGCAGTCGCAAACAGGGTCGGGCAAGACCGCCGCGTTCGGCATCCCGGCCGTCGAGCTGGTCGATGCGACCAATCGCGCCGTGCAGGTGCTGATGCTCTGCCCCACCCGCGAGCTGGCGTCGCAAGTGGCCGAAGAAATCGCGAAGCTGGCCACCTTCAAGAAGGGGGTCCGCGAGCTGCCGATTTTTGGAGGCCAAAGCTACGACCACCAGTTCCGCGGCTTGAAGGCGGGACCGCAGATCGTGATCGGAACGCCCGGCCGGCTGATCGATCACATCGGACAGGGGACGCTCAAGCTGGACGGCGTAAAGATGGTCGTGCTCGACGAAGCCGATCGCATGCTCGACATGGGCTTCCGTGAGGACATTGAGAAGATCCTCGAATCGATCCCGAAGGAACGGCAGATCGTGTTGTTCTCGGCCACCGTGCCGCCGCCGATCCGGAAGATCATCGAGAAGTTCACGAACGATCCCGTCCATGTGAAAATCGAAGCGACTTCGCTGACGATCCCGTCCATCGAACAGTCGTATGTCGAAGTCGATTACCGCTCGAAGACGGAAGTCTTGTGCCGCTTGATCGACCTGCACGACGTGCGCTACGGGTTGATTTTCGGGTTCACTAAGATTCAGGTCGATGGTCTGACCGAGGCGCTCGTCGCGCGCGGCTATGCCGCCGACAAGCTGCACGGCGACATGACGCAGCCGATGCGCGAGCGGACGATGAAACGGTTCCGCGAACGAAAGATCGAGCTGCTCGTGGCGACCGATGTCGCGGCGCGCGGGCTGGATGTCGATGATCTGGAGATCGTCTTCAATTACGAACTGCCTCACGACGCCGAGGACTACGTGCATCGCATCGGTCGCACTGGACGGGCGGGCAAGAGCGGCAAGGCGATCAGTTTGGTGAGCGGTCGCGAATTCGGTCGCCTCCAGCAGATCATCCGTTTCACGAAGGCGAAGATTCCCCGGCTGTCGGTCCCGCGCTTGGAAGAGCTCGAACAGAAGCACGCTAGCCGGCTGGTGGAATCGCTGCACAACACGATTCAGGCGGGTGAGTTCAAGCCGCAGGACAAACTGCTGGAAGACTTGATCGAAGCGGGGCACGCTCCCGGTGAGATCGTTTCGGCGTTGATGCACTTGCTGGCGGGAGAGAGCAGTCGCTCGCCGGAACGCATCATGGAGGACGATCCGCGCCAACAGCGTCGCCCGTCACCGCCGCAACGCACGTTCGATGATCGGCCACCGCGCGGACCGCGTGAGGGTGGTCGCGAGTTCGAGGATCGCCCTCAGCCCGGACGACAGCGCGACGAGGCTCGTCGCCCCGGCGCGGGTGAGTCGAGTGGCGCGGCTCCGCGAATTGATGAGTCGGGGGTTTGGTTGAAGTTCAACGTGGGAGAAAACTCGGGCATCGCGCCAGGCGACTTTGTGGGCTGCATCGCGAACGAAGCGGGGCTCCCGCGAACCGTCATCGGCGCGATTCAAATTCTCGCCACGGTCAGTTATGTGCAGGTCGCAGCGGAACACGCGGAAGAGATTCTGGCTGCGGTGCAAGGTGTTCGCCTGCGCGGTCGTCGAGTGCAGGCGATGCCCGGCCTGCCACCTCGCCGCAACTTCCAGTCGAATCGTGAAGACGGCCCGCCACGCCGAGGTGCCCGCCCGGAATGATCCGCTTTGTTTCACCGCAACGGCAAAAGTGTGACATTTGCGTCGTTTAACCGCGTGGGCAACGCCCACGCGGTTAAACGACGCAGTCTCGGCCGTGCGAGGCAAGAACGTCCCCGTTCCGGCCGCGTCGAGGATGTTGGATTTCGGCCACCAAAATGTCGGTCTTCCGGCAAAACGGCTTCTCCGGCTATAACCGCCTTTGAGAATGTTGGTGAACATCGGGCCTGACTGCGCCGAAGTGTTCGCTGGCAAATTCAATGGGCGGGACGAAGATGTCTCCTCCCGATGTGGCAGCGAATGGAATCCGGCCGCTGAAGCTCGATGCGCGATCGAGTTGCAGGGAACGCATGAAACACTTCTTTGAGAAACGTGATCCGTGGGGCAATGGCTTTGCGGTGTGGGTGGTGTTGGCGATGGTCTTCGCCGCGCCGCTCGGCTGGTTCGCGCTCAAGCAGACGCGACTGGAAAACGATGTCGAGAAGTGGCTTCCCGAGAACGACTCCGAGCTGAAGGTGCTGCGCTGGGCGCATCAACAGTTCCCCATTGACGAGCGGATTTATGTCACCTGGGACGGTAGCTCGCTGAACGATCCGCGCATTGACCAATTTGTTGAAAAAATGACGGGTCGCCCCGATGCGGATGGCATTCGGCGCGGTGGTCTGCCGCATGTGGCCAGCGTCGTCGAGCCGCGCCAGTTGTTGGCTTCAATGCGACAGCACGGTGTCGAGTCGCAAGAGGCCGTTCGTAGATTGGAAGGGGTCATTCTCGGTGCCGGTTCGCTCAAGCTGCGGCTGACGGAGTTGGGCAAGTCTCGATTGCGCCGGACTCGGCAGGAATTGACTGCGGCGGCGAAGAGCCAGTTCGGGATCGCCCTCACGTTTCGCGAACCGATCCCCGATTTTGAAACGCTCGTCGCGATTCCTGCTCCCGCAGCGGTCGAGGGAGAGAAGCCGGCCGATCCGGTGGCCCCGGCTGTGATGAGCGTCGAAGGGAAGATGCTGTCCGGCGAGACGGTGGAGCATGACCTGCAGGTCGCGTGGCCGGGAATTCGTCCCGGCAGCGACCGGACGCGCGAAGTGGCCCAGTGGCTGACCGAGTTCGTCCCACCGAAGGGTGAGGGACAGACGTTGGTCGAGCGGTGCTTCTTTGCGCCGGGGGCACCGGTCACGATCGCCCTCTCCATCTCTGACGCAGGTGTTGCGGATAAGACGGAAACGATTGAGGTCATCAAGCACGCGGCCGCAGCGGTGGGAATTTCCTCCGATGCACTGCATCTTGGCGGCAGCACAGTCGCCGCGACGGAGTTGAATCACGCCGTCATGAAGGCCGCGTGGGATGAGTCTCAACCCCTCTGGATGCTCCACCGGAGATCGGTGATTCTGACCTCGGCCCTCGTCGGCGCAGTGCTGGCCTATCTGCTGGTCCGCAACATTCGGCTGGCGACGATCGTGCTGGTGATCTCGCTGTACACGACGTTCCTGTCGATGGCATTGGTTCCGGTGACGGGCGGCTCGATGAACATGGTCATCGTGGTGATGCCGACGCTGCTCATGGTGCTGACAATGTCGGGTGCCATTCACGTCGCCAACTACTGGAAACATGCGGCGTTCAAGAATGAGGCGACGGCCATCGTCGATACGGTACAGACATCGTGGAAGCCGTGCGTCTTGGCCAGCCTGACGACATCGATTGGCTTGGTGTCGCTCTGTACGAGTTCGCTCACGCCCGTGCGTGATTTCGGAATCTATGCGGCCATCGGAACGATGCTGTCCCTCTTGATGGTGCTGTATGCACTGCCGTCGCTGCTGCAACTCTGGCCGGGGCGACCTCCTGCGGAACACGAACTCGATCATCCCGGCTGGCGGATGTTTGGGCGGGGAGTCACGACTTGGCCCGTCGTGCAGTCCTTGGTGTTTCTGTCGCTCTGTGTGGTTTGCAGCTATGGGCTGACCCGGTTCCGTGCCGAAACGAAGGTCATTCGTCACTTTCACGAGACCGCGCGGATCGCGAAAGACTATTGGTTCATTGAGACTCATCTGGCGGGAATCATGCCGATCGAGATGATCATTCGTTTCGACAGCCGCGCGCAACAGGAGACGAATTTTCTCGACCGCATGGAGGTCGTGCGCGAGGTTGCCGCACGGATGCGGAAGCACGATGAAATCACCGGTGCCGTATCGCTCGCGGACTTTCAGCCTGTCGCCGAACGGCCCGACGCCAACGCCGGGTTCCTCACCAAAGGCAAGTACAACAAGCGGGCCAGCACGATTCAGCAGCGAATTCGCGAGGGCGAGATTCCGTCCGCGCGCGCTTTCTACACGGTGTCGGAACGGGGGTCGGACTTGTCCGCGACGGGTGACAACCTGCTCAATCAACCGGGAGACGAACTCTGGCGCATCACCGCTCAAGTCGCCGTCATGACCGAGAACGACTTTGCGGTCATCCTGGCCGACGTGAACGGGATCGCTCAAGACGTACTCAAGCTGAACCCCGGCGCGATGCACGCCATCACCGGCACCGTGCCGCTGTTTGTCCGGACTCAGCAAGCCGTGCTGACCAGCCTCTTCACGAGTTTCGGGTTGGCGTTCGTGCTGATCTTGGGCGTGTTTGCCATCATGCTGAAAAATTTCTGGGCCGGACTGGTGGCGATGATTCCGAACATCGTGCCGATCACGGTCGTGTTTGGTGTGATTTCGTGGCAGGGGCAAAAGATCGATATCGGGGCGATGATTACCGCGTCGATTGCTCTCGGCATTGCCGTGGATGGAACGCTCCACTTCCTGACATGGGTGCAATTCGGATTGAAAAATGGTCAGCCACGTCGTGACGCGATCATCAATGCCCTCGTTCATTGCGGGCCAGCCACAGGGCAGACCAGTCTGGCCGTGGTCATTGGATTGATGGTGTTGGTTCCAGCCGAACTGTTGCTCATCAGCCGGTTTGGCTGGCTGATGGCGGCGATGATCGGTGTGGCTCTGCTGAGTGACCTCGTGTTCTTGCCGCAGTTGCTCGCCGGCCCACTCGGCCAATTGTTTGAGCCAGCCCAGCCCGCGATGACGATCGATGTGGTTCCACTCCGCGCTGCCGACACCGATTCGCGAGAGATGGACCAATTGAGCGAGCAGTTGATCGCTTCGACCGTGTTGTCCGACAACGTCTCGACCTCCACAGCCGGGTTCCCCCCCGCGCCACATCTCATCAAGGCACTCGATCCGAAGCACGGCACGCGCCAGCCATTGCGATAATCGACCGGCCAGAAATGAGGGTTCTCCGCCATTCGTGTTGATTTTCGTCGGGTAGGCGGTTGAGCGTCCGGCTATACTTCGCGCGGCCGAAACGGACACATTTGACGCTGAGTCACACTAACCCGAAGCGTCAGCGAGGACGTGAGTTGCGTCCTCGTTGACACTTCGGGTTAGTGTCAGTTACGGCCGCGCGAAGT
>JAYTGQ010000444.1:0-5432 GCA_043733345.1 Schlesneria sp.
AGCGCCGGCCCACCAGAATGTGTAGGGAGTTTTACATGGTGGGCCGGCGCTCGAAGCGAGCTTGTCCCACCCTACGCCGACTTTTGTCGGTCACGTGAATCAAGGCGTCCGTTTTCATCCCACAGGGATTTCAGAAATTAGCCGGGGGTTGAGCATCTGTCGTTGATACACAACGCGATCCGTTTTGCGGACCGCCTGGCTCGCCTTCGATCCGCATGACTGATCGCGTTGTGTATCAACGACAGCCCCGTTGGTGCGGAAATCCCAAACTGTGCAACTTCAAAAAGTGTGAGCGAGGGCAACGTCGATCGACGCCTCGCTGACACTTCGGGTGAATCCTAAAAAAGCAAACCCCACCGGGCTTGCCCCATTGGTCTCTACACAACTTAAAACCGACTGCATTCGTTGATTGTTTCTGCGGTCATCCTATCTCTGCGGTGTCAGTGTTTGAAGATGGAATCACCGCAGAGATGGGAAGACCGCAGAGGCGATCCTGTGCATCCATGGCAAGGATGTCCTCATTGGTCTCTACACAACTCCCGAGGCATCGCCTTTCCAAGCGTGTTTGTTTTGTCCCCCTCTCTCATCCGTGCCCCGGCTTTGCCATCCGTGCTCAAAGGGTTGTCCTAGAACGCTTCAACTAGCACGGATGGCAAAGCCGATGCACGGATGAAGAGCTGAAGCCAGAGTCGAACACATCAACGAAGGATGCCTGCTCTGAATTGCGTAGAGACCAATGGGGCAAGCCCGGTGGGGTCGCTTGTTTGAGGGTGAGTGTCAGCTTCTCCCGTGTGCGGTAGAACTTGGAGGCCAACGTCCTCTGCGAACACGTCGCGGATTGGCGATCTGCTGCTGGCGGAGTATCTTTCTCGCCGCATCAACCTCGAACCGATCTCCGCTCCAGACGAAGCCTCCGCCATGTATGACCTGCTGATTCGCAACGGCCACGTGATCGATCCCGCCGCCAACGTGGATGCTCCGCGTGATGTCGCCGTGACCGGCGGGCGCATCGTCGCGATCTTGGAACGGGGGGCGGAGGCCAAGGCCATTCGCACGGTCGATGCCAAGGGCCGGTATGTGGTTCCCGGCCTGATCGACTTCCATGCCCACGTCTTTCCCGGAGTGAGCCACTTCGGAGTCGATCCCGACTCGACGTGTCTAGCGCGCGGCGTGACGACCGTCGTCGATTTTGGAACGGCTGGCGGACTGATCTTCGACGGCTTCCGCCAACTCGTGATCGACCGCTCGCAAACCCGCGTCTTCGCGCTGCTGCACATCGCGGGACAGGGAATGATTAGCAGCGTTGGCACGTTGCCCGCGCTCGGTGAACTGCACGACCTACGCTATTGCAGCGTTGAGAACGTCGAACGTGTCGTCGCCAAACACCGCGACGTGATCTGCGGCATCAAGATTCGCTGCACGGCGAACCTTGCAGAAGAAGGTCGCAATGAAGCGGAGGGTCTGAACTTGGCACGCGCGGCGGCGAGTCGAGTCGGTTTGCCGTTGGTCGTGCATACGCCCGGTTCGTCGCTCACCATCGAACAGATTCTCGCGGAACTCAAACCGGGCGACGTGTTGACGCACTGCTATCACGGCAAACGCTGTGGACTGGTCGATGCGGAACTGAGACTGCTTCCCGCCGTGCGTGCGGCATTGCGAGACGGCGTGCTACTTGATGTCGGTCACGGCGTCGCGAGCTTCGACATCCGCGTGGCCCGTGCGCTGCTCGACCAAGGTGTGCTACCCGACTTCATCAGCAGTGACATCCATCATTACAACGTGCATGGCCCAGTCTTCGACCTCGTCACGACGATGGACAAGTTCCTGCATCTCGGTCTGTCTTTGCGCGATGTCATCCTGCGCGTCACTCAAACACCGGCCCGGTTCTTGGGACGAGAACACGAACTGGGAACGCTCAAGCCCGGAGCCATCGCCGACATCGTGATCCTCGAACTCCAGCAGGGCCGGTTCCCACTGACCGATTCCGAGCATCAGGTTGAAATCGCCAACCAGCGCCTCGAACCGACCCACGTCTTTCGCGCCGGACGACAAGCCGGACTGTTGCCTCGCCCCGAACCGATCAGGTGAGTTCGTGTGGATGGGGTCCGCACTTCGCGGCCCCCAGTTGCGAGCGGGTTTGCAATCGTTGGGGGACGCGAAGCGCGGACTCCCGCCACATTCCTTGCTTACGCTGCGGGTTGGTGTTGTAGGGAACCGCCGTCACGCACCGCGCTTCGCGGGGACGCCGATGATCGCGGCGATCTCGTCCTGATCGAGTGATTCTTTTTCGATGAGTGCCTTGGTTAGGGCATCCAGTTTGTCGCGGTGTTCCGTCAGGACTTCGATCGCGCGGCGATCGGCTTGCACGAGGAACTTGTGGACTTCCGAGTCAATCACGCGAGCGGTTTCATCGCTGTACTCGCGCTGCTCGTGCATCTCCTTGCCGAGGAACGGATGCTCTTCACCATCGTGGAAGGCGACCGGACCGATCGCGGGACTCATGCCCCAGCGTGTGACCATCTTTCGGGCGATTTGAGTGGCTCGCTTGAGATCGTTCTCGGCACCGCCCGAGTACTCGTCGTAGACCATCTTCTCGGCGGCGCGGCCGCCGAGCATGAAGGCCAGTTGCGAATGGAGCCGCGACTCGCCGACGCTGTAGCGGTCCTCATCGGGGACCAGCCACGTCAGTCCCAGCGCGCGGCCGCGCGGGATGATCGTGACCTTGTGAACGTGATCGACATCCGGCAACAGCCACGCCAGCAGCGCATGGCCCGCCTCGTGATAGGCCGTCATTTCCTTTTCGTGGTCGTTCAAAATTTCTTCGCGTTTTGGCCCCATGAGTATCTTCTCGCGTGCCGCGTCGAAGTCCTCGGGCAGCACGACATCGCGGCTGGTGCGAGCGGCATGGAGCGCCGCTTCGTTGACGAGGTTCTTCAGCTCCGCACCCGAGAAGCCAATCGTGTTGGCGGCGATCCTGATCAGATCGACACTCGGGTCGAGAGGCACCTTGCGGACGTGAACTTTCAGAATGTCAACGCGCCCCGATTTCGTGGGCTTATCGACCGTGACGTGCCGGTCGAAACGGCCGGGGCGGAGCAACGCCGGGTCGAGCACATCGGGGCGATTCGTGGCGGCAATGACGATGACGGATTCGGTCTGCGTGAAGCCGTCCATCTCACTGAGAATCTGATTCAGAGTTTGTTCGCGTTCGTCATGGCCTCCGCCCATCCCGGCACCGCGATGTCGGCCGACGGCGTCGATCTCGTCGATGAACAGGATGCACGGCGCACTCTCTTTAGCCGTCTTGAACATGTCCCGCACGCGACTCGCCCCAACGCCGACGAACATCTGGATGAACTCGGACCCGTTGATCGTGAAGAACGGCACCCCCGCTTCGCCCGCCGTGGCCCGTGCGAGCAACGTCTTGCCCGTTCCCGGCGATCCCATCAGCAGCACGCCCTTCGGAATCTGAGCACCCAGCCGCTGGAATTTGGCCGGCGTTTTGAGGAACTCGACGATCTCCTGCAACTCAAACTTCGCGTGTTCCATCGCGGCCACGTCGTCGAACGTGGTCTGCTGGTCGGACGACTTGAATCGCTTGGCCGGACTGCGAATGAAACTGCTCATCATTCCCGACCCCATCGGGTCGCTGTTCCGACGCATGATGTACCACATGAACCAGACAAAGGCTGCGAACGAGAGCAGGTTCAGGAGCACCATCAGGTCGCCCATGCCAAAGAGGCCCGACGGCGACTTCCCGCTGAACTGCACGCCGTGCGTGCGCATGTGATTTTTCAGTTCATGGTCGAATGGCACCGGCAAATCGACAATGAAGTCCGCCTTGAGATCGGCTGATTTCGGGTCCGGCTTGGCGGGGGTTTTCTTCCAGGTGCCCCGCACCACATCGCCATCGAATTCCGCCTTCGTGACGTTGGATTCATCGACCTGCTTCCACAGAAACATGTACTCAACGCGACTGGTTGCACGCGCAGACCAATTCATTAATCCCATCGAGATCAAAACGAACGCGACGATCATGATGATCCACGACGACGAGAAGAACGGGCGCGTTCCCTTTCCGTCCGGACGCGGCGTGTTGCGCGGCTGATCAGAATTGGAACTGTCATTCGAGGGCGAACTGCTCATATCGTGAATTGCCTGTTGAAGTCGGTTTGGTCGGCAGGAGTTGGGTCACACCAACCCGCAGCGTGAGCAAGGGCGAGAACGTGAGCGAGGTCATTCGACTTCGACTGGATGCTGGTACACGAAGTCTTCGGCCTCGCTCACGCTTCGGGTTCGTGAGATCGAAGTTCAGTCGGCCCACCAATATCGCAGGATGCACCACAGCGCCTGCAAGCCATCTTTCCAGCCGATGTGCTTGCCTTCCTTGTAGGTTCGACCGTGATAGCTAATCGCCAATTCATAGACGCGCAGCCGTCGTCGGGCAATCTTCGCCGTCAGTTCCGGCTCGATCCCGAAGCGGTTCTGTTTGAGCGTCGGCCAGATGTCGGCCAGAGCCGCCCGCGTGAAGACCTTGTAGCAAGTCTCCATGTCGGTGAGGTTCAAGTTCGTCATGCAGTTCGACACGGTCGTCAGAACGGTGTTGCCCAGCGAATGCCAATAGTAGAGGACGCGATGCTCTTGATCGCCGAGGAACCGGCTGCCATAGACCACGTCGGCATGACCTTCCAAGATCGGGCGCAGCAGACGCGGGTACTCTTCCGGGCTGTATTCGAGGTCCGCGTCTTGAATCACGATCACGTCGCCGCGTGCCTTCGAGAATCCCGTTCGAACGGCCGCTCCCTTGCCCTTGTTCACGTCGTGGTAGGTGACGGTGATCGTGTTCATCGGATCGGGGTTCGCGGCGGCTTCGGCCTCCAACTGTTGCAGCACCGCCCGCGTCCCATCTTTGCTGCAATCCTCGACCAGCACGAGTTCTTTCCGAATCGGAACGGCGCGGACGCGGTCGATCAGCAGGCGCAGCGTCCGCTCTTCGTTGTAGATCGGGATCACGACCGACAGCATCCAATCGTCGGGGATCGCGTAGCAGCCGAGTTGTCGGCAACCGATCTCACCGACTAGCTTCTTAATCGACTCGTACCACTCTTGCGTGTACGGGCGAGCGGCCGGGTCCAGTCCTTCGAGGCTCATGCGGGTTCCGATTGAGGGTGTGATCAGGTCGCGGACACAACGACGCTACTTCCGGTTCGTCGTCACGTCATTTGACGCAGCGTGTTGTTGCGAGCGTCCGCTCGTTTTCAGGACTTTCGGAGCGGGGCGGCGTCAGCCCCCTGGCTCTTGGGCGTTAGCCCTTCTTCGATCAACGCAGAGCCAGGGGGCTGACGCCCAATGGCACTTACTTTAGAGATGTCAGACCAATCAGCCGGAACGCGCTAGCGTCCGGTTCTCGATGAATTTGAAAACCGGACGCT
>JAYTGQ010000445.1:0-5432 GCA_043733345.1 Schlesneria sp.
GGCGATGACATGAGGCGTTTCCCCTTGTTTCCCTCGCTTACGCTGCGGGTTACTGAGGTAAAGTCAGTGCCATTGGGCTGACGCCGCCCCGCTCGGAAATGGCTCACATCGTGCCGCGCGAGGTAGATGTGAGGCTCGCGTCGGTTGGCCTCAGGATCACGTTTCATGCTCATCGCCTCACCACTTTCACTCACGCAAACCGCGTCCAACACGACCACCCTTGTTGGATGCGCCAACTCAGCAAGAAGTCTACACCGCAGACGTTCATTCACTCCAACTCGTCGCTCACTGTCGCGACCTCTGGTGTTGACGAAACAGGCCACGCCGCCACGATCAGAACAATCGTTGCGACTGAATCCGGTTTCGCGAGACAATTGAGTGCCTGTTGAAGAAACGTCGGGGATTTATAACTCGCACGGCTGGCATTGACGCGGCGTCGTTTAACCGCGTGGGCAACGCCCCGCGCGTCGTGCGGCGAAACATGATTCCACGTCGCTGGACGCACGGGGCGTTGCCCACGCGGAGTTCTGATCGCGCGAGGAATCAGCCCCCGAGAAGCGTAACGCCTCCACCGTGCGTGCCAACGGAACGACGGCTTGTTACCGGCGCCGACCGCGCTTCGGCGGGCCGTGCGATCCGTGTCGAGGAGCTTCGCGATCCTGACGCGACTGTGTTTCACGTCGCCGAGACTCATTTGTTCCGTCACGCGGATCAACAACCAATCGCAGCTCCAGCTTGCGTTCGGCGAGGTCCACTTTGGCAACGACGACTTTCACGAAGTCACCCAGTCGATAAGTGCGGTTGCTGCGGCGACCGACCAGCGTGTGCGAGCGGTCGTCATAGTCGTACTGGTCGTCCCCCATCGTGCTGATGTGGACGAGGCCCTCGGCGGGAAGTTCGATCCCGGTGCAGAACAGGCCAAACTTTTCGACGCCCGTGATCGTCGCGTGCAACTCGTCACCGATGTGATTGGCGAGATACCCGAGCAGCTTGAGCTTGATCAGTTCGCGTTCGGCCTCCTGCGCCCGCCGCTCCGTCAGCGAACACCACTTGCCGAGTGCAATCAGCGCGCTGGGAAAGCGGCTCAGTTTCCGACCGTCGTCGTTTCCGTTTTCTCTTCTCGTGCCTGCGGTCCTGTTGCCTTCGCCATTCTTGTCCCCTCGCCCCGGCTTTGCGGGGAGAGGGCTAGGGTGAGGGGTCTTCGCCTTTGGCTTTTTCTTCGCTCGTCTTCCGCCCTCATCGACTCGAAGCTCGGACGACGAACCGTCGCCGCGTTCAGTGTGCGAGCTAACGACCGAACTCGTGGCATTGTCCACGATGTCCTCGGACGTATCCGCGTCGCAGCCGTCCTCACCGCTCGGCCCCCTCACCCTAGCCCTCTCCCCCGAGGACGGGGGCGAGGGGACGACGGTCGCTGCGCGACGCGCGTGAGCATCGGGACCATCCACTGCGACCCCGCCCTCTTTCCGAATCACCTCGTCCAGCAACCGGTGAATCGTCAGGTCGGGATAGCGCCGAATCGGGCTGGTGAAGTGCGCGTAGTTGTCCTCCGCCAAGGCGTAGTGACCGATGTCGTCGTCGGGACCGTACATCGCCTGCTTCATGCTGCGGAGGATCGCGTAACTGATCGCGTACTCGTGCGGAGTCCCCTGCACTTCCTTGAGCAACTTCTGAAGATCGGCCCGGCCCGGCATCGGCTTCGTTTTGTAACCGAGCGACTTGGCGAACTCGCCCAACACACGGAGCTTCAGCTCGTCGGGCGAGTCATGCGTGCGACGCAGGAAGGCGTGGCCGCAGTCGGTCAGCTTCGTCGCGACGGCGATGTTCGCCGCCAGCATGAACTCTTCGATGATCTCATGACTCTCGTCGTGCGAAGCGCGATGTGCCCCAACGACCGCTCCGTCACGAGTCATGTCGATCTTGACCTCGGGTAAATTCAGATCGAGCGCGCCACGCGCGAACCGCCGCTTCCGCAGAATCATCGCCAACCCGTGCATGTCGCGCAGCAGGGCCAGAACGTGCGGAGCGACGGAAGGTTGAGGGGGGAGGGGGACTTCTTCTCGTGTCCCCTCGCCCCTCGCCTTGGAGGGGAGAGGGTTAGGGTGAGGGGTTCTTCCTTCGCTATTGGAATTGGCGGGATCGTATTCAGGGTCCGCGTTGAGAGTCGCCTTTGCTTGGAGGCCGTCCTCGCCGCTTGGCCCCCTCACCCTAGCCCTCTCCCCCGAAGACGGGGGCGAGGGGACAGGAGCCACTTCTCCGTCCTTTTCTTCTCCGCCCCTCCACCCTCCACCCTCCACCCTCCACCCGCTTATCAGCGGCATCACCTGTTCATAGGCGAACCGCTGCGTGACGTTGATCTTCGAGTTCGCGAACTCGGAATCGAGCGGAATGCCCTCGGGGCTGAACGTGATGAAGGCCGACTTCGTGTACCGGACTCTTCCCTGCTGAAGGCTCGCGAGCGCGTTCGAGATCACCTCGGGAAGCATCGGCAGGACTTTGTCCGGCAAATAAACACTCGTCCCGCGCGCATGGGCTTCGCGGTCGAGCAGCGTTCCCGGACGAACGAAATGTGCCACGTCGGCAATGTGAACACCGAGCCGCCAGTTCCCATCGTCCTCGCGCGTCAACGAGATCGCGTCATCGAAGTCCCGCGCGTCGATCGGGTCGATGGTGATGATCGTGTCGCGGGTCAGGTCGAGACGAGTGTCGAGAGTCGAGTGTCGAGAGCCAGCAAAAGACGACGACGACGGAACTGTCTCGTCCGTCTGGCTCTCGCCTCTCGTCTCTCCGCTCTCGCCCCTCTCCTCTTCCTCAAACATCTGCGCTTGCAACCGAGCTTCGGCCAGCACCGCTTCGGGGAATTCATCGGGCAGCTCGAACTCATGGATGATTGTGAGTAGATCAACGCCGGGAGCGCCTCGCACGCCGAGAACCTTGGTGATGACCGCTTCGCCCGCATCGTCGCGGCTGGGGAAGCGGAGCATTTCGACGACGACGCGATCTTCGGGAATGACTCCCTTCGCGCCGGGATCACCCACCGAAATGGCACTCTCAAACTGATTGCCGTCGATCCGCACGAAACCGTGATCGCGCCGCTCGAAGTAACTCCCGACGAATGCCTTCGATCCGCGCGAAAGGATCTCAACCACGCGCCCGCACCGCTGACCGCGATTCCGCGTGCGGAGCAACTGGACCAGCACCTCATCGCCCGAGTAGGCGTCCTTCAAATCCTCGGGGAAGACGTAGAGCGACTCATCCGCCTCTAGGGCCGCCGGATCGTGAGACCGAAAGTACCCGTTCCCCTTCCCCGTCCGCTTAACCGTCCCCGCGATCGTGTCCACCGGCGCGGCCGACCGCACCAGCTTGTTGCTCCCCATCAGCAACCGGCCCTCCGCGACCAGTGCTTCCACCGCATCCTTGAACCGCTTGTAGTCGTTCTTGCCCAGCCCTAACTCCTGAGCCAGCTCCTTCGGCCGCAGCGGCTTGGAAAGGGGATCGGCAAAGTAGTCACGGAGGAGAGATTGGTAGTCTTTGGCCATCGGTTCCTTCAATCATTGTTGTCGCTGAGTCGTACTTCACCGAATCCCGCTGGCCGTTGAGTGTTGTTCCGAATTTTTCTTCTGTGGTGCATTCGCTCCGCGAATGCCCGTCGCGGGGCGACGGGCGCTCCCGAATCGACCACCGTACAAGATGGCATTCGCGGAGCGAATGCACCACAGAAGCAGGAGCCAGCCACTCACGAGTCCGGGCGCGTCAGCACTCGCTGATACACGGATGTCAGGAATGCTTTCGCCACGGTCACGGCTTCGATCCCGTCGCAATTTTCACCTAAGTCGAGAATCAGAAACCCCGAATCCTTTCCGACACAGTACCACGGCAGGATTTCTTCTCCCCACACGACGGACTCACGGGACGTTTTCGAGGCAAGTAGTTTGGCGGTCAGTCCGATGGCATCGGCGGGGACACGACCCTGGTGATCGGGGTTCGACTGGTAAAAGTGAAACGCATACCCGGCGGGTCGCTCTCCGAGCCGGAGGGTCATCTCAAAATACTTGCGGGTCCGAGTGGTCGTGCTGCAAGCCAGTGAACTCCAGTCGTCGCGGGACAGAATCAGGCCTTTCGTCAGCCGAATTGAGACCGCGCCACCAGAGACATCCATGAGCTGGTCCGCGCATCGTTCAAAAGCGTCGTACAGTGTCTCCATTCGCAACCGCCACCGCGTGTAGTGGACCGCCAAGTCGTCTGCGACCGGAATCGTCGCCGGATCGATCAGCGTCTTGGCCCAGTCCTTCAGTTCGTCAACGGCCTGCTGGGCGTTGAGGTATTCCTGAAGCGTCATCTGGCAGCAGCGGGCGACGAACTGCACGAGTGGGTTGAACTCGCCTCCGTCGGCATACTGAAGCGCCTCGTAGTATTCCTTCCGCTCCGAACTGCGAATGAGTGCCGCTGTGAGATGCCCTTGAAACAGGACCAAGTTCTGCCAGAGGCGGGCGATGCGACCGTTGCCATCTCCAAACGGATGGATGCGGGCCAAGGTCCAGTGGACCCACGCAGCCCGCAGCAACGGATCGGCCTTGCCGGATTGTGAGAGCCGGTTCAGTAACTCCATCATCAAGTCGTGAACCGCATCGGCGTCGGGTGGTTGGTACTTGGCTCCGCGAATCATGACGGAGTGGTTTCTGAGGTGTCCCGCCTCGGCGTCGTTGACCGATGTTAGGATGAGTCGGTGAGTCTCCAGCAACCCGTTCAAGTCACAGGCCGCGCCCGAGTTCGGTCGTAGACTCTCGACATGCCGAATGGCGTGCATCAGATTCATCGCCTCTTGAGCCTCCCGCTGCTTGTCGAGAGACAACTCACCCGTCGCCAGAATCTCGGCCGTCTCACGCAGCGAGAGCGTACTCCCTTCGATCGCGTTGCTGTTGTAGACCTCTTCCGCCAGCAGCCGTATCCGGAGTTCAGACAACGTCGGCTCTGAAAGCGGACGGAACTCGTTGACCTTCCACGCCAGTTGGTGGGTGTCATCCATAATCGCCAACGAAGCCGCATCGAGCGAAATGGCGTCGATGTTGAGGAGTTCAAGTGGCATGGCTCTGTACTCGGTTTGTTTTCAATGTCGGTCGCGGGAGCGACTGGCCTTCGTAACGGAGTGTCGTCGGGTGCGTGGACTTCTACGAGTTTGAAACTTGACTCATTGAGTCAAATTCTCGTTCTTGCCTTCAACGTAGCCTTCATCGCTCCGCGTGAAGGCAGCCGTGCGCGAGTTCAACGCGGATCCTTCAATCGACCTCTCCACTGACACGGCTATCTTCACGCGGAGCGATGAAGGCTACTTTGGTCTGAGGCGAAGGAAGGCGATTGCAAATTGATAATTGACGTGACCGACAAAAGTCGGCGTAGGGTGGGACAAGCTCGCTTCGAGCGCCGGCCCACCA
>JAYTGQ010000446.1:0-31545 GCA_043733345.1 Schlesneria sp.
CTCCGGTTCTTCAAAAAATGGGCTGACGCCCAAGAGCCAGGGGGCTGACGCCCAATGGCACTCACTTTGAGCTGCAAGCCGCCGGTGTGACGGAGTTGTGTTTCCAAGCAAAGAACCGGCGGCTAGCGCCGTGCCGCTCACAGAATGTCAAAGTGAGTGCCATTGGGCTGACGCCGCCCCGCTCAGAGGTCTCATCACTGACCGCGCGAGGTATCAATACAGCCGCCCTCGGGGATCAGGAACTTGTGCCAAGTAGTCGCGCAAATCCCCCCGAAGGGCGGTCAGCACCGCAAGAGCCTCCGTTCAAAAAAACATCCTCAGTTAAACTCCGTCCCATCCCACACGACTCGTCAACCCCTGACGGGAAAGAGCCGTGATGCGGGAGGAGACAAGGCTTGCGACTCGGCCAAGCTCTGTGCATCGTTCACTGTGCCGTCGTGTCATTGAGAGTGAGCTTATTTCTTGCGAGGTCCGCCGTTGCGTTCGTTGTTGTCCGCTCATCGTTGTCCGGGTTGTGAGATTCGGCGGGTGCTGTGTTTTTGCGAGCTCATTCCAAAGTTGGCTCTGCAAACTCGCGTGATCGTGTTAATGCACACCTGTGAGGAAGTGCTGACGACCAACACCGCACGCTTGGCGGTGAAGGCGCTCACGAACAGCGAGTTGCGCATTCATGGCCGACGGGACGAACGGATGTCTGCTACGGGTTTGATCGAAGAAGGTCGAGAATCGCTGCTGCTCTACCCCAGCCCGCACTCGGTCGAACTGACGAGCGACTTTGTATCGCGACTGACGGGACCGGTGAACTTGATCGTGCCGGATGCGAATTGGCGACAAACGACGAAGTTCGTGCGGCGTGAACCAGGACTCGTTGGTATCCCGCATGTGAGACTTCCCGCGGGTCCACCGTCCGAGTACCGCCTGAGAACTCAACGCGACTCGCGGAACCTTTGCACGCTGGAAGCGATCGCGCGGGCGATTGGTTTGCTGGAAAGTCGCGACGCGCAGGCCAGTTTGGAAACGCTGTTGCGAGTCCTCGTCGAACGGACGCTCTGGTCACGCGGTTCGCTCGCCGCCAAACACTGCACGACGGCCGGTATCCCCGATGAGGCGTTTCGGTGACAGTTTGGATTAATCGTACCGATCCAGGGCCATCGCCTTTTTCAACGTAGGGTGGGACCAGCTCGCTTCGAGCGCCGGCCCACCATCGGGTAACGTCGAGAAATCATGGTGGGCCGGCGCGGCGAAGCGCCACTGGTCCCACCCTACAAGTTTCGCAGACCCAACAAGGCGATGGCCCTGATACCGATCCCCGATCACTGACCTCGGCGACACTCGGCAGCTATAACAAACGATGTGGCTCGATTCACTTTTCTTGGAGAACAATATGCTTCGCGATGTGGTCCGAATGGCGGTTTGTTGGTTTGCTGTTGGTGCGATGTCCGTCAGCGCGATGGGGGCCGAGGCTCCCTCCGAAGTGGCGGGGATGAAGCTGCTCTTCAACGGGAAAGACCTCACCGGTTGGGATGGCGATCCCAAACTGTGGAGCGTGAAGGACGGCGTGATTCACGGTGAGACCACTGCCGAGAATCCGGCCAAAGGCAACACGTTCATCATCTGGAAGGACGGTTCGACGAAGGATTTTGAATTGCGGCTGTCATTCCGCTGCAACGCGACGAACAACTCGGGCATTCAGTATCGGTCAAAGCACATCACCGATGGCAAAGTCGGCAACGCATGGGTCGTGCGCGGGTATCAGCACGAGCTGCGGAACGAAAGCAAACTGCCAAACGTCGCGGGTTTCATCTATGACGAGGGTGGCAAACGCGCGCGGGTTTGCCTCGTTGGCGAGCAGGCAACGTGGGAGACCGACGGCAAGAAGGTCGTGAAGTCAGACCTCGTCGATGCCGCCGCGTTCGAGAAGCTGTTCAAGCTGGGCGACTGGAACGACGTGGTGATCCTCGCGAAGGGGAACCAGATCCAGCACTATCTCAACAACGTGCTGATCCTCGACTTCACCGACAACCACCCCGAGTTGGCTCTGAAGGAGGGGGTTCTCGCGTTACAGCTTCACGCGGGTAAGCCGATGTGGACGGAGTTCAAGAGCATCCGCATCCGCGAGGTGAAGTGAGGCGAAGAAACACTAACCGAAGCGTGAGCGAGGAACGGCGTGTGTGCGGCCTCACTCCGGCGGAACCAGTGTTCCGGACGCTCTGAGCGTCCGGGACACGTTGCGGTTCGCAATTCAGACGGTTATGGAGTGCCGTCCTGACGCTGGTGGCGGCCTCGCTTACGCTTCGGGTTGGTGTGTTCTCAACACGCTCAACCGGCGGCCTTCGTCTGGTCGCCGTTGAGTTTGTTGTAGAGCGTCTTCAGCGCGATGCCGAGTTCAATGGCGGCTTTGGGTTTGTCGCCCTGATGCTTGTCCAGCACGCGATAGATCACGTCCATTTCGATCTCGCGCAGTGTCTTCGGGTGTGACGACGGCAACTCCACCGTCGCGGGTTTGATGAGGCCCGCACTAGCCGCGTGGCGCAGGACGCCCGCCGGCAGGTCTTCCGGCTGCACGACGCCGCCATCCGACATGATGACCGCGTGTTCGAGGGCGTTGGCGAGTTCCCGCACGTTGCCCGACCAGTCGTGCAGTTTGAGGGCTTGGATCGTCTCGGGAGACAGCACGTTTTCCGGGACATCACGTCGCTTGAGGTGCCGGGCGATCAAAGTCCGTGCGAGTTCCGGAATGTCATCCTTGCGTTCGCGCAGCGGTGGCAACGTGATCTCAAACGTGTTGACGCGGAAGAACAGGTCTTCGCGGAACGAGCCATCGACGACCATGTGCTGGAGGTCGCAGTTCGTGGCGCAAACGACGCGGACATCGACGTGAAAGGCTTCATTTTCACCGACGCGCCGGACCTCGCCGGACTCCAAGAACCGCAGCAGCTTGACCTGCATGGATTTGTCGAGTTCACCCAACTCATCGAGGAACAGCGTGCCACCATTGGCGACTTCGAGCAGTCCTTTGCGTGGCGTGTCGGCTCCGGTGAACGCTCCTTTGCGATGTCCGAACAACTCGCTCTCGACGAGGTTCTCGGGCAGCGCTCCGCAATTCACGGCGACGAATGGCATCTTCGAGCGATTGCTGAGATCGTGAATGCGTCGCGCGACGAGTTCTTTCCCAGTGCCGGTCTCACCCAGGATGAGGACGCTCGAATCGGTCGGTGCGATCTTCTCGCACAGTTTCTTGACACGCAGCATCTCGGGCGTGCGACCGATCAAATCGGGTGAGCCTTCGACGGCCTTGAGCCTCGATTCGAGAGCGATCGTTTTGTTCGTGAGCATCCGCTTGTCGGCAACCCGCTTGAGCGAGGCACTGATGTCGATCAGCTTGCACGGCTTGCGGAGGAAATCGTAAGCCCCCGCGCGAACGGCTTGGATCGCGGCGTCCACGTCGCCGTGAGCCGTACTGATGATGACTTCGGTCTCGGGCGAGACCTTCTTGATGTGCTGGATCACGTCCCAGCCGCTGAGGCCGGGCATACGCAGATCGACGATGGCGGCATCGAAGGTTTGAAGTTCGAGGGCCTTCAATGCGGCGTGGCCGTCTTCGCACAGCACCAAATCGTGGCCCATGCGTGGCAATTCGATCTTCATCACATCGCGAATGGTCTGTTCATCATCGACGAACAGGACTCGCAGTTTGTTTGTCGCGGCAGCAGTCAACGGGCGATCTCCTTGCCCTACTCGTGACATCCTTGTCAGCGAGCCGACCCATGTCGGATGGCGGTGTTTGCCGATTGGCAGTTCAAGAGGCGGCGGGTGATATCAGAAGAGGAAAAGTGAGGCAACGTGATTTGGTGGGGAACTCTTCGATCATCGTTGGATGTGTTCCACTTGTTGCGTTGTTCACAACTTCTGTGCTTCCAACAGAGAAGTTGTCAGAGAGTGCAAAGTGAGAAGTGATCAGTGCAAAGTGCAAAATCGCAGAGAACTCTCGTCCGAAGTTACTTTGCACTTTGCACTGATCACTTCTCACTTTGCACTGATTTCGCGGGCATTATCTTGGACGGCGGCTCCGTTGCGTTAGGCCGCTGCCGCCGACTCCTGCGCCCTGCGCGGAATGTGGATTCGGAAGGTACTTCCCTCGCCGGGACCGTCGCTGAGAGCTTCGATTCGACCGCCGTGCTCTCCGACGATGCGATCGACAATCGACAGGCCGAGGCCCGTTCCCTTGCCGGACGCTCGCTCAGTGAAGAACGGTTTGTAGAGATGTGAGAGAACGTGAGGAGTCATTCCGCAGCCCGAGTCCTTCACGCTCAGAATGACTTCGTCCACGGACTCATCGAGCGCAATGGCGACGGTCCCCGAATCTTGTCCCTCCATCGCTTCGAGGGCATTCATCACGAGGTTCTGCACGACCTGAACCAACTCCCCCGGATTGACATCGGCAGAGTGTGGCTTGCTTCTGTTGAACTCAATCACGATGTGATCGTGGCCTTGGACGTGACGCAGGCGGTCGAGAACTTCGACCACAATTTTGGTCAAGTCATAGCGCACGCGCGGGCCGTTGTTGCCGCGGGCGATGTCGAGCGTGCGATGCGTGATGGCCTGACACCGGTCGGCCGCCTGGGCAATCATCGGCAGATACGCGCGCAGCAACTCGCGGTCGGCGGCGTCTGTTCCAAACCGGCCCTCCGATTCGATCAGTCGCTGAAGCAGAGAGTCCGATGCCATCAGGATCGAGTTCAGCGGGTTGTTGATCTCGTGCGCGATCCCCGAAGCCATCTGCCCGAGGTCCACCAAATTCTTGTTCCGCACGATCTGTTCGCCACGACACTGTGCCTCGCGATCAGACTCCGACTTGTCGCGCTGGAAGCGGTCGATCATCCGGTTGAAGCTGTCGGCCAGATCGACCATTTCGTCACGACCGGGCAGTGTGAGGCGATGTCGATAGTCTCCGTTGGCCACTCGCTGCGCCGCGTCGTGCAGCTTCTTGACTCGCACGAAAATCCAGACGTAACCGCACCAATACAACGACGCGAGGAGCGGTAGCACGAGGACGAGACAACTGCCGATCAACCACAGTCGCCATTTGTAGGCATCGTGCGCCTCACGCAAAGTCGTGTGGAAGCCAACCTCGGAGTTGGGCAGCTCTTGCACGATGATCTGCAAGCGGGCGATGTCGCGCAGCATCGCGTTGAGAATCGGCTCGCGGATCGCCGTCTTTTCGAGTTGCTGCCGCCAAATCTCCATCCGCTCCAGAGTTTGTTGGATCTCATCCAACTTGATGTGGGTGATCCCCACGCGCGGTCCAGCCAGTGTCGATGGAAGGGGAATCCGGCGGCGATACTCACGCATTTCGCGCGTCGCTTGGGCAAGCCGTTCCGTCCACAACGCGGAGTGGAACTCCAGCTCCTGCCGCTTGAGAACCCTCGGCCCCAATGGCTCCGTCGGCCGCTCGATCAGCATCAATGGCTCGATCAGAGCGGCCAATGCTTGAGAGAGATCGGAACGATTTGGCTCGTTGTCCAACTGAGCTTGCAGGTCTTTTACGACGCTGCGGTACGACCACAGGCCCGAGAAGCCAGCGACACCGAGCAGCACAAGCATCAACAGGACGAGTCCCAGTCCGATGACCAGCTTGCGGCGAATGGATCGCGTGAGGAACACTCGACATCCTTGTCGTGGCTCGAAGAAAGCCCCCGGATATTCGAGGGGTTGCAGACCTTACAAGCGTTGCCAAGTTCGCTCAACCCCGGTTCACAAACTGCTCGGGGCTGGTCGAAGTCCGGCTTTTCCGAAAGCCGGACTTCCCTTTGGCGAACGCTGACACTTCCTGATCAGCCGCAGGGCGCTAGCCCCGGTTTGTGTCCACTGAACCGGGGCTAGCGCCCTACGGCTGATTGCAGTTGGCTTCACTTCGGCATGACCTCGACAACGGTCGCGAGTGGGGACGACTGCGGATAGGATGCCGCCCCCGATTGGACGTGATCTGCGAGAAAGGACTCACCTTGCCGAATAACCCGATTTCGATTGGACGCTGGCGTTGTGGACGACGCGAGCCACTGCTGTTTATCGCTGGCCCGTGCGTCATCGAAAGTGAAGAGTTGGTGTTAGAGGTCGCGAAGCGATTGGCGGACCTCGTTGCATCACAAAACGTGCAGATCGTCTTCAAGTCGAGCTTCGACAAAGCCAACCGGACGAGCGTGGACAGTTTCCGAGGGCCGGGTCTCGAACGAGGCTTGGAAATTTTGGCCAAGGTCCGCGCGACCACCGGCCTGCCATTGCTGACCGATGTTCACGAGCCAAGCCAAGCTGAGCCAGCCGCCGCCGTGTGCCAGATCGTTCAGATTCCCGCGTTCCTCGCGCGACAGACCGATCTGGTGGAAGCGGTCGCCGCCGCGACGGCCAAGCATGGCGGAACGATCAACGTCAAGAAGCCGCAGTTCCTCGCTCCCGAAGACATGGTTCACGTCGTCAAGAAGTGTGAGGCATTTGGAAACCCGAATGTCCTGCTGACCGAACGCGGCACGATGTTCGGATACGGACGACTCGTGAACGACCTGCGCTGCATCCCCGTGATGCAATCGTTCGGCGGTCCTGTCATTTTTGATGCCACTCACAGCGTGCAGCTTCCCGGCGGAGCGACCACGGGAGGGCGGCGCGAACTGGTCCCGTTTCTGTCTCGCGCGGCCGTCGCATCCGGCTGCGACGGCATCTTTTTTGAAACCCATCCGAATCCCGATCAGGCTCTCAGCGACGGCCCCAACATGATCCCGTTGCACGAGTTGCCCCGGCTGATTGAACAGTTGGTTCAACTGCGAGCGCTGGCCTTGGAGTTCGCGGGATGAAGGTCCGTCGTCGCACGAGTAAAGCCGAAAGTCCTCTCCGTAGAAAACGCTCAACGACTTGCCGACCTTCGGCGTAGGAGCGGCAACCGTCAGCGTTTCTACGGTGGTGGATTGGGTGGGAGGATTGAGTGCAAAGTGAGAAGTGTTCAGTGCAAAGTGCAAAATGAAAGGCGGAAGGAATGACTCTGACAAACCCGGCGCGGGGTACCCGCAACCCAAAGCAGCGAGAACCGGAATGGCAAAATGATGAAGCACAGAATGATGGAAGAGACCCGCAAGCAGACCGCCCAGCTTGATGATTCTGTGCTTCATCATTTTGCCTAATCTGGTCTGCCGAAATTCTGCGCGCCCGGCGAAGAAACAGAACGTGAGTAGTACGAATCGCCCCCGATGATCCTCCGAGACCGGCCGCGCCACGCCTGATGAAGGTGCGACTGCCTCAACTTTGCACTTTGCATTGATCACTTCTCACTTTGCACTCACCTCAACCATGCGAACCTTCACAGCAGAAGTAGAACCACGAAGCAGCTTCAGTGCGTCCGTGGCCCTCAACCTGTCCACTCATTCCTTCGAGTAGAACCTCCGTCATGATTGTTCGACGCGCTTCGATCCTGATCGCAAGTCTCTTGATGTTGGCGACCGTCACGGGGTGCCCGCGCAAAGCGGTCGTGTCATCCGGTAAAGCCACCAACAAAGCCGCTTCTGCAGAAGACTTGCTCAAGAGCGCCATCCATCAGCTTCGTCCTGAAAACGTCGGCTTCGCCGCTGCTCCGGACAAGCCGGTGAGCCTGCTCAATTCTTGGCGAGGCAAGTTGGCTGATGCCCGGCAGGATGGTGATGGCGCTGAGGCGGAGACTCCCGCGCCACCGGCCGATTGGACTAGCGCTGAGGTCGAGAAGCGGCTCAAATCCGACAAGTTCGACGAGCTGGACGCGGTCCACATCCGCGATTGCCTGTTAGCTAACACTCTCGCGACGTATCTCGCGGCACGCAGCAACGACGAACTGCAACGAGTCCAAGAAGTCTTCCAATTCGTCGTTCGCAACATCGCGTTACTGGGCGACGATGCTCCCGAGCTTCCGATCTCCACGTACCTGATTTTGATGACCGGGCGCGGCACGCCAGAAGATCGCGCTTGGATTTGCGCGTCTGTACTGCGGCAATTGCGGATCGACTGTGTGATCGTGCGACCAAGTGATGCAGCGAAGCCTGCTGATGGCGACTGGTTGTTGGGAGTGATTCTCAATGACCGAGTTCATCTGTTCGACGCGAAGCTGGGACTGGCTATCCCGTCCTCATCCGAAGCAGGACCGGCCGGTTTCAAACCGGCGACTTTGGCGGAAATCCCTGATCACGCGGAGTGGCTGCAACAATTGACCGCTCGCGCCGACCAGCCTTATGGGATTGATGCGGCGTCGTTGAAAGAGGCTCGCGTAATGCCCATCGCCGAACCCGGCTTTTGGAGCCGCCGAATGAGTCGCTTGGAACAGGTTCTCTCCACTGAGTCAGCCTGCATCCTGTTCGATCCCCCAACCGATGATCTCGGCCGCTCGGGGCTGATCAACCGCATTCAAATCGCCTGCCCAAGCCTCAACCACGGCAACATCACGCTCTGGCCGTATCCCGAACGTCAACTCTCGATGGCACACAAAACCAACTCATTGAAGTTGCAGCAGATGCAACAGCTCGCGATCGAGTTTGGAGTGTACGATCGACTCGGACACACCAGCCCTGCGACGTTTCAACAGATGCAGCAACTCTGCTTCAGCTTCAACGCACCGATCACCGTGCGCGTGGACCCGCAGACCGGCAAACCCGCTGGTGCCGTTCCCGAACGGAAGATGCTCCGAATTCGCACCGACCAACTCCTGGGCAAGTTCGAGGACGCGACGCAGCGCTACTTGTCAATTCGCCATTTGGAAATCGAGCCGAGCCAGTTTTCTGAGGTCGTTCAACTGCACCGACTGGCCGCTGAAGATGCGATCTACTGGAGTGGTCTCAGCAAGTTCGAGGCAGAAGAATATGCAGCCGCCGTCGAGCAACTGACTGGCTACATCAAGCGCTTCGACCGCAAAGGCCGTTGGACTTTCGCCGCGCGGTCTCTCCTCGCAGAGTGTCGCGTTCGCCAAGGTAAGTTTGCAGAAGCGGTCACGGCCATCGAACGAACTGTCGCGGAAGACCCGTACCGCGAAGCCAATGCCGTCCGCATCAAACGCTGGACGCCGCTCGCCAAGCAGACGGATGACGCCAGCGACAAGCAGTAGGCCGTGCTTAGCTGCCTGTTGAAAAACATAGGGTAAGCGTCTCGCTTGCCCGTGAAAGCAGTTGAAAAAGGGGCAAGCCAGAGGCTTACTCTACGTTTTTCAACAGGCTGTTAGATCGCGGCCGTCTCTGTTAGGCAATCGGCAGTGCCGGGATTCGGGGCGACCATTGCGTCTTGTGGCTCCGTTTTGAGCTCATACAACCCGTCGCGACCCATTTGAAAGAACCGGCGGAACCACAACATCCGCTGAACATTGGGCTGCGGGGTGGTCATGGCGAAGCACACGCCGCGCTTCTCCTGCCAATCGATCAGCATTCCGAAGAAACCGCTGGGGATGTACTTCACGAAACGCATGTCGATGGAAATGGACCGACATCGCTCGTGCTCGATCAACTTGAATAGACCCTCGCGCCAGAGCGCCAAATCGGCTCCATCCCAGATTTCCATCTCCCCAATATGGAGATGATGAATGCCATCTTGAACATTGATCAGCATCCGTTTGAAGTTGCGTTGTTGCGTCATGCCGGGTGTTCCCATTCCGATTTAGCAGGTCGCACGAAGCTCACGGTGACTTCGCTCTGATGCATCTCGGAAAGCAAACACTGGGCCGGAACCGCAATCGGCTCCAAGATCGACAGAACCTCATCAAAAACAGGGCGTTTGTACCGAAGTCCGTGGGGCAACAATCCGACACATGTTGAAGAAACGCCACACGCCGGAGGCAGGTGTGGCGAACAAACATCACGACGAGCGAATTGCAAGCTGAACCAGCCCCGACAGGATGCCCTCACTGAGAGAACAGGCTCATCCCACGAAGTACATCAGTCGGCCACAGGTGCAAAACTTGATTTTGCCGCTCTTGAGTTCGAGTACGACTTGAGAAGTCAGGCCGATGTAACAAGAACCGCAGGACCGTTCCTTCACGGGGGCCAGAGCCTTGGCTCCATAAGCCGCGACCAATCGACGGTAGGTTGGAATCACATCCGGCGGCAGGAACGACTCGACATCGCTCACCTTTACCGTCAGTTCTTCGATCTGCTGGCGCAAACCCGCTTCCTGTTCGTGGACTGCGGCAGACAACGTTTTGAGTTCTGCTTCGATCCGCACGATGCCCGCTTCGACATCGGTCACGTCGGCGTACATCTCATCGACCCTTTCCAAGGCTTCGATGATCTCGTCTTCGAGGACACTGTTTGCCATCTTGTCCGCCGCGATCTGCGTTCGCAGCGCGTCGTACTCCCGGTTCGATGAGACCGCGTGAAGCTTCGATTCGAGATCGCGGATGCGGTCCTCGTTCGATTTCAGTTGGAGACTCTTCTGTTCCGAAGCGACTTTCAATTGCTTGAGTTTCAACCTCTGAG
Organism: Schlesneria sp.; assembly: GCA_043733345.1. Lineage (GTDB taxonomy): Bacteria > Planctomycetota > Planctomycetia > Planctomycetales > Planctomycetaceae > Schlesneria. Next base: position 10,470 of record JAYTGQ010000446.1, read on the forward strand.
CTTCAAATGCCGCCCGCTTCGTGTTGATCGTCGCCTGCCGGGAGGCGATCTGAAGTGGACCGTCTTTGAGTTGCCGGGTCCGCTCCTCAAGCTGTTCTCGTAAATCGTGAATTTCCTTCAGCCCGGTGTTGGTCGGCGTCATCCATTCGCTCCACGGAGGTGAGTCTGCTTCAACTGTCGGCCAGACTATAACAAGAAAACGCGAGCCGGTCTTTCGACCGACTCGCGTCCTTTTCGAGCCAAAATTAGCGCACATCCTTTAACTGCAAATCAGTTGGCAGGAGCGGCCACCGTAGCGAGCGTGTCTAGGAATCCCTTGAGTTGCTTGCTGCGGACAGGGTGCTGCAGCTTCCGAACGGCCTTGGCTTCAATCTGTCGAACGCGTTCCCGCGTGACTTTGAAGATCCGGCCGACTTCTTCCAGCGTGTAGGTATAGCCATCACCCAGGCCGTATCGCAGCTTGATGATCTCACGCTCACGGTAGGTCAGCGTCTTCAGAACAACATCGATCTTGTCCTTCAACATCTCTTGCGTCGCAGAATTGACGGGACTTTCGGTCGATTCGTCTTCGATGAAGTCGCCGAAGAAACTATCTTCGCTCTCTCCGACAGGACGATCAAGACTGATCGGGTGCCGGGAGATTTTCAACACACGGCGCGTTTCTTCCAGACTGACTCCCGCAGCTTCCGCAGTCTCTTCGATGGTCGGTTCGCGTCCCTTGTCCTGCAACAGTTTCTTGCTGACCTTGCGCAGCTTCGACATGGTCTCGATCATGTGAACCGGGATGCGAATCGTACGGGCCTGATCCGCGATGGCGCGCGTGATGGCTTGCCGAATCCACCAGGTGGCGTACGTTGAGAACTTGTAGCCGCGTCGATACTCGTACTTATCGACGGCTCTCATCAAGCCGGTGTTTCCCTCTTGGATGAGGTCCAGAAAACTCAGTCCACGGTTGCGATACTTCTTCGCGATCGAAACAACCAACCGTAGGTTTCCGCCCGACAACTCACGCATCGCCTGCTCGTAGGCGGCAAAGCGTTCGTGAATTTCTTCGATGCGTTTGCTGAGACTCTTGGGGTCTTCCAACGTCATCAGCATCAGGTCGCGAAGTTCCTTTTGCAGATTCGCGCGCTCGTCCTTGGCCGACTTGAGATGCTTCAGACCATCGATCTGTCGCTGAAGTTCAGTCATGCGTCGAGCAAGCTGTTCCATGCGGCGCATGGTCGGCTGCAAACGCTGGGTGCGTAGGCTGAGTTCTTCCAGCAACGTGACCATCTTGCGACGACGCTGAACCAACGACAGTCGCGCCGCGGAGACTTCCGCAGCGGAACTCTCTGGGTTGAGGCACACTTCATAGTCGTAGGAACTCTTACTGCGCAGGTTTTCGAGCGTCTTCAGATTGTGAGGCATCCGGCCCAGAATCTGATTTTTCTCCAGTCCCTCTGTCACGGACACCTTGATGGTGCGGTCGAACGGCAGCTCACTGAGATGCACCTTCGTGAGAATGTCGATCGACAATTTGAGCGCGTATTCACTCTCCAGCAAATGGCGACGGAACCGCTTCCGGGTCACCTCAATTTTCTTGGCCAGCGAGATCTCTTGTTCGCGCGTCAGCAGCGGGATCTCGCCCATCTGGGTCAGATACATCCGAACCGGATCGTCGATCTTGCGCGACTTCTCTTCGCCCGGCTCCTTCGGCTTGGTCACCTTGAGTTTCAAAGGACGCTTGCGAAGGTCGTCTAGGCTGACGGGCAATTTGGAGTCGGGAACGACTTCGAGGCCGAGTTCGTCCATCGACATCAAGAGGTCGTCCAGCTTCTCGGGATTGACCGCTTCGTCTGGCAAATAGTCATTCACTTGAGTGAACGTCAGGAAGCCCTGCTGTTTGCCGGTTTCAATCAGTTGGTTCAAACCTTGGTCGAGTCGGTGCACCTGAAACTCCTCCAAAAAACTGATTCAACTCGTTGATTGCATCTGTGTGAGTGAACGAGCTTGAAGTTCGTTCACGGTTTGTTCTAAGCCCAATTCTGCCTGAGGCACATCTCGTTTTGCGACACGCCGCCATCCCTGCGGCGGCATTCCGGTAGCGAAGGCCGGGCCAAACGCCTCAAACCTTTCTTGCCGAACGCCGCTGGTGAAACTGGGAGGCTTGTTGAAGCAAATCGAGTGTTTCCTGTGTCAGACTCGCCGCCTCACGCGGCCGTTCAATCAGCCGACCTTGAGCCGCACGATGACTGTCTTGCGTTCGACGCCACTTCAAACCGTTCAGCACCTGCCGCAGTAGTCCATTGAAGGAATCGTCTCCTTCCCGGGCGGCATCCTGTGCCAGCATTGTCGCGATTTCCCGTTCGCGAGCCTGTTCGTCAATCCAAACGATCAAGCCCTTCAAGTCGGGGCACTCGAGTCGAGACAGCACTTTGTCGAAGCTGGGCAACTGGCCGTCATCGCTCAAGTCAAAGCAGACGGTCAACAGTTCCTGCAGGACTTCGTTCTTAAAATCAGCCGTGCCAATCTCTCGCCGAACCGCGTCAACTATATCCGGCGAAGTGAAGAGGAGCTGGAGTAATTCGCACTCCAGCAGATCGTCTTTGCTTTGAGTTTGCTGGAGTGAAAGGATCGCCGGTCTCCAGCGGTGGTGAGGGGACTCACCGGTTGGTTCGGTTGCGGGAACTCTCCGCTCTGTCGTGCGAATCAGCCTGTTTTGATGCTCGCCGCGCATCTCCTTCAACCGTCGCCGCACGTCTGACTCGGACAACCCGAGACGCTGCGGCAGACGGCCAATCAGCAGATCTTCCTTGACCGTTCCCACGCTCCCCGGCGACATGATCAACAGTTGCAGCATCCCGTCCAGAATCCGCATCCGAGCATCGATCGTCTCCGTTCCATGCCTCCCGATTAACACTCGCAACTCGTACTCCGCCACTTCCGGAGCCGCGTCAATCAACTCCTCCAGCGCCTTCGCCCCGTGAGCCGTTACAAATTCATCCGGGTCCAATTCACCCGGCAATGTCAGGATTCGCAAATCGACATCTTGAGCCAAGAATTTTGAGAGTGATCGTTCTGCCGCGTCCTTCCCAGCCTTGTCTCCGTCGTAAACCAAGACCACCTTGCCAGCCAATCGCTTGAGCAGCGTGACGTGCGAATCGGTGAGAGCCGTTCCCAGCGTTGCCACGGCGTTCATCAATCCGGCCTGCTGCACCTTCAAGCAATCGGTGTACCCCTCAGTGACCAGCACGGTCTTGCTCTTCTTAATCGCCTCGCGCGCCCAAGCCAATCCAAAGCAAAGCCGACTCTTATGGAAGATGGCGCTGTCAACGCTGTTCAGATATTTCTGAGCGTTCTCGTACGTGTTGTCCGGGAGAATGCGTCCCCCAAACGCCACAACACGGCTTCTTTCGTCGTGAATTGGAAACAACACGCGATCACGGAAAAAATCGAAACAACCGCCACCCTCGGCTCGCTGCGTGACGAGTCGTGCATCCAACAGCAGCTCCACATCGAACCGCCCTTTCGCCCGACGGATGAGCCACTCCCAATCGTCTGGCGAATACCCAAACTTACAACGAGCGATGGTCGCCTGTGTAAATCCTCTCTCGCGGAGATAGTTTCTCGCTCGTTCACCGGCTGCCGACGCGAGCAGACAATTGTGAAACTCTTCCTGTGCCCACGTCAGCACGTCGTACAACTGCGGCTTGTGTGATGACTCGGCTGGCCCGCGACGCAACTTGGCGGGCATCTCCAAATGGGCACGACGGGCCAAGAATTCCAGCGTCTCGGGAAACCCGAGGTTGTCGTGCTTCATCACGAACGAGAAGCAATCGCCTCCCTCGTTGCAGACCCAGCACTTGTAAGACTGCCGCTCGGGATTGACCTGAAACGACGGGTTGTGATCGTCGTGAAAAGGGCAGAGTCCTTTGAAGACACGGCCTCCTTGTTGAGGCTGAAGCGCGACTGTTTCGCCGATCAACTGCACGATGTCTGTGCGCGACCGAACCAGCTCTTTGAACTCGGCGGAAGCATTTCCATCCACGGGCGAGGCCTCTCATTTGCTGTCATGACCGGTGGCAAACACGCTCGACCAGAAGGCCGTGAGCGGGAACCGCAAACCGGGAGAGGCACCGACTGAATGCGGTCACGAGAGGGGGTTGACATTTCATCGCCCGGACTCGTCGCTACAGCCAGCAGCTTCGGCAAGTTCGGCCCGATTCTAGCCCCTGACCTTTGACCGTCAAGGAACGACCTCTCGACGAACTTCCCTGACAGGACTTCACCCCGTTTGCCCCATTTCCCTTGAAACGCGGGGCACTGGCGAGTTCAACCCGGCGGGTACGGATCACCGTCAGGCCGCTCTCACCGTGGCCGAGGCATCATCGTCGGACTCTCTGCACAGCGAGAATTGTCCGAATTCCAGACAGTTGGTTTCGGCAATTCGGAGAGTGACTTCGGCCGACTGCAACCCAAGGGGGAACCGGTTTATTGGCGAGGCGGATCGAGCTTGAACAGACTCGATCGGTACAGGCCCATCTGGCGCAGGCTGTACTTGGCCAGAACGCCCAGCGTCGAGAGACCGTACTTTACGCTGCGTCGGAAATTGATGCTGCTCGCCTCATCGAAGTACCGCACGGGGACGGGAATGTCGCCCAGCTTGAACCCGAAATGGACGGCCTGCGCGAGGAACTCGCTATCGAACACGAAGTCGTTGGAGTTCTTCGTGTACGGGATCGTTTCCAAGACTTCGCGACGATACGCACGAAAACCGCTGTGAAAGTCGCCCAAGTTCTGGCCGAGAACCACATTCTCCACGAGCGTCAGGCCGCGATTGGCGACGTACTTCCAAGCGGGCATCCCGCCCGAAAGGGCCTCACGACGCGTGCGAATGCGCGAACCCATCACGAAGTCGCAGATGCCGAGCCGGATGATCTCGACCGCAACAGGGATCACTCGACTGTCGTACTGATAGTCGGGATGAATCATCACGATGTAGTCGGCCCCGGAGTCCAATGCGCGGCGGTAGCACGTTTTTTGATTGCCACCGTAACCGAGGTTTTTCTCGTGTCGAATCACGGTCAGGCCAAGTCGCTCGGCAATCTCAACTGTGTTGTCGCGACTGCAATCATCGACCAAGATGATCTCGTCCACAGAACCGGGAGGAATGTCAGCGACGGTTCGCTCCAAGGTTCGCGCCGCGTTGTAGGCGGGCATGACGGCGATCGTCTTGCCACGAGCAGGAAGCATAGAAGCCGGTGACACAGAAAGTTCAGAGGCAATTGACACAGAAGTACGTTCCAACAATTGAGTCCGCAGATCCGCAGAAAAGTGGCTGATTCAAGCGGGCTTATCGTGACGTTGGAGATGACCGTCGTCCACACCAATTCCAGCAGCCGTGCTTGGCTTGGAAGTGGGACAGTCACGGTCGAGGATCGCGAGTCATTCACGCGGCGGGTGGCTTCGCCAGCAAGTCGAGTGGCTTAAAAAAGTCTCGCACATGGCAGCGGAATCCGGGGATGACATCTTCACCGGTCAGTTCGTCTTCCGGGTTGAATTCGGCCAGCGTGCGATTGGCCCGGTGAACGAGCAGCGTCCGGTTCTCGGGATCAATGACCCAGACCAGTCGCACTCCAGCCCTCAGGTATTCCTGAACCTTTTTATTCAACTCATAGACGTAGTCGTTGGGCGAAACAACTTCAACGGCGAGGTCCGGCGAGATCGTGACGTGCCCGCGTGCGAGTTCCTCGGCAGGCAACCGGCCTCGCGCGATGAAGGCCACATCCGGACGACGCACTTTGAGCGGATCGTCATCGTCGAAACATTGGAAGCTCGCGTCGGAACCGGTGACGGTACCCAACTCCCGCTCCAAAACATGATTGCTCAGACGGCGTGACACTTCACCGCCGATCAAACTCGAAAGGTACGACACTTCTTTCTCCTCCAGTTGCCCGTCCACGAGTTCGTACTGCTTGGAGTCGCTCATCTCCAGCAGTTCTTCGGGAGTGACGATGGCGTGTTCGATCAACGTGCTCATGAGTTCGTCTCGCTCAATTCAGAGATCAATTGGAGGCTGGGCACTCCCGCCCGTCCGCTTATCTTTCGGAGAAGCTTCACCTTCGCTGCGACCGAAGAGGACGGGCAAGAGTGCCCATCCTCCGGTCGCAGGCCGAGTATATCGGCTCAATCAGACCCGTGTCAGCCGACTATTTGGCCCAGCCGTTCTGTCGCAGCCAGAACAGCAAATCCTTACCCCACGGGTGAACGTCGGTCGCCGCGACGCCGTTTTTACCTTCGCTCAGGCCGATGCCGTGCTGACCTTTTTGATAAACGTGGAAGTCGTAGGCAATCCCCGATTTCTCTAACGCCATCACAAACTGCAACGAGTTCGTGACCGGAACGGCCTTGTCTTCGCCAGTGCTCCAGACAAAGCAGGGTGGAGTTTCCTTCGTGACCTGCTTCTCGTTCGAGAGAAGTTCGACCAGCACGGGATCAGGCTTGTCGCCGAGCAGGTTCCGTTTCGAGCCGCCATGCGTGACACCGTCCTGCATCGAGATGACGGCGTAGCACAGGACGCCGAAGTCGGGGCGCGAGCTGTGTCGGTCGATGGCATCCGCCGCGTCGGCCTGGCCGGCATCGAAGTGCGTGACGGCGGTCGAGGCCAGATGTCCGCCGGCACTGCTGCCCATGATGCCGATCCGCTTGGGATCGAGCTTCCAATCGGCGGCTTTGGCTCGCACGAGACGGATCGCGCGTGAGGCGTCTCCCAACATGACCGGGTGTCGATAGCCCTTTGACCCGAGTCGGTACTTCAACACAAACGCGGCGACGCCATTGTCGGCCAGCCACTTCGCATAACCTTCGCCCTCATGAGCAGCCAAGCCACCGTAGCCGCCACCCGGACAAACGACGATGGCCGTGCCGCTCCCCTGGCCCTCGGCCGGAAGATACGGCGTCAGCGTCGGGACATCGTGGTCCGCCTTCCCCAACGCGCCGGGAGCGTCTCCGTCCCACAACCGGATCGGCTCCGCCGCCGTCCCCCACGACCACGAACAGCCCCACACCAACGCAGCCAAAACCGCCGACTTCGTCCGACCGATCCTGTTGCCCATCTTGTCCGTCCCCCGTTGTGATTCGTTGAGTGATTCGTTGCCGCTTCAAGTTCACGAGCCAGTCAATGCCAACTCGCGCGTGACGATCATGATGTTCGGGCGGGCAATCGACCAGCGTCAACAACAGTGACCTGCGACAGGGCCATCGCCTTGTTGGGTCTGCGTTACCTGTAGGGTGGGACCAGTGGCGCTTCGTCGCGCCGGCCCACCATGATTTCTCGACGTTTCCCGATGGTGGGCCGGTGCCCGACGCGAGCTGGTCCCACCCTACAATGAAAAAGGCGATGTCCCTGCCTGCGACGCCCCCGATTGTCGATGTCCTTCGACCGGCATATCCTTTTCGACCACCGCACGAACAGTGAATGACCCGTGAGTCACCCAACATGATCCACATTCCGATCCAATTCCCCTCCGCACGCGAACGGTTGACTCGGCTGATCGATGCCGATCGGGAGCTCAGCGTGCGCGAACGCATTCAAGCGGTGGACGAGATGCGAACCGCAGCTCAGAAGCTTTGTAACAGCGTGTCGGTGTTCGTCGATCACGACCGCTTGCGACGAATCCGTCAACAAGAAGTCAGGAGCATCTTCCGTGAGTTCATCCAGCGACACCCCGAACGAGCCGCTCCAACAGACTGATCGACTGTCAAACGCGGTGGAAGTCTTGGCGGCGTTGTTCGAGCAACACCGCATTGCCTATGCGCTCATCGGTGGTCTGGGCGTGGCCGTGCGGGGCAACCGGCGTTTCACACAGGACGTCGACTTTCTCCTCCACGTTCCGGCGATTCAGTTGCCTCGACTGTTGGAGGCGATGGTGGAATCCGGCTGCACGCTGGATGTCATGCAGTCCATTCATCACTGGACCGACGGCGGGATGCTCGCCATCACCGGGCCGGGCGGCATCCATGTCGATTGTTTGAAGGCCGTCATTCCGGTGTTTCATCGCATTCTGGAGCGTGCCCGTCCCGAGCAGTTCGGTCAGCAGATCGTGCGCGTGGCGGATGCGGAAGGGTTGTTGTTGCTCAAGCTGATCGCTTTTCGTCCGCTCGATCAGGAAGACATGCGAGGCATCCTCGCGGCGAACGTGGATCGGCTGGAACTCGACTGGGTACGACAGGAAGCAACACTCGCGGGACTCGATCCGCAGCGGACGGCCCAGTTCGAGTTGATGGTCCGTGAGTTCTACGTGGACTGAGCCGTTACGGGGTGTCTGAAGTCTTGGAAACGCACCACCTTTGAAGATGCGATTTCTAACCGGTGCGTTCCGAAAACTTCACGCACCCTACCAGCCTGTTGAAAAATGTCGGGTAAGCGTCTCGCTTGCCCGTGAAAGCAGTTGAAAAAGGGGCAAGCCAGAGGCTTACCCTACGTTTTTCAACGGGCTGCTACACGCGGACTGACTTGGCCAAAGCCGTTTTCGCCTGAATTGAAGTTGCACGGTCGCTCCCTATAATCCGGCCCGATTGAACTGCACGGGATTTTTCTTCGTAGCAAACGCGAAGGGCTGGTCGCGGCGGATGCCGCAGGGAGTGACAACGTGTCGGAATCGACGACTGCCCCGTCCAAGACGGGAATTTTGGACTGGCTCGGCTTGCGTTGGTTCTTTCGCCTCTTGTCATCGTCCATCGGACAGAAGTTCGTGATGGCGATCACCGGCCTGCTGTTGTGCGGGTTCCTGGTCGTGCATCTCGAAGGAAACCTGCTCCTCTTCGTCAGTGCCAAGGCGTACAACGACTACGCCCACTTCCTGCACAGTCAGGAAGAGTTGCTGATGGTGGCCGAGACCGGTCTCTTCTTCCTCTTTCTCGCCCATCTCTATCTGGCGTTTGCCACCGCGTGGGGGAACAGTTCCGCGCGAGTGGACCAGTACGCATTGAAGCAGTCGAAGCAGTCGCGCGGCTTGATGGCGACCAGCCCCAGCGCGTGGATGTTCGGTTCCGGTGCGGTGATCCTGGGCTTCGTGATCCTGCATCTGATCGACATGAAGTTCCAAGCCCGGCCCGATATCGCGTACCTTGACGAACAGGCCCCCAACGCTCCGTATGCGAATGCCCTCGCGGTCCTCGGCAACCCGATCAGCCGCATCGTCTACACGCTGGGCGTCATCGTGCTGGGCTTCCATCTGTCGCACGGTTTCGCCAGCGCGTTTCAGTCGCTCGGATTGAACCATCCCAAGTACACGCCGCTCATCAAGTGGGTGGGCCGACTGTTCGCCATCGCCATCGCCGTCGGATTCGCCAGCCTGCCGATCCTCATCCCCAGCTTGAAGAGGTAGCGGCGTGTTCAGGTCCGAAAAGAACTACTGTAGTCCCGTCGCTCCGCCGACGGGACGGTTTGGCGACGGGAACGCTTGTCGGCAGAGCAACAAGCCTACGGTAAAGCCAAGGGTCACGTGGGGCAGGTTTGTAACCTGCCCGTGATGTATAGAAACAACCGACGGGCAGGTTACAAACCTACCCCACGCCATCGAAAGACAGAGCCAGCATGGTCACAGTTGCCGACACGCCGCTCGATGGACGATGCCCCACGGGTGACATCGCGACTCGGTGGGACCGCCATAAGTTCGACCTGAAGCTGGTCGCGCCGCACAACAAGCGGAAGAACACGATCATCGTCGTTGGGACCGGGCTGGCCGGAGGCTCCGCCGCCGCGTCGCTCGCCGAGTTGGGATACAACGTCCTGTCGTTCTGCATTCAGGACTCACCGCGTCGCGCCCACAGCATTGCCGCGCAGGGCGGCATCAACGCCGCGAAGAACTACACGAACGATGGCGACTCGGTCCGGCGACTCTTCTACGACACGGTGAAGGGTGGCGAGTGGCGGGCGCGCGAGAGCAACGTCTACCGGCTGGCGACGCTCAGCACGTCGATCATTGACCAGTGCGTCGCGCAGGGAGTGCCGTTTGCCCGCGAGTATGGCGGCTCACTGGCCAACCGTTCGTTCGGCGGGGCACAGGTCTCACGAACCTTTTACTGTGCCGGTCAAACCGGGCAGCAGCTGCTGCTCGGGGCGTATCAGGCCATGATGCGGCAGGTCCATGCGGGGCGAATCAAAGTCTTCGCGCGACGCGAGATGCTGGATGTCGTCGTCGTCGATGGAGTCGCTCGCGGGATCGTGACCCGTGACTTAGTGACGGGCAAGTTCGAGACGTTCTCCGGCGACGCGGTGGTCCTCTGCACGGGTGGATATGGCAACACCTACTATCTCTCGACGATGGCCAAGACCTGCAACGTGACCGCCGCCTGGCGAGCACACAAGCGCGGAGCCTACTTCGCCAACCCGTGCTACACGCAGATTCATCCGACCTGCATTCCCGTGAGCGGCACTCACCAGAGCAAGCTGACACTGATGAGCGAATCGCTCCGCAACGACGGTCGCGTGTGGGTGCCGCTCACGAAGGGAGACGCTCGCTCTCCCGATCAGATTCCCGAAGCCGAGCGAGACTATTACCTCGAACGGCGCTACCCCGCGTATGGCAACCTCGCTCCGCGCGACATCTCGTCCCGTGCGGCGAAAGAACGCTGCGATGCGGGCTTTGGAGTTGGACCGTCCGGCCTGTCGGTCTATCTCGACTTCGCCGCCGCCATCAAACGGGATGGCGAAGACGTGGTGCGAGGCAAGTACGGCAACCTCTTCCACATGTACGAGAAGATCACCGCCGAGAACCCGTACAAAGTCCCGATGCGAATCTATCCGGCGGTCCATTACACGATGGGCGGCCTGTGGGTGGACTACAACCTGCAAAGCAATCTGCCCGGCCTGTACGTCCTCGGTGAAGCCAACTTCTCAGACCACGGAGCCAACCGTCTCGGGGCGAGCGCCTTGATGCAGGGCCTCGCCGACGGCTACTTCGTCATCCCGTACACGGTCGGCGACCACATCGCGACGAAGAAGTTGAAGCCCGTCTCAACCGAGGCCCCCGAGTTCGGCGAGGCGCTCACGACAGCCAAATCTCGCGTCGCGTCGATTCTCAAAGTGAACGGCAAACGCAGCGCGGAACAGTTTCATCGGGCACTCGGCCACATCATGTGGGACCATGTCGGGATGGGCCGCAACGAGAAGGGACTCCTCAAGGCGATCGACTCGATCAAGCAGCTTCGCGAAGAATTCTGGTCCGACGTGAAAGTCCTCGGCAGCGGTGAGACGCTCAACCAGAACCTCGAACACGCCGGTCGCGTCGCCGACTTCTTGGAGTTCTCCGAGTTACTCGCCCGCGACGCGCTGCATCGCGATGAATCGTGCGGTGGCCACTTCCGCGAAGAGCATCAGACGAGCGAAGGCGAGTGCGCCCGCAACGACGACAAATTCTGCTACGCCGCCGCGTGGGAGTTCCAAGGCGTCGGTGGCGACTCGATCCTGCACAAGGAACCACTGACGTTTGAGCACTGCCCGCTCGGAACGCGCAGCTACAAGTGACTCCGCCTCGAAGGCAATACAAACAACCACGGAAAACACGGAAGGACACGGAAACAAGCAAGCAGGAAATGTCGAAGCAATGACTGAGGCGGGCAGTTAGCCATGACTTCCTGCCTCCTCTTCATTCCGTGACCTTCCGTGTTTTCCGTGGTTCAGAAAGTCTTTTGCTATGTCTCACGCCGCTTCCAAATCACTCAACCTCACCCTGCAAATCTGGCGACAGGCCGGGCCGGACCAGCCGGGGGCGCTGAAGAGCTACCAGCTCAGCGGCATCTCAACCGACATGTCATTTCTGGAAATGCTCGACATCCTGAACGAACAGCTCATCGCCAAGGGTGAAGAGCCGGTCGCGTTCGATCACGATTGCCGCGAGGGGATCTGCGGGACGTGCGGCGTCATGATCAATGGCCAAGCCCACGGACCCGACAACGCCACGACGACCTGCCAGCTTCACATGCGCCGCTTCCATGACGGCGACACGCTGGTGATCGAGCCGTGGCGGGCGAAAGCCTTTCCCGTCGTGCGCGATCTGGTCGTCGATCGCTCCGCCTTCGACCGCATCATCCAGTCGGGCGGCTACGTCTCGGTGAACACCGGCGGCGCACCCGACGCCAACGCGATCCCTGTTCCCGGCCACAAGCAGCAGGAGGCGATGGCCGCCGCCGCGTGCATCGGCTGCGGCGCGTGCGTGGCCTCGTGCAAGAACGCCTCGGCGATGCTGTTCGTGTCAGCGAAGATCTCGCACCTCGCCAGCCTGCCACAAGGTCAGACCGAACGCGCCAAACGAGTCGTCAGCATGGTCGCGACAATGGATCAGGAACAGTTCGGCAACTGCACGAACACGGGCGAATGCGAAGCCGCCTGCCCCGCCGGAATCAAGCTGACCAACATCGCCCAACTCAACCGCGAGTACATGAAAGCCGTGCTGTTCTCGGGCGAGTGACATGGGTCGTTTGACACCATCCCACCATTTCATGGAAGTGAATCATGAGTGTCGCAACGGTTGAACGAATCCAAGCCGAGTTCGTCTCGCTCGAAGAGTCCGATCAGCTTTCGTTGTTGCAGAGATTGAACAGACTCGTTTCTGAAAGAGTGACAGACCATCGAAGCGATCTCTGCCGCGAACTCGATGCATTGGCTGCCGACCCGGACATTCAGCGTGAACTGAAGGCGATCGAGGCCGAATTTGAGTCTGCCAATTCCGACGGTCTGGAGTTGTTTCCATGACCATCAGCCGTGGAGATGTCTATTTCGTTGACCTCGATCCAGTACAAGGTCGTGAACAGGCGGGACGAAGGCCGGTGGTGGTTGTCTCCATCGACGAAATCAATGATCGTCCGTTGGTCATTACTGTCGTGATCGGTACCAAGGGAACGAATGTCCCTCGCGATTACTCCATGAGTGCCCGAATTGCCCCGGAAGAGTCCGGGTTGCCTTTGGAGACCGTGTTCATGGGATTTCACGTCAGATCACTTGACCCGAAGCGTTTTGCAAATGCCCCCGCAGGGCATCTGTCAAAACCTGCGATGAATCGGGTCGAAGCTGCCGTCAAAAAGAGCCTTGGACTCTGACCTCTTTCACGAACCACGTTGGATACTTTCAAGATGACTCTTCTCCGCACGCCCCTCTACGACTGGCACGCCTCGCACAACGGTCGCATCGTCGAGTTCGGCGGCTGGGAGATGCCCGTCCAGTACACGAGCATCGTGGAGGAACACCATGCCGTGCGGAAAGCGGCCGGGTTGTTCGACATCTCGCACATGGGGCGGCTCACGTTCAGCGGCCTCGATGCCGAGCCATTGATGTCACGGCTGCTGACCTGCCGCGTGGACAACCTGATCGACGGACAGATTCGCTACGGACTGGTCTGCAATGAGGCGGGCGGCGTACTCGACGACGTGCTCGTGAATCGGCTCAACGACATGAACTTCGGCCTCGTGGTGAACGCCAGCAACCGGACGAAGATCGTCGCTTGGTTGCAGCCGCTGATCCAAGAGATCGACCACGAACATCGCGCCCGCGACTTGGACTTCGACGATCAGACGTTGGAGACCGCGATGATCGCCATTCAGGGGCCAAAGGCTCTGTCGATCTTGTCGCGGCTGACGACCAGCGATGTCCCGCTCGGGTCGCTCAAGTATTACTCGGGCTGTCCCGCCGAAGTCGCCGGCTGCGAAGCCTTCGTCAGCCGTACCGGCTACACGGGCGAAGACGGCTTTGAAATCATCGTCGCTCAGGACGCATCCGAGACCATCGCGCTCTGGCAACGTTTGTTGGAAGAAGGACGGGGCGAGGGTCTGGTGCCGTGTGGCCTCGGCTGTCGCGACACGCTGCGACTGGAAGCGGCGATGCCACTCTACGGGCATGAGCTTTCCGAAACGGTGGACCCGCTCACAGCGGGACTGGCGTTCGCGGTGAAGCTCGACAAGCCGGACTTCATCGGGCGCGAGGCGTTACTCAAGATCAAGGACCGGCCGAATCGACCCGTGCGTGTTGGCCTGCGACTCGGCTCGAAGCGCATCGCCCGAGAACACAGTGAAGTCTTCTTTGGCCCCAAGCCGATCGGTCTGGTCTCGTCGGGAACCTACTCGCCGACATTGGAACAGTCGATCGCGATGGCCTACGTTTCCGCCGATCATTCGGCCATCGGATCGACACTCGAAGTGGACATTCGCGGCAAGCGAGAATCGGCCACAGTCGTGCCGCTGCCGTTCTACAAACGTGCGTGAGCCGATGTCGTGAACCGAAGTCCGGCTTAGCTCTGTTAGCCGGACTTCTCCCCGCCAAGACGCACCCCGTAGGGAAGTCCGGCTTTCAGAAAAGCCGGACTTCGACTCCATTCAAACTTCCACTCCATTCACCGAAAGACGCCTCATGGCTCAGCGCGACTTGTCGAGATACCAAGAAAAAATCGTCAAGCGGTATTACGAGAACCGCCCCGCGCTGGATGCGGAACGTCTCAGCGAACTCGTCGCCGAGCTGTACCTTGCCAGCGACAAGAAGAAGCCGAAGCTGTGGGAGACAGCCAAGGACATCATGCTCCGGCTCGGCACGCCGCAGTCGCGTGTCGATCACGTCCTAAAGACCGCCGACCCGGTGATCCTCGCCGAAGTCGTGAAGGACGTGCAGTCGGGCAAGATTCGCCCGAAGCCGCCCGAGAAGAAGATCGACAAGCCCGCCGAGTGACAGGTTGAGTCAGCGGTGTGAACCACGAAATACCCAGCGCGGCTCCGCCGCAACCAAACTACGGCACGATCCGAGTGTGTCCATTGATCGGCACGTACTTCACTCTTCCCCCGTGTCCGCCCGTGTTCCCCGTGGTTCTTCTCTACGCAGCCAGAAGCAACCACGGGGAACACGGGCGGACACGGGGAAACCGGTAGAGTGCGTTCAATCGGGTCGATCGATGTTTTCACCTAGTCTCGGCAACTCAAATCGATGCGGAACGCGCAGAAACAAAAGGGGAGTAGTACGAAAGGCACGAAAGAAGACGGGGGAGTAACAGCAGCCAATTCACAAGCCTGTAGGACGGGCACTCCTGTCCGTCCGTCCCATGAAAGCCAGGCTCGTGTTCTATGCAAGCCAGGACGGGCAAGAGTGCCCGTCCTACGTTCTCAATTGCACCCTCATCCTTTTCGTGCCTTTCGAGTATTTCGTGGTTCAACTCGTCTTGCCTTCTACTTCGCCGGGGCCTGCGCCTTGATGAAGGCGATGATGTCGGCAAGGGCTTGTTTGTCGATGTCCTTCTCCAAGCCTTCGGGCATCAGCGACTGGCCGTTCGAGATCAGTTCGTCCAGCGTTTCGCGGAGGACCACATCCTCCTTGGCCTCGGCCCGCTTGAGCGTCAGGCTGGCGGCGGTTTCGGCGGAGATCATCCCCGTGTGGATTCGGCCCTGCAACGTGACGGCCGTGTAGGTTTGAAAGCTCGGTTGAGCTTCGCGGTTCGGGTCCATGATCGCCACGAGCAAATCAGACGGCGACTTGTTCTGGACGCTCGCGAGGTCCGGGCCGACCTGATGGCCGGCCGTTCCCGCGCGATGGCATTGGACGCACGTCTTGCCGTACAGCATCTGGCCTCGCGCGGCGTCGCCCGTCAGGTCGAGCGTGGCCTGATAGTCGGCGACGACCTGCTTGCGGTTGCTCGGCGGCTCGGCGAGCACCTTTCGCGCGGCCTCCTTCACCGCTCCGTTGGGATGATTGAGGAGCAGTTGCCGCTTGTCCCGTTCGATCTCACCAATTTTGACCGACCCCGTTTCGACCGCCTTCACCAGCGCGGTCGCTCCCCCCGCCGATGAGACCAGTTGATCGACGACCTCGCGCCGCGTGGCCGGTCCAAACGTCTTCCACGGAGCGAGCAGCAACTCGACCGATTTTGCGGAACCCTGCGCCGCGAGAGCCTTCACCGCCGCCTGCTGCAACGCGGGCGAAGTCTGTGGAGTGAAGACGGCTGGCAGCGCGGACTCGGCCAGTTTCGCATCGGCCAGTGCGAGTAAATAAATCGCCGCCAGCCGCGCCGCCTCGTTCGAGGCCGCATCGGCCACGACACCGCTCGCCTGTTGATAGACCTTGCTCAGCGATTCACCAATCGCCGCGTCGGCCTTCGTCTCGGCCAGCACCTTGGCAATCGAAGTCCCTCGCCGCCGAAGTCCCTCACCCAAAGCAACCAGCACCGGCGAACGAGTCGTCGTCGGAACCTTTTCGTCAGTGACGGCCTTCAACAGCGCAACGACATCCTCACTCTTGGGTGATGAACCGATGAGCCGCGCGAGTTCAACAAGGAGCGGAACGAGATCATCAGTCTTCCCGGCTAGCATTTCATTCGAGAGTCTTCCCATGTGCGGATAGACCGACGAGAGCCACGCCGTGCGAACATCGCCATTTTTAGCAGCGGCTGGTGCGATCTGACGCAAGCCGGGCACACTGAATTTAGCTGGCAACTCACCCAGCAGGAAAGCCGTCTGACAAAGCAACTTTGAATCTTCGAGCAAGAAAAATACCGTTAGCCATTCCCAAAGTTCGCCGTCCTTCGCGACGAATCCTTCTCCTTCCGCAAGTCGCAGTCCATGCTGCATGACTCTTGAATCCGGGTCGTAAAGTAAGCCTCTCACGTCGGTGGAGGTGATCGACTTCAATGCGTGAAGAACCCAAGCCCCATGAAGCCTTGCAAGCGAGCTGCTCGTGGACTGTTTGTTGCCATCCGACTTCGTCAGGTTGTGGAGTAACTCAACAATGCTCTTGTCCTGTCGTTCGACGATGAGCCGTTGAGCCGTGTCGCGCGCCCAGCCACTCGTCGAACCAAGCTGCTCGACAAGTACATTTCCCTTTGTCTTGCTGAGGTCCGGCGGCGCGACACGCTTCATCCCCGGAGCGACCAGCCGCCAGATGCGGCCTTTGTCGTGGCCGCTTTCCAGGTCGCAGAGGGCTTTGATGTCCTCGGGGATCGAAGCGGGGTGTTCGATCGTTTCGCGGTACATGTCGAGCATGTAGAGCGTCCCGTCGGGGGCGTTCACGAAATTGGTCGGGCGGAACCAGTTGTCGGTCGAGGTGAGGAACTCGCAGTCCTTCTCGGTTCGCTCGGCAATGAAGCTGATGCCGTCAGGAGTCAGCTTTTTGCGGTGGACGAGATTCGCACCGACATCGCCGATGAAGACGTTGCCGTGGAATTCGGGCGGGTAGGCACCGCCGCGATAGACCGTGATGCCCGTCGCCGATGTGAAGAAGCCGATCGGAACCAGTTCCGATTCAGGGAGCCGCTTGCGCATCTCGGGGTCCGCCGCGCGACGGGCGGTGCGGACGAGTCTCCACGGTTCCGGGCCGCTCGTGCGATAAACGACGGCGGCGGCTCCCTCTTTCGCGATGGATCGCGTCGTGCTGGGAATCGTCAGTTGCGGATTGCGTTCGAGATATTCGAGTGGCCACACGACATGCACGATGTGATTGCTGTTCGAGCAGATGAACCGGTTGCCCCAGTCGTCGATGGTGTGCCCAAACTGCTGGCCTCCCGAAACCATCGTCAACTCATTCGTGGCGGGGTCGAGCCGCAGATCGCGTCGGCCGGGCGTGAACTTTTTCTCTGGCTTGCCGTCGTGAGCAGGAATCGTGAGTTCACCGCCAGCCAGTCCCGATGAGAAGTAGATCGCGTTGTCTCGCCCCCATTCGAGACCGTTCGCCAGCGCCTGCACATTGGCGTGACTGAAGCCGGTGCAGATGATGTCCTTCACGTCGGCCACGTCATCACCGTCGGTGTCCTTCATGAAGAACAGGCTGCCCGACGCGAGGACGTACACGCCTCCCTTTGCGCAACAGACCGACTGCGCCCAGCGCAGTTTGTCGGCAAACACGACGCTGTGATCCATCCGTCCGTCGCCGTCTTTGTCCGTGAGCAACCGCACGCGCGACCACGATTCGGGCCGCTGGTCCTTGTACTTTTGAACTCGCTGCTCGGGGAGGAACGGGTAGTCGGACATCTCGACAACGTACATCCGGCCCCGTTCGTCGAAGGCCGCGTCGATCGGATCGACCACGTCCGGCTCGGCCGCGACGAGTTCCAGCGTGAACCCGTGCTGCAGCTTAAAGGTCTTGAGTTCCTCTTCCGGCGACTTGCCGGGGATGCGCGTCATCGCCTCGGCCAGCGGTTTCTCTTGGGCGAGCGGCTTCTCCTGCGCGAGGAGCAGTGACGCCCAGGTGAGGCTGCTCAACACCACCGTCAGAGCGAGGCAGGATGATCGAACCACAGACTGAACCAGCATGGAGAGTCTCACAAAAGAGGGAGCGAAACGGCGGGGTTTCGAGCAGGGATGCGAAGGTATCGGTGAGGCCCGTCGAGTTGAAGCGACTCGCTTCACAACCCCACGACCGTCGTGTGTTTCTTCAGTTCGACTATCTGGCTTCTCGTAGGGTGGGCACTGCCCACCACAACCGATTGCGGAATGGTGGGCAGTGCCCTCCCTACATTGAATTTCGCCCCCTCGCTCGTGTCTCACAGCCGAGTGATCCGGTAGCCGGGGTGTGCGGGCGTGAACAGTTCTGGCAGCAGGCGAACGCCCAAACCGGGGCGCGTCGGCAGCGGCAGGTGGCCGTTCGTCACGACGACCGGCTCGTCGATGAGCAGTGGGTAGAGCGTCTTCAAATGGGCGCGGACGGTTTCTTGATAAGTCACGTTCGCACACGAAGCGGCGACGTGCAGGCCCGCGAAGAGCGTGAGTGGTCCCGTGCAATCGTGCATCAGCGTGGGGATGTTGAAGGCTTGAGACAGCTCCGCCGCGCGGCGCGTCTCGCTGATGCCGCCGACCCACGTCGGGTCGATCATCGTGTAGTCGGCCGCGCGTCGTTGCAGAACTTGGCGGTACTCCTCGCGACTCACCAGCATCTCGCTTACGGCGATGGGGACTCCCGCGCGGTCGCGGAAGTCGGCGATCGTGTCCACGCAGTCGGGGCGGATCACGTCTTCCAGCCACAGCGGTTGGATCGGTCGCATCGCCTCGGCAATGCGGAGCGCGGCGGGGAGCGAAAAGAAGCCGTGTCCGTCGAGCATCAACTCCATCTTCAAACCGACTCGTTCGCGGATCTCGTGCAGCGGACGCAGGGCTTGTTCGAGATCGGGCCACGAGACACGGTGTCCGCCCGACTGACGATAAATCTGATCGAGCGACCACGTCTTCATCGCGGTGTATCCGGCGGCGAGCAATTCCTCGGCGAGGTCTCCGGCGTGATGGACGCTGTTGTAGTTGTCTTCGAGTGGCCCCGGCTGGCCGAGATCGCCATGTCCCGGCCAGCCCTGCGCGTCGGGAGCATCTTTCGGGCGACGGCCATACGTCGGACCACCGCAACTGTTGTAGACCGGGATCGCATCTCGCACCGGTCCGCCCAAAAGCTTCCACACGGGACGCTCGGTCAACTGGCCGAGGATGTCCCACAGCGCGAGGTCGATCGCGGAGATCGCTCGCAACTCGCAACCTCGCACACCGAACGCCGTTCCGCGTTCGTAGAGGAACCGCCAGTGACTTTCGATCGCCGTGGCATCGGCTCCCAGCAACCGTCGCGACATCCAATCGTGCAGCGTCGCGGCGACGGCGTGAGGAATGTAGTACGTCTCACCGTGCCCGATGACTGGCTCACCGCCGACGGTCCCGGCGTCGGTGTGAATCCGCAGCAACATGATCCCGGCCATGATGTCGTGCGGAATGAGCGTCTCGATCGCCACGATGCGCGGCCCGTGCCGAAACGCATGCTCTTGCGTGGGACTCGAAGCACGGGACAGGAAGTCGGTGGGAGGTGTGGTCATGGTGAGTTGTGCTCTAAGGGGAGTAGTCAGTCATCTTATTCGTTTAACCGCGTGGGCAACGCGGTTAAACGAGGGGCGGCTGGCCATGTCTCTGATCGACGGGTTCACTCGCACCGAGCAGTTGCTTGATCTCGGCGAACGAAGTCATGCGATCAGACAAGCCATCGACGCGGCCGTCGTCAAGCATCGCGCGGGCCAGTTGCTTGACGGCGAAGGCGGTGATCGCGAGTGACTCGACCGGTGAGACCACGATCTTGAAACCGAGCTGCTCCAGTTCTTCGGCCGAGAGAATCGGAGTGACTCCGCCGACGAGCATGTTTGCCAGTTGAGGTTTTTTAATTTCGCGGGCGATGCGCGTCAGTTCGGCCACTGATTGCGGGGCCTCAACGAAGATCAGGTCGGCCCCGATGGCGGCGTAACGGTGGGCTCGGTCGAGGGCGGCGTCGAGTCCCTCCACCGCACGGGCGTCTGTTCGGGCAATGATGACGAAGTCGGGATCGAGTCGCGCATCGAGCGCCGCCTTGAGCTTCGTCTCCATCTCTTCGACTGGAATCACCTGCTTCCCCGCGAAGTGGCCGCAGCGTTTGGGAAAGACCTGATCTTCGAGCAGCATCCCCGCCGCACCCGCTCGTCCGAATTCGCGCACCGTCCGAATGACGTTCGGAACCGAACCGTATCCGGTGTCGCCATCGACGATCACGGGGACGCTCACCGCGCCCGTCATGCGTCGCGCCGCATCAGCCATCTCGGCCAGACCGAGCAGTCCCAGATCGGGCAATCCAAAGCCACTGGCCGACACTCCAAACCCACCCACAAACAGCAACGGCAGCCCCGCTCGCTCCATCACCTTCGCGGTGAAGACATCGTGCGGAGCCAGACTGCGCACGATGCCGGGTCGCGCGAGCAGCGTTCGGAGTGATTGAGTGGATGTCATGCGGTTCATCCGAGGACGAGCAAGAGACAGTGGTGGCGCGAGAGACCATAACGGCCACCGACTTTCTCGACCACGACGCGACCGCCAATCAGCTCGAAGTCCGGCTTTTCTGAAAGCCGGACTTCGACTTGGAAAGCGTGGGCCGAAAGGAAGTCCGGCTGACAAAGCTAAGCCGGACATTTCCGCCAAAAGTCGAAATCAGGTGAGCCGGGCGGCGTCAGCCCAATGGCACTCACTTTGGGGTTTTGAATTGGAAACAGCCTGGTTTTGTGGGTTTTGTTCGTTTTGTGAAGGGGGTGGATTTGTTGCGTTTGGTGTAGGCGGCGCGTTCGTAGTTTCTGCCGGG
>JAYTGQ010000447.1:0-5416 GCA_043733345.1 Schlesneria sp.
CACGAGGTTGCTTGTGCGATGACAGCCCGGCTGGTCGTAAGCCTTCGCGTAGTCGTCCGTCCGAGCCACCCGCTTCCCGACCATCTCCAGCACGATCGCTGGCAGTTGTTGCGACCGGCACCACAGCTTCAGCGCCCGCATCCGCTCGCGAAACTTCTGTCGCCGTTTTCGCGCGAGACACGTCCCAGACTTGTCGTCCCAGTTCGACGTTCTTGCGACCGCGGATCCGACCATGTCGGGCAACGCGAAGCTGGGACGCCGTTCGTAGATCGAATCATCGTGAAGCACGATCTTGCGGAGTCGCACGCCCGGTAACTTCTTGGACTCGCGGAGCATCCCGTCGAGCGTGAAGCCTGGGCCGAAGCCTGCGGGGAACAGCTCGGGACAGCACTCGCACTGCCCCAACAACCGCCGACGAACGGCCGCCAGGTCGCGCCACAGTTGGTCGTACTCCTGCCGCGTCAGGGCAATCCCAATCTGCGGAGCGCCGCGCCGCCCTTGCGACGGCCGATCGGCAACATCACGCTTCACCAACCGGGTTCGTGGTTGCGCATCCATTCTCATGACCTCCTCCTTGGTAAGAGGAAGTCTGAAGACCCCACCGCCAATCACCAACCCGGCTTTCCAAAAACTCTCCCCTGAAATCCGGTCGGGGCAGGAGATTTCGAGTTGAGGCCATCAGCCGCTGGGCGCTAGCCCAATGGCACTTACTTTACTAACCCGCAGCGTGAGCGAGGGCGATGACATGGGGCGTTTCCCCTTGTTTCCCTCGCTTACGCTACGGGTTACTGAGGCAAAGTAAGTGCCATTGGGCGCTAGCAGCCTGTTGAAAAAGGGAGGGCGAGGCTCCCGCCGAGCCGGTGACGTGTGGAAAGTCACTTGTTTCTTGCGGCTCCCGATAAACGTTTTTCAACAGGCTGCTAGCCCACGGTGAGAACCGGACGCTAGCGCGTTCCGGCTGATTGACTGAACCCGAAAATCAAGACGTGACACGACACTAGCCCACCTTTTGAAGTGGCTTCGCCACGATGGGCGGCATCTGAGCGACGAGCGGGAACTTGAGCGTGAAAGTCGTTCCGGCTCCGACCGCGCTATCGACACGGATCCGACCGCCGTGAGCTTCCATTACATCGCGAGCCAGAGACAGGCCGAGACCCGTGCCACCTTGGCCCTGTGCGTCGGCGGTCTTCGTCGTAAAAAATGGCTCGAAGATACGACGGAGTTTCTCGGCGGGGATGCCACAACCGGTGTCGCGCACGCTGATCTCGGCGTGACCCGATTCCGCATTCGATCGAACACCCACGGTCAGTGTTCCGCCCGACTCCATGACCTGTCGCGCGTTCACAATCAAGTTCAGCAAAACTTGCTGGACCTGCCCCGAGTTCACGTTGGCCAGCGTCGGGCTGGCACACTCGGTGACGAGCTTGATGCGGAATCGTTGCAAGTCTTTTTCGACCAGCACCAGCACGTCCTCGACCAGCATGGTGAGGTTCATCGGCTCACGACGATCTGCCTGCTGGCGGGCATACGACAACATTCCCGTTGTGATTTTGGCGGCGCGTTGTCCGGCGAGCAGGATCTTGTCGAACGCCTTGTCGCGTGTGGCGGCGTCCTTATGGCGAACGCCCATCTTCGCGTAGTTGATGACCGTCATCAGGATGTTGTTGAACTCGTGCGTGATCGACGCGGCGAGCACCCCCACCGAACTCATCTTCTGAGCTTGCAAGAGCTGCTGTTGCATCACGACCAAACGCTGTTCGAGTTCGGCAACTCGCTCGTCCGTGACACTTTCAATGAGATCGTCGGTCCCAATCATCCTGGCCCCTCGTCGCTATGGCAGTCGCCGTCCGTACTACTCACGTTTCGTTTCTTCGCCGGGCGCGCAGATTTCCGCACCGTCAACAAGTGACACCCGCTGCCGTAGAAGCTTGTCACCCTCCCACGTCATCCACGAAGTGCCATCAGAAGACCTCAACAAGAAAATGCGGGACAAGAAGATGACAGCCAGATCCAGATGCTTCCTCTCCGAATCTTCTTGTCCACCCTCTTCTTGTTCCTTTCGGTTGCGGCGGAGCTGCGCCGTGATGTCTGGCGTGAGAATCTCCGCTCGGGGTCTATCGGATCGGTGGCAGACACGACTTCATGCTCAGTCGTTCCGCCACGGACTCGGCAGCAATCTCGGGCCACATGACCAAATTGGACAGGCCGGGCAAAGCTGCACGCGGCGCGCGAAGCTGCGCGGGGCAGGCACACTTGGGGTGAGTCGAGGAGTGACGGCGAGCCTGGTTGCCAACGAACGGGGTCGTAATAACTTCCCGAAGTGTCATCCAAACCGGGGCTAGCGCCCTGCGGCTGATCGGGAAGTTATTACGACCTCGTTCCTAACGAACGCAGCCCGGTCAAACGATGACCGGGCTGTGCTGCGGCAAGTCTTGCCGATGTCGAGAAACGAACGTGATGATTCGAAGTTCAGGTCACTTCACCTCGGCATCCGTCTTGGGGGTCTCATCCTTGGGTGCGTCCACTTTCGGATCGGCTTCAGCGGGCTTGTCGCCAGCGGCGGGCTTGACCTCGTCTTTGTGGTCGTGGTGGACCTCGTCCAGGTGCAGGTCGATGTGGCCTGAGAACGGTGTGTCGCCGATGGTGATCCGCAAGTCTCCGTGGAGGAACTTTGCCTCGAGCAGGTCGTGAACGATCGCATCGTCGATCAACTCGAACCGCGAAGTTTTTCCATCGCCATCGCCTTCTTGTGGGACAGCCTTCAACTTCCAAGCCTCCTTCCCCTCGGAAGCAATCGAGAGTTCTGTCGCGGCAACCGGAGCGGCTGTCTTCGCGTCAGGTCCGAACATGAAGACACGCAACACATGAGCATCGTGGTCAAGGACGACCTCCGCGTGGAACTGCTCCGCCCCCAACTCAACCAAGCTGCCACCGTGCGGGCCTTTCGCGGCGTGGTCATGCTCGTCGTGAGCCGCCGGGGCCTTCTTGATTTCATCCGCTTTTTTATAGTCCGACTTCCCGCTGTCGCAGCCAACCATTCCACTGAACAGGCCTGCCGCCGACATCACGCACATCGCTGCCACACTAAACCGTCGCATGTCTTCGCTTCCTTCCAAATAGAAATTTGCGTCCTCGCAACAAATCCACGACCCACCCGGGCGACCCCGAGTACGTCGGAGTCTCGCGAATCGTGGGATCAGCCGCAATGAGACTTCGCGCCGTGAGACTTGGACAAATGTAGGACGGGCACTCTTGACTGTCGTCACTTGTCCCCGGTCGCACAGAAGTGCTTGGCCTACGAAGTGGAACCTGATCTTGACCCTTCTCGGGCATTCTGAGAGAAGCCCGCCCTCTCTCCTTTCTCACAATTCGATCATGGACGACGACAGGTCTCGGCCCGCGTGCCCTTTGCGCGGCGTTGCAGACACGGTCAAGGATGCCGCGCATGTCTCGAACGCTCCGTTCCATCGCCTATCGCTACGGGCTGGCCATCTTCGTGGTCGGCAGTGGTGCCGGATGCACGCACCTGATCGAGACCCGCGCCATCACGGCCTTCTCGAAGAATCTGGAGTTGGCCAATCTCGACGGTCTGAAGGCGTCCACGTCGGGCGACTTTCACCAGCGGGCGCTCCGCACGACGGCGGCGTTGGAAGACCTCAAAATTCTGCGGCTGCCCGATGGCAAATCGACCATTGTTGAGGTCGAAGAAGTCAGCAGCGCGAAGAAGCGTGTCACCGTTCAAGTCGGTGATTCCAAGAAGGAAGTCTTTTACGAACTCACACGCGATGACGCTGGTCGCTGGGTGGTGGATGACATCTATCTCAAGCAAAAGAAGAAGGGCGTCGAGGCCTACAAGTCGGTGACCGAGCAAATGGACCTGTTGCTGACGGTGCGCGAGTTTCTCGATGCTTGGGGCAACGGTGATCGCGGGCAGGTACTGGGTGTCGCCACACCAACCTTCCGCACCTCTCTGGAAAAATTGCCGCCGTCGTTCTTGGCGAGCATGACTCGCACGGTCACGTCCGGTCGCCCGGCCGGTTCTCAGTTCAAGCCGCATGCGTCGCTCGACGACAAGGTCGCCGTTGTGAAACTGCCGCGACTGTCGGGTGAATGTGTCATTACGTTGGAACTCGATGGCGGACACTGGCGCGTCTCGGACATCGGTATCGAGTCCAAGGACGACGACCAAGTTCCGTCGATGCACAAGTTGGCCCGTGCGGTCAACAGTTGCACCGCGTTCCTGGCGGCTTATGGTCGAGGCGACAAATCGGCGTTGGCCGAATGGAGTTCTGCCGACTTCTACGAGGGCAGCCTGTCGATCGGAGACCTCAGCCAAGCCAAGTTGCCCGATTCGCAACTGTCCGAACACGAGTTGCAAGTCAAGCTGCGTGGCAATCGCGCGGACTTTGTGCTGAAGAACGATGCGGAACTGATTCAGATCGACATGCAACGGGTGACCGAGACTTCTCTCGACGCGCCGCCCAAATTCGTCGTGTCCGACGTGACGATCTATGAGGTCGATACCAAGCAGGAGAAGCGGCTGTCAGCGTTGTTCACCGCGCAAGGCATGTTGGAGTTGTTTGCGAAAGCTCTTTCGTTGCGCGACCTCGATGCGCTCAAGCAATGTTCGACGCGCGACCTGACGACGCGCGTGTGGAGTAAACTCAACGGTGGCACCGTCACCGCGATGCCACTCGACCTGTTCGATGCGGATGAGTTCGAGTTCGTCACCGCGTCTTTCCAAGGCGCGTTGACTCGCATCGAAGTACGGCAGGGAGGCCGCCCACTGACGTACATGTTGCGTGACGAACGAGGTCGGTTCTTGGTCGATGATGTGCAGTGGCAGATCACCGGCATCCCTTCATCCTTGAAGACGACCGTTGAGATTCTGATTCCGATTCAAGACTTTGCGTCGGCCATTGCACTCGGACGCGAACCACAGGAACAGGCCGCCGCGCTGGATCAGCTTCGCGCGAATTCCTCGAACGACTTCAATCGACTCGTGTGGAGCCAGTGCCGGTTCGTCCCCAACTCCGGCATGTCTGCGGACACGTTTTTGCGAGCACCCTTGAAGGGGATCGCCATCGGCGAGGACGAAGTGAGCGTCCAACTCGGCGATACACGGTTCGGTGCCAAAATCACGCTCCGACGCGAGTTCGACCGCTTTATCGTGGATGACATTTTGCTAGTCGCCGGTCCAGACGAATCACAACGCCTCGCGCTCAAGCACTCACTGCGAACGCAACTCGCGCGGGGCGAGGCTCGCGCTCCGACTGGAATCGTTCCCGCATCAGCCACTCAGTCTTCCACGCCCCGGAACAAAGCGACCCGCATTGCGGATGTACCGCTCGACGAGACCGATCCGTTTGCGAGCGACCGACCGCAGTGATGCCGTTTCCGACAGAAGTCGATTCCC
>JAYTGQ010000448.1:0-1843 GCA_043733345.1 Schlesneria sp.
CAACGCGCCGAGAGTGGTCCGTCCAAACTCTTGGAGGGGCGTGGTGGTGAAGGGGACGCTGGTGAAGTGCGACGCGGTGCGAAAGCGGCCCCCCTCCCCGGCCCTCCCCGCCGAGGGGAGGGAGGAAGAGAAGGCAAAAGAGAAGAAGGCGAAGACAAGAACGAAGCAACCCCTCACCCTAGCCCTCTCCCCTCCAAGGCGAGGGGCGAGGGGACAAATCCGAAAGCAGAAGCAAGGACGATTTGCATTCCGAATACGGCGGCCATCATCAAGGGGACGAAGCGGGTCGAGGCGGCTCGGAAGCTGATCGACTTCTTAGCTTCGGCCGAGACGGAACTCGCGCTGGCTCGGTCGAAGTCGCGGCAGGTGCCGTTAGGTCCGGTCGATGAGACGCAGTTGTCCGACGAAGTACGACGGCTGAAGGAGTGGGCCGCAGAGGGAGTCGATCTTCGTCCGCTGCTCCCCGCGCGGCGCGCGTGCCTGGAGTGGCTGAAGTCGGAGTATTTGAAATGAGTCTCGCGTCCGCCTGTTTGGGAACGCTGGCTCGGACGCTGGTGATCTGTCTCGTGGCGTGGCCGGCCTGCGCGACGGTTGAATGTTGGTTGCGGAGCCTTTCCGATCGAGCGAGATCGGTCGCATTGATCGGGTTGCTCGCACCGTTTTGTTTTCCCGAACTGCTCGTCGGCTATGCCTTCCGCGATCTCGCGCTGTTTCATCCGCGCTGGGCCGAGTTACTGTGCAGCGGTCTGTTATTCGTGCGAGTCGTCCCGGTGGGAGCCGTCGCGTTGCTCATGGCCCCGTTGTCGGAATGCGATGCAGTGGCAATTCACTGCCGACGGATGCTGGTTCGTGATCGCCGCCGTTCCTCGCGCGAATGGTTTGAGTTGGCGATGTGTTACTGGCACGGATCGATCTCGCGCACACTGCCCGCGCTGGGATTGATGGCCGTCGTCACGTTTCAAGAGTTTGAACTGGCTGCGTTGCTGATGACGACGAGCTGGACGGACTGGTTCGTCGCGGCGGAACGAGTCGGCTTGGAACGGGGCGAGATGCTGCGTCAGAGCGCGTGGCCGCTGCTCATGCAGTTGCCGGTGTTGGTGGGCGTTGTTGGCTGGCTTGGTTACGTAGGAGGAACGCCCCGTTCGTCCGTGTCGCGTGTCGATGGACGGACGGACGAGGCGTCCATCCTACGAGAGAAGCGGCGCATCTCGGTTTGGTTCGCACTGGCTTATGTGGTGACGGCCTTGATCACGGGATGCGTTGCTCCGCTGAGCTTGATCGGCTGGCGAACGGTCGATGGACTGAGCCTGCTCGCGCGGCAGCGAACTCAGCAACTGGGGCTGCTGCGCGAGATGGCGGTCTCGTTGGCGGTCGCCGTGTGCGCGGGGCTAGCGGCGTGGTCGATCTGTCGTGGCATGGGCTTGACCAGCCCGACGCGCGAGCGAGGGCTTCTCGGTCATTTCACGCGAAGCCCTCGCTCGCGCGTCGGGCTGGCTTTGAGATGTGTTCTAACACGGCGACCCCGATTCTGGCGACGCTTCGGCTTGTCGTTCGTAGTCGGCGATCTTGCCGATGCGACGCGCGTGGCGGCCTCCTTCAAACGGAGTCGCCAACCACAGTTCGACCATGCGAGATGCGAGACGATCTCCCAGCAAATCGGCCGACAAACACAGGATGTTCGCGTCGTTGTGCCGTCGGCTCATCTCGGCCGTCAGGTCGTCGTGGCAGAGCGCGGCACGAACGCCCCGGAACTTGTTCGCGACGATGCACATGCCGATGCCTGAGCCGCAGATCAAGATCGCGCGATCCACCTGGCCCTCCGAGACCGCTTTCGCGGCCTTGG
>JAYTGQ010000449.1:0-1841 GCA_043733345.1 Schlesneria sp.
GCGTAAGCCCCCCGGTTCTTTGAAAACGGGCTGACGCCCAAGAGCCGGGGGGCTGACGCCACCCCGCTCAGATAGCATCATTGACCGCGTGAGGTATTATCGTCCTGCCAAACATCGTTCTGCCAAACATTCAGAGACCTCCATCGTGACGACTCATCAACCTCCCGCCGATCGCCGCCTGCTCAAGTCGGTGCTGCTCTCCGCACTCGTGCTGGCGGCGGGAGCGGTCGGAAGTTACGGGCTGTCTCAGTTGCGGCAGCCGCCGGAACTGAAGGCGGCTTCCAACCGACAGTACAACGTCGAGACCTTCACGGTTCAGCCGGTCGATCTGCGCGAGATCGTCAACGCCTTTGGCACCGCTCGTCCCGAGAAAGAAGTTGTGTTGTCGGCTCAAGTGGCGGGTGAGGTCTCGCAAATTCTCCCGCAGCTCAAGGTCGGTCTGAAGGTGAAGGGACCGCGCTCGGCGGATGCTTCGCTTGCGCTTCAGGCTTTTAATGACAACCGCGTTGAGAACCTTGACGGCGACTTGCTCGTGCGGATCGATCCGAGTTCCTACGAAGAGCGCGTCGCGGCGGCGCGGCATCGGTTGGCGGCGGACCAATCCGAGTTGAACCGGGTCGAGCAGGAAGAGGCGAACCTCGCCCGCGTCTACGAGAAGATCGTTGCCGACTGGGAGGACTCCGAGCGCGAGTACAAGAAGTCGGCCAAACTGCGTGAGCAAGGGATCAACACCGAGAGCGATTTGCGGCGGGCACAGATGGAATTGCGTCAGTACGAGAAAGCCAAAATCCAAAGCCACAACGAACGCGACCTGCTCCCACTGCGGCGCGAGCAGACTCAGCGAATGATCGAGAGCCACACGACCGACCTCAAACTCAGCACGCTCGATCTGGCACGGACGTTCATTCGTCCGCCGTTCGACGGCGTGCTGAGCGCGGTGCAGGTGGAGCGCGGTCAGTACGTGCGCGTCGGTGAGCCGCTCGTCACGATCACGGCGGTCTCCGAGGTCGAGATCCCGCTCGCCGTCACACTCGATGACTACGCGAAGCTCCTCCCCGATGTTCTCGAACGGCGCTATCCGGCTGTCGCACTGGCTGAGAACGAAACTTCCAAGCCGCGTTGGACCGGACAGGTCGTCCGCGTCTCACCCAAAGCGGACGAGCAGACTCGCACGGCCACGGTCTTCATCCGGGTCGAGAACACGACACAGGTCACTCCCTTATTGCCCGGCACGTTTGTCCACGCGCGTGTCGAAGGACCGGTGCTGAAGCGCGT
Source organism: Schlesneria sp. (assembly GCA_043733345.1). Classification (GTDB taxonomy): domain Bacteria; phylum Planctomycetota; class Planctomycetia; order Planctomycetales; family Planctomycetaceae; genus Schlesneria. The sequence goes on from JAYTGQ010000449.1 coordinate 1,276, forward strand.
GTTGGCCGTCCCGCGCGATGCGGTCTCCAACGGGCGCATCTTCATCGAACGAGACGGCAAAGTGACGCAACAGCCGGTCCTCGTCGCCCGCATCCTGAACGGCATGGCTCTCATTACGAGCGGCCTCGCGCCGGGAGACCGCATCGTCCTGACGAACCTTGATGTGCTGTCTGAAGGGGCCGCCGTCACCGCGACGCTGGAGAGAACGCTCGCGGAAGAACTGGCTCGCCAACGAACCCCGTCTGCGATGCTGGTCGATCTTTCGTCGCAGCCGTGAAGAACCGGTGGATCTCGCGCGGCCGAGGCTGACACTCACCCGAAGCGTAAGTTTTGAAGTTGCGCTCTTTGAGTTTTCAGTCCCAACGGGGCGATGTTATGCCAGCCCAGGGCAACGCCCTGGGTAGGTGATTTGAATGGAAAACAAAGCCCTGAAGGGGCCGCCCTGGGCTGATGAAAACTTGGTCTTGCCCCAGTGTTTGTGGTCTGATGAATTGAGTTCGTTTTGTTTCGGCGGTGGAACGGATTTGAGGCGTCAGGGAGGGCGTGGTCATGGCAGTCGTGGCGGC
>JAYTGQ010000450.1:0-5392 GCA_043733345.1 Schlesneria sp.
GTCAGCAAAGCCGGCTTCGCCATGATCAGCGAGGACAAGGTCTACCTTGATGGTCTCCGGTCGATTGAGGCGGCTGTTTTTAACGCCCTGGTGACAGGCGAGGCGGCCACCATCGAGCATTTTCGCGGAAGAATCGATTGGGATGCCATGTCTTTCACCAGCAGAAGTAAATCACTGTCAGGCATTCTGTCCACGGGCTATGGCTCGGGCAGGGATCCTGTTTCACTTCGGGAAGTTATTGCGCTCCCGTTCCTAAGTCATCGTTGGATTGACTGAGTGTGACTCTCTCGTTTCACCGCTTGGGCAAGGCGCGAGGAATTTCCAAACGAGGACAGGAACGGCGGTTGCTCTTCAATTCAGGCTGTTCAACGTGTCAGGCCACTCCCGCGCGCAGTCGTTACGAGACTCGCAACCGGCCTGCCACTCGTTCGATCTGAAGGAGAGTTCCGTGTCAGAAACACCACTTGTTGCGCCGCGCGTTTCGATTTGGCATCACGCGTGTTCCGTGATCGTGATCGGTCTGTTTGTGGCGGCCGCAGCGCAACGACTGAACGACTGCGACCTCTTCAACCCGGACAGTCCGCGCTACCTGATCTATGCGCAGGGGATGTTGAATCTGGGTGAGTACCGTGCGATCGACTTGCCAGGACAGCCGGTCTACTCGTGGCGACCGCCGGGACTCTCGCTGCTGTTGACTCCCGCCCTGCTCTTCCGACCGTACGACGTGGTCGCAGCCAAGTGGATGGTCTTGGCGGCGGGAGCGTTCTTGCTGCTGGCAGTGCATGGGTTGGTGATCTTGCACGGAGGACGATGGGCCGGGCCACTCGCGGTCGCTCTCACGGCGAGCAGCCCCGTGATGCTGGTCCTCTCGACGGAAGTTCTCAGCGAAGTTCCGTATGCCCTTGCTGTGCTGGCGGTGTTGTATTGGCTCGGTCGCTTCACCGAGCGGCCTCAGGTTCCGAACACGCTGCGGTTCGTGGCGATCTTCATCGCACTGCTGTGGCTCCCCGCGATCCGCACCGTGGGAGTGTCGCTCGTCGTGGCCGTGGCGTTGTGGTCGTTGGTCTCACGCTGGCGGTTCCCTTATTTGCTGGTGGCGGCGCTCGCGGGAGGCAGCATCTATTGGCGAATGAAGCACGGGCAAGCGGCGGGCGGCGACAACTATGCCGCGTCGCTCTTCGACGGACTGCGAGAGCGCGGCTTTGATGCTGTCGTGGCGGAGGCGTGGCAGACAATGCAGTTCTATTGGACGGCACTCCCCGGCATTCTCTTCCCCGGATTGCTGAATGAGAGACCGTTCTACGCGATGCTGAGTCTCGATCCGTTGCCATCGACCGAAGGGCTGAGCCGTCTGCTCAACATCGCCTCGATCGTCGTGCTGCTGGCGGGACTGTGGGGTGTGTGGACTCAACGTCGAAAAACGGGGTCACTCGTGCTGTTTTATCTGCCGTTGTATCTCGGCTGCCTCGCGGTCTGGCCGTGGCGTCACGAGCGATTTCTCTGGCCGCTGATCCCGCTGTTGTGGACCTTCGTTCCGGCGGGAGTCAGTTCGGCGATGCACACATTTCAGCCGGGAACACGCCGCTGGCTGATGCCGCTGGTGATCTTGGTTGGACTGGCGTTGTGCCAGCGTCAAATTTGGAGCGACACGAGTTTGATCGCGACCAACGCGCGCGTCGTCGCCGACCGCGATGGCTTCCACACGCGAGAACGTCCCGGCTTTTACTTCAGCGATTGGCGTCGCGCAGGAACGTGGCTGCAAGCGAACACACCGCCGCACGCGCGGCTCCTCACTTGGCACGCCGCCGTGGGTGGAACGGCTCACCGCTTTCAGAGGCGAGTCGCATTTGAAACGCTTTCACCCGAGCGACTGCGTCAACAAATCGCGGCCTTCTCGGCGCGGCATCTCGTCGTGTCGGACGCACAGTGGGGCGACGGATTTGGTTGGCGGCAATTGTCCGCCGATCCCGCCTGCGTCCTCAAGGTCGTCTACCGCGAGCGCGATGTCGCCGTGCTACAGGCCGAACCGAATCGCACGGGCGAGGTCTCACGCACGGCTTACGACGATTGGTTGAACGAGCAGCTCGCGTCGATCGACGAGTTCCTGTCTCAGCACCCCGGTCGTCACGACGTGATCGTGCGGCGAGCCTCCTTGCTGCGCGAACTGGGTCGCAACGACGAGGCCATCACCGACCTGCAAGGTCTGGTTGAGCAAGGTCACTCGACTGTTCGAGTCTGCTCGGACCTCGGCTGGGCGCTGTTTGAAGAACGCCGCTATGCCGACGCCGCAAAGTACTTGGAACTGGCACGCACGCTTCCGAACGCCGAGTCCGTCTCAGCCGTGTTGGCGGACGGTGCGGAACGGGCACGATCGCGACTCGCCGAGTCACCCGCTGAAGCGTTGGCCAAGTCTGAAGATCGTCTGGTGAGTCGCATCGCATCGTACGTCGCGGCGCTCAAATGGACGCGTGCTGAGCAGGACGCCGAGGCCCTGTTGGGCCTCGCCCCAGATCGTGCCGAACCACACTATTGGCGCGGCTACCTCCACCACATCTTCGGTGAACTGGCTCAGGCGGAGTGGCATTACGAAGTCGCACAAACGCTCGGCAGTGAGGACGCTCGGGCGAAGTTGGAACTGCTGCGACTGACCGCCGCCTTCGCGAACGAACGAACGGAGGACGGACTCACACCAAACTCACCGAACGCGGAATCATCGGATCCAAACGCAGCCAACCTGACGGCTGTCGATCTCGATCCGAATGGCCTCGACGCCGCAGTCTCAGCGCTGAATCCCGAGAACGCGCGTGAGGTCATTACCGCGAAGATCGTCCTCGACGAGTCCGCTGTGCCCGATGCCGCAAGAACCGAGATCGCTCCCACGGATCCCCGCTTGATGGCGACGCACGTTCGTTTCGCCAAGTTACTCGACGAACACGGTTGGCCGGGTCGAGCGATCACGGCACTCGAAGCGGCACGCGCACGCTTTGGCGACAAGCCCGAGTTGCTCGTCCCATTGGCCGAGTTGTACCGCCGGTTCGCGCGACCGGAATTGGCCGCCCCGCTGTATCGCCTCGCCGAACAAGCGTGGCCGCACGATAAGTCGATCCGCCAAGGACTCAACGCCTGCGAAGCGGCCCTCCGCGAACCCGCGTTTTGATGTGGTTTTGAACGTAGGGTAAGCGTCTCGCTTGCCCGTTCTTTCAGAGGATTTATTCCCATTTCGTTTGATGAAGTAATGGGCAAGCGAGACGCTTACCCTACGTTTTTTGGCGGGCTACACTTCGACTCAGTTGACCATGCCTCCCGCAACGGATTGCCCACCGATGACACTCCCTGTCGAACATCGCGAGTTCAACTTCCCACCACTACGGAATGCCGAGTTGTCGGGCGACCCGTTCGCTCAGTTCCAACACTGGATCGAAGAGGCTCGGGCGGCAAAGGTCTTGGACTGGGAGGCGATGACACTCTCGACGGCCTCTCCCGACGGACGGCCGAGTGCTCGCATCGTCTACTTGCGCGGAGCCAACGCGGGTGGTTTCGACTTCTACACGAACTACGACAGCCGTAAGGGACGACAACTGGCGGAGAACGCACACGCCGCGCTCGTGTTCCATTGGCGCGAACTCGAACGACAGGTTTGCATCGAGGGAACCGTCGCACGGCTACCGGTCGGAGAATCGGATGCGTATTTCGCGGATCGTCCGATTCAGAGCCAACTCGGTGCGTGGGCCTCCGCCCAAAGCGAACCGCTCGATTCCGCAGAGACACTCGAACGGCGCGTCGGTGAACTGCGCCGCCGCTTCGCGTTGGGACCGATCCCGCGTCCGGAGCATTGGGGCGGCTACCGCCTCACCCCGGAGCGGATCGAGTTTTGGCAGGGCCGCCCGAGCCGATTGCACGATCGGTTCGTCTACACGCGCGAGACCAACGGCGCATGGGCGAAGCAGCGTCTCAACCCGTGAGGCGGCACACACCAACCCGCCGCGTCAGCAAGGTCGCATCGTTCCACGACGCCCTCAAATCCCAACGCTCCGAAGCGCTCGTCCTTGCTGACGCGGCGGGTTGGTGTGGTCATCACGCGGCGGCGCGAGTTGTCACGTTCAGCTTGCTCTGCACGAGGCCGAGCAACTGGCCCAACTGCTGCGCTTGTGCCAGCTCTTCGTGGGCCAGTCGAATCTTGAACCGTCGTTCGAGCTGCATGATGAGGCTCACCATATCGACCGAGTCGAGCCCCAGTTGTTCGGCCAGGCTCTGGTCATCTTGCAGTGAAGTCACATCTTCACCGGTCTCGTCCTCGAACAGTTCCATCAAGACGATTCGTATCTCATCGCGTGACATCGTGTGTGCCCTCCCAATTGGCGTAGCGCGCGTAGGATGGACGCCTCGTCCGTCCGTAGCGGGGCGGGATGAAATCAAGTTTTGACAATTCGCACAATCCCGGCTTTTGGAACGCGACGAGCTCGTCTGCATCGTTTAACCGCGTGGGCAACGCCCCGCGTGTCGTGCTGCGAAACTGAAATCCACGTCGCTCGACGCGCGGGGCGTTGCCCACGCGGTTAAACGACGAAGCGTCACTCTGGGCCTCCCTTCAGAGCTTCCACGGCGACGACGCGCAACGGTCGATTCGGCGCGGCAGGGACGTGAGCGACTGGATCGGCCACGCGGGCTTGTTCGCGGCGGCCGTAGATGTCCAGCGTTACTCGGCGACAACGTTCCGTCAGCAGTTCGCGCGGAGTCGGCAGACGTTCGCCACGCTGGCGCGGACGACCGTTCGTGCCCGGCTTCCGCGCGGGAGCGGCCGCGTACAGCCGCGCGTCCTGAAGCAAACGGCTGGTCAGATCGCAGTTCGTCGGCAGGTGACACCACACGCTCTGGCCGCCGTAGGCACTGTCGGCAACGGCGTGAAAACGCTGCGTTTCTCGGTGTTTGCACAACAGCGTCAGCAGTTCGACCGCCAACTCCGGCCGCGTCCGATACGCCCGACGATGCTTCGCCGCGCTCTGCGTGTTCAAGTACAGACGGAACAGGATCGGCAGGCAAGACACCTGGCCGCGCCGGAACGGCAGCTCGACGAGCACGCCCAGCACCACCCCACTGTGGCCCCCATTCATCACCGCCTTGCTGCGGCTGGAGAGCAGCGGATCGTGGTACACCCCGTGCCAAACATCTTCCGCCCCCGCTGGCGAGCCAGCGTGTCATCCCGCGCCCACAGGATCACATCCCCCAGGAACGGCGGCATGCACCCGAACACCGCCCACCCCACCGCATCCAGCGACCACCGCGCCGCGCTGAATACCCGGTGATACGACGAGAAATGTTTCTCGGCGGCATCACCCGCCACCAGGATCATCCGCGTCACCGTCCGCCGGTGAGCAAACACCCAGCCGGTCAG
>JAYTGQ010000451.1:0-13855 GCA_043733345.1 Schlesneria sp.
TCCGTCATCCCGACACCACACGCCGCCGATCTCGACTCACTGATGACCCTCAACTTTCAGCGGTTTGAAAACGTCTCACTCATGGCCGCGTGAGGTATAATCCGAAGTGTAAACGAGGAGGTGTGTTGCGTTCCTCGCTTACGCTTCGGGTTAGTGTCAGCCTCGGCCGCGCAAGGTATAGCCTGCGATCGAACGAACTTTCAGGGAACTCACTGTGACTGACCTTGTGACGTTGAATGTCTCTGCGGCCGTGCGCGATCGATACTCGGAGGCGTCGAAGACTCAGGAGGCCGCGCTCTGCTGCCCGGTTTCTTACGACCCTCGATTTCTCGACGCGATCCCGCGCGAGGTGATCGAGCGGGACTACGGCTGTGGCGATCCGTCGAAGTACGTGCGACCGGGCGACACGGTTCTCGATCTCGGTTCGGGCGGCGGGAAGATTTGCTTTATTGCCGCGCAAGTCGTGGGAGCGACGGGGCGCGTGATCGGCATCGACTGCAACGAGGACATGCTCGCGCTGGCTCGACGGTCGCGGCCCGAGGTCGCACGGCACATCGGCTTCGACAACGTGAGCTTTCGCAAGGGTCAGATTCAAGACTTAAAGCTCGACTTGGAGCAGCTCGAAGTGACGTTGAACGCGGAGCCGGTTGGATCGAGTTCCGCGTGGCTGCGTGCTCACGAGCGAGCGGATGAGTTGCGACGAACCGCGCCGCTCGTGGCGGATGAGTCGATCGATGTCGTGGTCTCGAACTGTGTTTTGAATCTCGTGCGTTCCGAGGACCGACGGCATCTGTTCGGCGAAATTCATCGCGTGTTGAAAGTCGGTGGCCGCGCGGTCATCAGCGACATCGTGTCGAACGCCGATATCCCGGCCGCACTTCAAAATGACTCGACGCTGTGGAGCGGCTGCTTGAGCGGTGCGTTTCGCGAGGACCGATTCCTCACCGCATTTGAAGACGCTGGATTCAGTGGCCTGGAGATCCTCGAACGCCAGCCCGAGCCGTGGCAGGTCGTGGAAGGGATCGCGTTTCGGAGTCTCACCGTGCGCGCTCATAAGCTGCCGCCGAACTGCTGCGCCGACTGGGACGGCTCGAACGCGACGGACGTGGTGTACCGAGGGCCTTGGAAATCGGTGCAGAACGACGACGGCCAATCCTTCTCGCGCGGCCAGCGCATCGCGGTCTGCCAGCAAGTGGCCGACATACTGCGGCGCGAACCGTATGCGGGCCAGATGCTCTTCGTCAGCGAGGCCAGCTCTGGTTGCGAAGGGACTTCATGCTGTGACTCTGCATCGAAGAATGAGGCCGCGCCTCGTGTGGATTCATTGACGATGCTGCCACTCGCCACGGAATCGAACTGCTGCGGCCCGACCGGCTGTTGTTGAGGCGACTCTTGGGCGTCAGCCCCCTTCCGTTCATCTGAGCGGGGCGGCGTCAGCCCCCCGGTTCTGTGTTGAGTGAAGAAGGGCTGACGCCCAAACCAAGAACCGGGGGGCTGACGCCGCCCCGCTCAGAAGATTGCGAAGCGGCAATCAGACGCGTTTCTCCCGCGAAAGCCGCCGGTCATGGTGGGTTTGTTTTCGATTTCGTGAGTCGTTCCAAAAACATTGGCCACCTTCGTCTTGACGAGAAATCGGGCGTGTGCAAAATGCCGCCGCCCCGCTGAAACTGTCGAACGTCGGCGGGCGTCTGTGATTGTCGAGTCTTGGATGGACTCGACGCGAACGGACACGTTGCTCGTTGAGCATGATTCCATCCCTTCGGCCACGCAAAGGAGTGCATTCGCCGTGAAGAGAACCATTTTTGGGGCATTCGCCCTCGCCCTGCTTGCAGGCGTTCTGACTCTGAGTGGCAATGCTTGGAGCCAAAACAAGGAAGCCGCCCCGGCTGCTGCTGCTGCGTCCAACAACGCACCGCACAAAGTGGGACTGATCGACATGGCTCACGTCTTCAAGAACTACAAGAAGTTTGAGAGCCTGCGTGAAGAGTTGAAGACCGAGATCAGCGAAAGCGAAGAAAAAGCCAAGAACATGCAGATCGAGTTGGGCGAGATGCAGAAGACGATGAAGGGCCTCGCGGAAGGTGGTCCTGAGTTCACGAAGGCCGAGCAAATCATCGTGGCCAAGGCCGCCGCGTTCGAGACCTTCCGCCGCAGTGCGTCGCGCGACTTCCTCAAGAAGGAATCGCAGATTTACTTGCAGGTCTACAACGAGACCTCGGATGCCGTGAAGCGGTACGCCGACTTCTACAAGTACACGCTCGTCATTCGCTTCAACCGCGAAGAGCTGGACACCGAGAATCCTCAGAACCTGCTCCAAGGAATGAATCGTCAGGTCGTCTACCACAAGCCCGAAGACGACATCACCGTCTCGGTGCTCGATTACCTGAACCGCAAGTTCACGCCAGCGGCCTCGGCTGCTCCGGCTGCTGCTCCTCGCACGACGAAGAAGCCCGGCACTTCGCCGAACTGAGCCTCGCTCGTCAGTGGGATCATTGTCAGCCGACCCCGGTGATCATTGCCGGGGTCGGCTGCATCTTCGCACCGCCGCTCGCGCTGAAGCGAACGGTAGGAGTTGTCTTGCCGACAATCGGAGCCTGACGCGCAAGCGAAGAATCAGACACCGAGCGTCCTTCGCTTGCGCATCAGGCTTCGACTTCGCTTGCGCGTCAGGCTTTGATGGGTCAGCGAGTTCATGCTGCTCGTCTCACGCAGCGATCGATTGAGGGAGGGGCCTTTGCACACGCGACTTCAACGCACTATCGCGCGTCCGGCCGAATACCACGGCTTTGGCTTCTTGACGGGAGCCGATGTCGCGCTGCGCTTTCTTCCTGCCGACGAAGGCACGGGCATCCGCTTCCAGCGCGTCGATCTGCCGGGAACCAAGCCGATTCCCGCCACACTCGCACACGTCGTCCCGCGACAACGCCGCACGGCGATCTCGAACGGCACCGCGACAGTCGAACTGATCGAACACGTCATGGCCGCACTGGCCGGATTGCAGATCGACAATTGTCTCGTGCAACTCAACGCCAGCGAAGCTCCCGGTGCGGATGGATCGAGTCTCGACTTCGTCCACGTCTTGCTGGAGGCGGGCATCGTCGAGCAATCCGCGCGGCGCGAAGTCCTCGTCGTGAGACAACCTTCGCGCACCGCCACCGAAGGGAATCAGTCCGAGATCACGGCCGGTCCCGTCTTCCGTCGCACGCTCGTCATCAGCTACGAACTCGATTACGGCCCGCGTTCGCCGATCAAGCCGCAACTGTTGACGTTCGAGTTCTCGCCCGAAGCCTTCGTCGCCAACTTGGCTTTCGCGCGCACGTTTGTCCTCGAAGCCGAGGTCGCGGCATTGAAGGCTCAAGGTTACGGCAGCCGCGTTACCGAGAAAGACCTGCTGGTCTTCGGTCCCGACGGCGTGATCGGCAACGAACTGCGAGCGACCGACGAGTGCGTGCGTCACAAAGTACTCGACTGCATCGGCGACTTCGCGTTGCTCGGCTGCGACATCCACGGTCACTTCCGCGCTTACCGCTCGGGTCACAATCAGAATCACGCGATCTGCCGTCAGGTGCTGGCGTCTGCGACGCACGCGCTTCCGCTCTTACGCGCGGCCTGAATTGGTCCTCGCGCCGTACTCCAAAAAATATCCTAGAGGTGACCGACACAAGAGTGAATCAGGTGAGCCGGGTGGCGTCAGCCCCCGGATTCCTAACTGAGAGCGCAAGAGTCCAGGGGCTGACGCCCAATGGCACTCACTTTGAGCAGACTTCCAATGGACGTTCCGTGCGACGTAGCTGAATTCGCAAGAATTCAGCAGGTTTCATCAATCCACTGAACTCTTGCGAGTTCAGCTACGGACCAAAGTGAGTGCCATTGGGCTGACGCCACCCGGCTCACCACTTCTGTCGGTCACGTCATCCTTGAAGAACAAGACTTTCGAAAGGACATACTCATGGCCAATCGCATCTCACCCCTCGCTCACATCGACCCGCAAGCTCAATTGGGTGACGACATCGATATCGGCCCGTTCAGCGTCATTGGGCCGAACGTGGTTCTCGGCAGCGGCTGCAAGCTCGACAACAACGTGACCCTCACCGGACACACGACGATTGGCGAACGAAACCGGTTCTTCCCGTGCGCAGTCATCGGGGGAGAGCCGCAGGACTTTTGCTACGCGGGCGGCCCGACGAAAGTGGAGATCGGCGACGACAACCTCTTCCGCGAGGGCGTCACCGTGAATCGCGGTGCCGACAAGGAAGACGGCATCACGCGAATCGGTAACCGCAACTTCCTGATGTCCAACGCCCACGTCGCTCACAACTGCCATGTCTTCAATAACACGATCCTGACGAACGGCGTGCTGCTGGCAGGACACGTTCACGTTCACGACTACGCCATCGTCTCGGGCAATTCGGCCATCAGCCACTTCTGCACGCTGGGCACCGGTTCCTTCGTGGGCGGGATGTGTCGCGTTGTGCAGGACGTGCCGCCGTACATGATGTCGATCAGCGCCGATGATCCCGAGATCGCCACGATCAACGTGGTCGGGATGCGGCGACGCGGAATCTCGGATTCAGCGATCACTCTCGTCCGCCAAGCCTTCAAGCTGATGTATCGCGAACACAAGAAACTCGAAGAAGTTCGTTCACTGCTGATTGAGAAGACGGAAGGCGTGCTGCCGCTCGAACTGATGACGCTGCTGAACTTCTGCGAGTGGACTCAGAAGGGCAAGAACGGTCGCGGCCGCGAGGCATACCGCAATCAGCCCGCGGCCGAATCCGAACGTCGTGCCGCGTAAGTCGAACAGCAGGAAACAGGAGTCAGGAGTCAAGTATCCGTTTTCCAAAAACCGGCTCTCCGCCATTCCTGTTGAAAGCTGTACGACGTGAGCGGCAAGGCGCTAGCCGCCGGTGATTTCCGGCAGACCGGCGGCTAGCGCCTTGCCGCTCGCGGATGTTGTCCAACAGGAGTGGCGGAGAGCCTGAAAACCGCTGTCACACGGCGATGCCCCGCTTCCATTCTTCTGCCCCTTGCCCCTCTCTATTCAAGACTCTCACCATGCCTCGGTTGCGATTGGCGGTTGTCGGTGTCGGCGCTCTCGGGCGACATCATGCGCGGATTCTCAATGAGTTTCCCGAGGTCGAGCTGGTGGCAGTCGCCGACAGTCGTGCCGAGCAAGGTCAGGAGATCGCGACCCAATGCCAAACGCGCTGGGTCGCCGATTACCACGAACTGGTGAGCCGCGACGTGGTTGATGCGGTCTCCGTCGTTGTTCCCACGGTCGCACATCGCGCAGTGACAGGAGCGTTTCTGGAAGCGGGAATCCCCGTCCTGGTTGAGAAGCCTCTCGCCGCCAATGTCACTCACGCGCGCGAACTCGTCGCGCTGGCGTCGCAGCAAGGGACGCTGCTTCAAGTCGGGCACATCGAACGATTCAATCCGGCCTTCCAAGCTGCCAGCCTGTTGATCGTCGAACCGAAATACATCCGCGCCGAACGAACCAGCGGCTACACGTTCCGATCGACCGACATCGGCGTCGTTCACGACCTCATGATCCATGACATCGACCTCGTGCTGTCTCTCGTCCGCAGCCCGCTGCGCAGCGTCGAGGCATTTGGCACAACAGTCATGGGAGGACATGAAGATGTCGCGCAGGCGAGGCTCCGGTTTGAAAACGGTTGCGTCGCGGACTTAACCGCCAGCCGCATCAGTCCGGTCGCAGTCAGGTCTCTTCAAGCTTGGTCGGGAAATGGTTGCGTGACCTGTGACATGCACACGCGCGAAGTAAAGCGGTTCGCTCCGTCCGACGCGTTGCGGTTTGGACCAGCTCCCCTCGACTTGGCCCGCCAACCGGCAGCCGATATCGAGCAGCTTAAAAAAGATGTCTTCGGCCGTTTCGTCACGGTGGAGACTCCGCCAATCAACGTCTCCGGCCCCGACGCCCTGACCCAAGAACTGATTGAGTTCGTCAAATGCGTGGGCCACGGCAGTTCACCGCACGTCGATGGCGAGCAGGCACTTCAGGCGATGATTGTCGCCGACGCCGTCTTGCAGAGTCTGGCCGCTCACGATTGGACCGGTCGCAGTTCAGCGTTCGTTCCGGCGATACACGAACTGTCACGCCACGCTGCATAGTTGCTCGCAAAAGTTCGTGAGACGGCCCCACTTCAGGTTGGCATACTATCCCAGTTCCGCCAGCTTCGCGGCGACTTCGGCTACATGGCCAGTGACTTTTACCTTGGGCCAGACGGCCGCAATGATTCCCGATTTGTCGATCAGGAACGTGGACCGCTGGATCCCCATCGAAGTCTTGCCGTACAGTTTCTTCTCGACCCACACTCCATATCTCTCTGTCAATTCATGGTTTTCGTCCGCCAGCAACGGGAACGGTAGCGAGAATTTCTGGGAGAACTTCTGATGAGACTGGACGGAATCAGTGCTGACTCCCAGTACAACGGTTTCGGCTGACTGAAATTCGCCGATCAAGTCCCGGAACTCGCATGCTTCGGTCGTACACCCCGGCGTCTCGTCTCGCGGGTAAAAATAAAGGACGACGTTCTGCTTCCCTTTATACTGGCTGAGTTTGTGTCGGCCATCGGGGAACGCGGGGAGATCAAACTCGGGAGCTTTGACTCCCGCCACGGGGATTGAGAATTCGGACACGATGTTCCTTAAGGTATTGGAGTGAATGATTTTACTGTAAGGCAACACCTAGCAATTGATTTACCCATCGAAGACGCGCAAGCGAAGAAAGACTTCGCTTGCGCGTCAGGCTTTGACGCGCGAGTTACGATATTTCGCCGGGGCCGCCTAAGCAGCCAAACAGAACTCGACTGGAGCGGCTGGGTTTCGATTTCCACTTTGGTGCAGGCGGAAAATTCATCGCAAACTGCCGAGGCGAGATGTTTTCAGGCGATGAGGACTCAGAGAGACAAGCTTGGCTTGACCACGGAGGGAACGCAAACCAATAATCTGCGGCTCTTTCCAACCTTCCTGAGCTGCAAACCAGCGTCACACTCGTCTGCCAAGGTGCCTGCCGATGCTTAAAAAAGCGGACATTGATGAATTTAAGCGCCTCCTGCTCGTTCTTCGGGCACGGGTTCGAGGCGACGTTAAGCAGATGACACAAGAGGCTTTAGACCGAAACGATGGTGAGTCCGAGTCCAAATCGCCGACGCACTTGGCCGAGTTGGGAACGGAAACTTACGAAATCGACTTCGCGCTGCGTCAGGTAGAAAACGAGGAGGAGTTCTTGAAGGAAATTGACGCGGCGCTGGAGCGAATCGACGACGAGTCCTTCGGTATCTGCCAAGGCTGTCAGACGGAAGGTCGATCACTGGCGAGGTCCGTGATCCCCAAGCTGCGGTTGCGGGCGATCCCGTACACGAAGAACTGCGTCGAATGCGAACAGAAACGTGAAGCGAGCGAATGCTAGAGCCGACTGACGGCGACATCCCGCCCATGAGTCCATCGTCTCCCGTCGCTGCAACTCCCGCGTGCAGAACGGAGTTGCCGGTTTCCGCCGGTTCGTCGCTGGCTCGCACCTTGATCTTGCTCGCAATGGGCACAGCAGGTTTGGGTTGGGATCTGTGGTCGAAGCATCAAGTCTTCGCCGCTCTCGGTTGCCCCGGAGTTTTGCTAGGTCCAGGTGTTCATCCCGTTTGGAAGGGGCAGGTGCTGGGAGTCGCCGTTCAGTTCCAACTGGAGACGACGCTAAACTTCGGTGCCTTGTGGGGCATGGGCCAAGGGCAAACGTGGTTCTTCGCGTCGCTGAGTGTGGTGGCGGTTGGCGTGATCGGCTACTTCGTTCGCAACGGACAGGCGACGGCTTCATGGTGGCTGACAATCGCGACCGGTTTGCTGTTGGCGGGAACGCTGGGAAACTTGTTTGACCGCCTCGGGTTGCACGGTCTCAAGGATGCTCAAGGACAGGCGATCTGCGCCGTGCGAGACTTTCTCGACTTCTGGTTCTTCGGCAACTTCCACTGGGCGACGTTCAACTTCGCCGACATGTACTTGGTGGTGGGCGCGATCATGCTGGTCGTCCACTCGTTCCTCGTACCGCCCGAGGAACCGACGACATCCGGCAGCGCGGCGTCGCCAAAGCCAGAAGCGTCGGAGTGAAACTAAACTCCGCGCGGCCGAAATTGACACTAACCCGAAGTGTAAACGAGGACGCAACTCGTATCCTCGCTTACGCTTCGGGTTAGTGTCCTGCGGTCGAAAATGTGTCGGTTTCGGCCGCGCGGAGCATAAACATCACGTCGCGGCGGCGACAGTTGTCTTCGCAGCGGTCCAGTGGCAGAGGACGATGCCCAATCCGTACAGCACCAGTAGCGGGGCCATCATCAGCAGCATGGTCATGGGGTCGGGAGTCGGCGTCAAAACCATTGAGATGACGGCGATCGCCAGCACGGCCAGCTTCCACTGTGCGATGTATTGTTCGGTTTTGAAGACGTTGATCCGCGACAGAAACAGCATCGCCAGCGGCAACTGAAAACTGACGCCGAACATCAGCGGCAGCATCACCGCGAAGCTAATCCACTCCGAGATTCGGATCTGCGCGGTCAGTCCCATGCGCACGTTGTAGCCCAAGAGGAAGTCGAGCACTGTGGGGAGGACGCTATAAAAACAGAAGCCAATCCCGCCCAGAAACAGCACGATCGACATGGGCAAATACGTGTAGATGTATTTGCGTTCGTGCGGATACAGCCCCGCCGCCACGAATAGCCACAGTTGGAAGAAGACCCACGGACTGGCCACAACCAAGCCCGCGATAAACGAGACTTTCATATAGGTGACGAAGGCTTCCTGCACGTTCAGCGTCACGGGACGTTCAATCTTTTCGAGGCCGTTCCAGAACTGTGCAAACGTGGAGGACTTGGCTTGCAAGGTGAGCGTCTTCTCCCGCAGTTCTTCCGGCGCGGCCGGATAGAGTTGAGGAGCCGCTTCGTGGAGCTGTGAGGCCAGTTCGTGAGCCGACAGTTCGAGGGTGATCGCTCGCCGCGATTCCTTTAATTGGGGACGCACCTTCTCAATCTCCGCCTCCGTGGCGGCCTTAGGGGCGAACGTCATGTTGTAGAACGTGCCACTGACGGACTTCCAGAAATCGAAGTCCTTCACGTCGTCCTGAACCTCCGTGACTTTGGTTGCTCGCCGCAAGGCCGCATCCACCGGATGACGGATCAACCGCACGAGGTCTTCGCCAAAGATCAGTGCCAGAAACACGCAGACTGCGAGTCCCAGCATGGCTCGAATGAGGTGAAAGCGGAGCACTTCGAGGTGCTCGCCAAAAGTCATCGCGGAATCGTCAAACAGGTCTTTGTTGCTGGCCATGCTGTCTCTCCAATCGTTCGGGCCGGGCATCCTGAACGGAGAACCGCGCGAACGCAAGCCGGGGGCGGTGTCATCGGAAGTCGAGGGCCGCGAATCAGTCCGGTCGCAAGCAGCGATCCTGTTGCACAAGGTGCAGCGACTGTGCGGTATCCACTCGAAAAATCCCGGCCAAGCGAGCAGGGAGGGAGAGCGGGGCGGCATTTTACGTGAAGACCAGACGCTGTCCAGCGAGCCTTTTTCACAGCGAGACAATCGAGATCACTTGCGCACCACGTCGCCATCCGCCAGACTGTCGGCGTGACCGCAATCGCGTCCAATGAGCGAGTCGTTTCACCGCGTGGGCAACGCCCCGCGCGGCGATGGGAAAACAGGCTCAAACATCGCTCGACGCACGGGGCGTTGCCCACGCGGTGAAACGAAGCAAATGCCTCATTTTTCCCCGCGTGACGTTTTAATCACGTCAAAGAAAGCGATCCCATGAAACAGGTTCTCAGCGTCGGTCAATGCGGGTTCGATCACGGCGCGATCAGCCGCTTTTTGAGTAGTCAGTTCGAGGTGGAGGTGACTGCCGCAGCGACGGCGGTCAAAGCCTTCGACCTCTTGAGAAAGCAGCCATTTGATTTGGTATTGGTCAACCGCCAGTTCGACGCCGATGGCGATAAGGGATTGGACTTTGTGAGGGCACTCAAGGCGGAGGACGCTCTCGCGACGCAGCCGGTCATGTTGGTGACGAACTTTCCGAAGTATGACCAGCAGGCGGTGGCCCTCGGTGCCGTGAGCGGCTTCGGCAAAGCGGCGATCGGTTCACCCGATGTCGTTCGCAAGTTGGAGCCGTTCCTAAAATGAGATGACTCACAGCGCGAGCGTCAACGAACCTGACGAGGCCGGCTTGCGCACCATGCCGGACTAGCCCGACGCGCAAGCGAGGGCTTCGCTTGGATGTCACGCGAAGCCCTCGCTTGCGCGTCGGGCTAGTGGCTGGACACGTTGTTCCGTAAAAGTCGGCACTGTACGCAATGCGGACGAGGCTGTGACTTGGTCCAACGGTTCGCTCGCGTGAGGCAGTAGCGGGCGGTACAACGTCGTCGCCATTTCCGATCCGAGGTTTCGTCGTCGCGGGTCGAGGCGATTTGAAGATTGAGACACAACGTTCCCGACGGCCCTTCATCAACTCAGGAGACATCACCGTGGACCAGACCAGCACCAAGACTGATTGCTCGAACAACGTCGGTGTAACTCGCCGTGAGCTGCTCAAGACATCCGGCCAGATCGTCGCGGCGTCGGCTTTGGCAGGGATCGCCCTGCCGCAGTATGTCTATGCGGGCGAAACGAACACCGTGCAACTGGCACTGGTCGGCGCAGGCGGTCGTGGAATGGGAGCGGCTCAGAATGCCCTTCAGACGAAGCTCGGGCCGGTCAAGTTGGCGGCGATGGCCGATGTCTTCCTCGAGAAACTCAAGCTGTGCCACCAGACGCTGAGCGACCAGTTCAAGGAGAAGGTCGATGTTCCTCAAGACCGCCAGTTCGTCGGCTTCGATGGCTACAAGAACGCGATGGACTGCCTGAAGCCCGGCGACGTGGTGATCCTCACCACGCCCGTCGCCTTCCGCTGGGTGCATTTTGGCTACGCGATCTCCAAGGGACTGAACGTCTTCATGGAAAAGCCGACCACTGTGGATGGACCGAGTACTCGCAAGATGCTGGCCCTCTACGAAGAATCGATGAAGAAGGGGCTGAAGGTCGGCGTCGGGTTGATGTGCCGCCACTGCGAAGCGCGCGGCGAACTTTGGCAGCGCATTCAGGACGGACAACTCGGCGACATCATCACGCTGCGAGCCTATCGCTGTGCCGGTCCGACCGCTTCAGCCTTCTCCAAGAAGAAGCCCGACAACATGAACGAGTTGATGTACCAGATCAGCCGGTTCCACTCGTTCCTGTGGCTGAGTGGCGGGGCGTTCAGCGACTTCTTGATCCACAACATTGACGAGTGCTGCTGGATGAAGAACGCCTGGCCCGTCGAGGCGAAGGGCTACGGCGGACGACACTATCGCGGCGACTACATCGATCAGAACTTCGACAGCTACACGACGGAGTACACCTTCGCCGACGGCACGAAGCTCATCATGGAAGGCCGCTGCATGGAAGGGGCCGCGACCGAGTTCGCCAGCTACGCGCACGGCAGCAAGGGTTCAGCGATCATCTCGAAGTCGGGCCACTGGCCATCGGGAGCCACCATCTTCAAAGGACACAAGATGGTCGATAGCGAAGCCGTCTGGAAGGGCGAAGACAAGGTGAACCCGTATCAGGGCGAATGGGATCACTTGATGAACGCGATCCGCCAAGACAAGCCCTACAACGAAGCCAAGCGCGGTGCCGAGGCCAGCCTCGTCACGTCGATGGGCCGCATGGCCTGTCACACCGGCCGCGTCATCACCTACGACGAGATCCTCAACAGCGACCACGAGTTCGCCCCGAACGTCGATCAACTCGTCCTCGACGGCCCCTCGCCGCTGCCCGCCGACGCCGACGGCAAATACCCCGTTCCGGCCCCCGGCATCAACAAGAAGCGCGAGTACTAAACCGCGAGACATCACTCGGAGGACGGGCACTCATGCCCGTCCTCCTTTCGTTTCGACGGGCAAATGTGACACGCCTGACAAAAGGATCGAATCAGGTGAGCCGGGCGGCGTCAGCCCAATGGCACTCACTTTGGGAAAATATCCTGAGCGGCACGGCGCTAGCCGCCGGTTTCTAAGTTGGAAAAGAACCGGCGGCTCACAGAATCACAAAGTGAGTGCCATTGGGCGTAAGCCCCCGGACTCTTTCATTCAACGCGAAGAGTCCGGGAGCTTACGCCGCCCGGCTCACTTTTTCCGGCACATCAAGAGTGCCCATCCTCCAAAATCCCCATTCGTGGAGACCTCCATGCCGCTCTTCCTCCAACGCCGCCGTTTCGTCACCGCACTGCTCACCCTCGCCATCATGGCCGGCGTCAGCGGCCTCGCCCTCGGCCTGTTCAAGCCAGACGAGACCGTCATCACCGAGATCGCTCCCGGCGTCTTCTTCCGCAAGGTGGAGACCCAACCGAAATTTATCGGCTGCAATCAGGGCTGGATCGTGTTCGAGGACTTTGTACTCGTCATTGAGGCCAGCTTTCCGAATCAGGCCGAGACACTGATCAAAGAAATCCGCAAGACGACCGATAAGCCGATCAAGTACGTGTTCGACACGCACTGGCACGGCGATCACGCCGACGGCAATCCGGTCCTGATCGCCGAAGGGGCCAGCGCGATCGCGTCGGAACAAAGCCGCGACCAGTTCGTCAACAAGGGGATCGCGTCGTTCGACAAACAGAAGCAGGAGAAGCCCGCCGAGTACGGCAAGCTCAAGTACGGCATCCCGTCGCTCTACTTCCCCAAGAAGATGGTCATCGAGGACTCGACCCAGCGGGTCGAACTGATTCACATCGGCCACGGCCACACACCGGGCGACGCGGTCGCGTGGCTTCCCAAACACGGCATCCTGTTCACGGGAGACAGTTGCGTGAACGGAGCCTTCAACTACACGGGCGAAAGCAGCACCAGCAGTTGGATCGCCGTGCTGACCGAGATGGCCAAGTTCCCGATCAAGCGCATCTGCCCCGGCCACGGCGAGATGTCCGACGCCACGCTCGTCCCGATGCAGCGCCGCTACTTCGTCGAACTGCGTCAGGCGATTCAGGAGGCCATCAACGCCAAGAAGTCGCTCGACGAGATCAAGCAGTCGCTCGACCTGCCCTGGTACAAGGAGTGGACCGGCGCCGATGTGAAGATGAATGTTGAAAACATCGAACACGTCTACAAGGAACTGACGCAGAAGTGATGGCGTAGGATGGACGCCTCGTCCGTCCGCCTTCAAAGTCGCCATCATCGCTCCGCGTCATGAGCCTTTCGCAATGAGGCACCTGATCTCACAAGGCTCATCACGCGGAGCGATGATGGCGACTTTGAAGACAATTCCAAAACTGGACTCTTTCGCAAACGAAGGTGTCCATTCTTCAATATCCCGAAACGCTCAAAATGCGCGACTTCAAAAAAGGCGTGAGCGAAGGTGATTGTTTCGATTGGTCGTGAGCGTCTTTGAGCTCCGTCGTCGCTCACGCTGCGGGTGGGTGTGCGGGGTTGGCCCCGCCGGCGTCGTTCTCGTGAGGGCCATCGCCTTTTTCAATGTCGGGTGGGTCGAGTCTTCGAAGCCCACCAACTACCAAACGACTGACGGTGGGCCTCGAAGACTCGACCCACCCGACATCTGGCCCGATTTGAAAAAGGCATTGGCCCTGCGTTCTCGTCAGGCAGACTCGCAAAACCGCCGGCGTTGCATCAGTATCTCGTCCCGGTTTGGACCTGCTGTTTTGATCTCTTCCGTCGAAGGAACCGCTTGCGATGATGATGCTCCTCAGTCGAAGAATGGTGCGGGCCGGTGCGGCTCTGTTGGTCAGTGCGCTGTGGCTTAGCCCGTCGTTGGGTTTGGCTCAAGAAGCGGT
>JAYTGQ010000452.1:0-1834 GCA_043733345.1 Schlesneria sp.
CCTGTCCGACATCAGCCATCGCATCCGCTTCGTCTACCTGCCCAAACACAGCTCGTGGCTGAACCAGATCGAAATCTTCTTCGGCATCCTGCCACGAAAGTGCCTGCGCGGCGGCAACTTCAAATCGGTGGCCGAACTGGAATCCCAACTCCGCCAGTTCATCACCTACGACAACACCACGATGGCCCACCCATTCCACTGGACCCACACCGGCAAACCCCTCCAAAAGAAACCCCGCTCCCACTTCACCCCACCCCACCGACGCAGCAAGCCACGCAAAACAAACAACCCAACGAAACTCGCCGCCTGATGAAACACTGTTTCCGAGTGGTGGCACTAGCATCCGGTTCTCGATGAATTTGAAAACCGGACGCTAGCGCATTCCGGCTGATGGTCTAAAGTAAGTGCCATTGGGCATGCGGCTCGCCAATCGCGCAGCTTGGGCCGCGTGAGGCATCTCCATTCACGTCACGACTATCCCATCAAAGGAACTCCGGAAATGCTCCGTCTCGTATCACGCGGTCTCGTCCTCGTAATCCTGAACGTACTCACGGGCAACCTCGCGATGTCGGGCGAGATCACCACCATCGCAGGGACCGGCAAGGATGAGTTCTCTGGCGACGGTGGCCCCGCGCTTCAAGCTGGCGTCGGTCAACCGTTCGGTCTGGAAATTGGGCTTGACGGCGCACTGTACTACTGCGAGTTCTCGAACCACGTCATCCGCCGACTCGATCTCAAAACGAACGCGCTGACGACGGTCGCCGGAACGGGTCGCAAGGCAGGCTACGCGGGCGACGGTGGCCCGGCGACGAAGGCGGTCATGAATCAACCTCACGAACTGCGGTTCGATGCGGCGGGGAACTACTACATCTCCGACATGCTCGCGCAGGCCGTGCGTCGCGTGGATGCGAAGACCGGCGTGATGACCAGCGTTGCTGGAACCGGCAAGGCGGGATACTCCGGCGACGACGGCCCCGCGAACGTCGCCTTGTTTAACCATCCCATCTCGGTCGTACTCGACAACTCGAATGGCCTACTGATTTGCGACATCCAGAACCAGCGCGTTCGCCGCGTGAATCTCGACACCGGCATCGTCTCCACATTCGCGGGCACCGGCGACAAACAGGCGACTCCCGACGGATCGCCACTCGTGGGAACGCCACTGAATGGACCACGGACGCTCGCCGTGGAAACGGATGGCAACGTGATCATTGTTCTGCGCGAAGGGAACGCCGTTTATCGAGCCGACCTCAAAACAATGACGCTCCACCACATCGCGGGGACCGGCAAGTCAGGCTTCGGCGGTGATGGCGGCGACGCTCGCCAAGCGCAACTCGCCGGCCCGAAAGGGGCGACGGTCGATCACGCGGGAAATATTTTGCTGTGCGACACCGAGAACCACACGATCCGCATCATTCACAAGCAGACCGGCGTGATCGAGTCCCTGATCGGCGACGGCAAAGCGGGAGACGGCCCGGACGGCGATCCCTCAAAATGCCGCCTCAATCGCCCGCACGGCGTCTTCGTCGATGCCGACGGCAACATCTACATCGGTGACAGTAACAACAGCAAAGTCCGAAAACTCACGGTCAAATAGTTGTCGGTCGCCGGTCAGTTGAATGCGGAATGGCCTCGTCAAAAATCATCACACGCCCTTGCCGCTTCCCACCTCAGCTACTATTCTCTCGGCCGCTTTGGCCCAGGTGGCGGAACTGGCAGACGCGCTAGGCTCAGGACCTAGTGGTAGCAATACCGTGCAGGTTCGATTCCTGTCTTGGGCATCTTGGTGGCAGATAATGGCTTGCGGCGGATTCGCCCAAGCCATTATTCTTTC
>JAYTGQ010000453.1:0-5386 GCA_043733345.1 Schlesneria sp.
TCAAAGTTCATTTTTCGCGGGGTTGACGGCGTCGATGATCGAGAGCTTTCCTGCCGCGAAAAATGAACTTTGAACCACCTGACCCCGAATTCCCCCAGCAGGCACCGCAACATGTCGAGTGAAGACCGCCTCGGTCGCGGATACGAACTGGCGGCGCAGGCCTTGTTAAGCGAAGCGATTCCGGCGGGAGCGGCGGCCGGGACGTGGGTCGGCGAGTTGTCATCGTCGCCACTCTCGACAGCGACAGCGGTCACCGCGTTGATGCTGGTTGTGCGGCAGCAGCCGGAGCGAGCGGCGGAATTGGAGCCACTCATTCGGAGAGGGCTTGGCTGGCTGGTCGCGCATCAAAACTCAGACGGTGGCTGGGGCGATACGGTTCTCAGCCACAGCAACATCTCGACGACGGCGCTGGCCTTCGCGAGCTTTCATCTCGCGGCGGCTTTTTCCGTGAGTTCACACACCGCACGGGATGCTTCGATGACGGATGCGGCCGCGCACGCCAAGTCGTACTTCGATCAGCACGGCGGGTTTGAAGCCATCCGCAAACGGTACGGCAAGGACCACACGTTCTCGGTGCCGATCCTCACGCACTGTGCTTTGGCGGGACTCATCCCGTGGCGCGACATCACGCCGCTCCCGTTTGAACTCGGGTGCTTGCCGCACTGGTTCTATCGTTGGATTCGGTTGCCGGTCGTCAGCTATGCCCTCCCTGCGCTGATTGCCATCGGACAGGTGCGGCATCATCTCGCCCCGTCGCGCAACCCGCTGCTTAGGTGGATGCGTCGCGTCTCCGTCGCGCCGACCCTGCGCAAGTTGGAGAGCATTCAGCCCGAGAGCGGCGGGTTTCTCGAAGCGACTCCCTTAACGAGCTTCGTCACGATGAGTCTCGCGGCGATGGGACGTTCGGATCACGCGGTCGCTCGTGCCGGAGTGAAGTTCTTGATCGAGTCGGTTCGTCCCGATGGCAGTTGGCCGATCGATACGAATCTCGCCACTTGGGTCACGACGCTGTCAGTCAATGCGCTGGCGAGCGACTCGCTGCCGGTTGCTCAGGGCGAGGCGATCACGGCGTGGTTGCTCGGTCAGCAGCTTCGCATCGTCCATCGCTACACGAACGCCGCGCCGGGCGGTTGGGCGTGGACCGATCTTTCGGGCGGAGTTCCCGATGCCGACGACACGCCGGGAGCGATCCTCGCGCTGCTCAAGCTGGCTCCTCATGATCCGAACGTGTTCTCTGCGGTGGAAGCGGCGATCACGTGGTTGCTCGATTTGCAGAACAGCGACGGCGGCTGGCCGACGTTCTGCCGTGGTTGGGGAGCGTTGCCGTTTGATCGCAGTACTCCCGATCTGACGGCTCATGTGCTGAGAGCGTTTCATGCGTGGCTGACGGTGGTGGGTGAGGATGACTCACCTCGTTTAACCGCGTGGGCAACGCCCCGCGCGTCGAACGCGGAACCGCTTTCCACGCCGCTCGACGCGCGGGGCGTTGCCCACGCGGTTAAACGAGACATTGCTCGCGTCTCCGCGTTGAAGCGGCGTGTCGAGCGAGCGGTCTCGACCGGGTTCGCGTTCCTCGCACGGACACAACGGGCCGACGGGACGTGGCTGCCGCTCTGGTTTGGGAACCAGTTCGCGACCGACGATGAGAACCCGGTGTACGGAGTCTCGAAGGGGCTGGCGGCTTACCGAGACTGGGACCGATTGGGCGATGAGCAGGCTCAACGAGCGGTGGCGTGGCTGGTCTCCGTTCAGAATTCAGATGGCGGTTGGGGGGGAGCGGTCGATACACCGTCGTCCACTGAAGAGACGGCTCTCGCGATGGAAGCGTTGATGCCGATAAAAGCAGCGGCGGCAGCATGTACACGCGGATTGGAGTGGTTGCTCGACCGAGTCGAATCCGGAAAGTTTCGTGACCCCGCACCCCTCGGGCTGTACTTTGCCAAGCTGTGGTATTTTGAACGCCTTTACCCAATAATCTTCGCGACCTCCGCCTTGGCCCGGGCTGTGGCAACACGGCGCGATGACTCGAATACGTAGGGTAAGCGTCTCGCTTGCCCGTTTTTCAATGGTTGTGGCCTTGTGGACTGATGGGCAAGCGAGACGCTTACCCTACGTTTTTGGCGATCCCGCCCGTTCCCCTCCCGACTTCCTCGGCTTTCCGAGTGCTTGATGCCCGCCCTGAGTGGCGTGGTTTGGAACCCTGAAAGGTCCATTCATGATCGCGATGCCCCGCGCCACCTCTGACGATGCCCTGATGACTGAGCCGAACGAATCGGTTGCGGTCGAGAACGCTGTCGCCGAGTCGGCTGGTGATGAGACGGCCACGTCTGAAGAGCAGGCACCTGTGGAAGACAAGCCGCGGCGCGGTCGCAGCACCTCGCACCTGAAGCTGGTCCCCGACACGCTCGAACTGCGCGAACACATCCGCGAAGCGTCCGAGCGTTACGCGACGACGCTCGACAAGAGCCGTCCGTTCAACAAGGCCGCGCTTGAGGCTCACTCGCGACAGATGCTCGATCAGATCAATCAGCCGGAGTGCTATCTCGGCTTCGCGATGGTCGTCGTCGGGAACGCCTTCTGGAAGCAGCAATTCTTGGCGATCCCGTTTGAGCGACGTTTGCTCCTCTTACCGCACTGCCTCAAGCACGCCGATGGCTGCCCCGCCGACTACGACGAATTTGGCCTCGACTGCGAGAAGTGCGGAGCGTGTTCGATCGCCGACTACAAAGTGAAGGCCGAGCAACTCGGTTACAAAGTCCTCGTGGCGGAAGGCTCGCCGATCGTGCTCAAGATCATCGTGTCGGGACATGTGGACGGCATTCTCGGTGTGGCGTGCCTCAACGTGTTGGAGAAGGCGATCGACAAAGTGTTGCTTGCGGGCGTGCCGTCCTATGCGGTGCCGCTTCACTCGGGCGACTGCAAGAACACGAAGCTCGATGAATCGTGGGTCTGGCACTGTCTCGACAAGTACGTGCCGCTCGAAGAACAGCGCACCTCGGGCTATGTCCCGCTGATGCGCGCGTCGAACGAAATGTTTGAAGAGCAATTCGACGAAGTGTTGCCGCCCGTGCGCGTTGGCGGTTCCGCAGCGGACTCGTTGCTGGCTGAGACCGAGTCGATCGCGCGGGACTGGCTGGTGAAAGGGGGCAAGCGATTGCGTCCGTTCATCACGCTCGCCACTTATGACGCGCTGACCGGCGGCGCGGGCTTGAGTACTTCCACTGGCGATTCGCTGCCCAAGTTCCCGCTCGAAGTCCGTCGCACCGCGATGGCGATGGAAGCCTTTCACAAGGCGTCGCTTGTCCACGATGACATTCAAGACAACGACCCGTACCGCTACGGACAAGAGACGCTGCACCGTCGCTATGGAGTCGGCACGGCGATCAATGTGGGTGACTATCTGATCGGGCTGGGCTACCGGCTCATCAGTCAGGGTCGCAAAGAGATGGGAGCCGAGGCGGCGGCGGATATTTTGGATCGTCTCGCCAATGCACATCTCAAACTGTGCGAAGGCCAAGGAGCCGAACTGCGTTGGACGGGTGCCGACTCGCTCAAACTGACGGCGCTCGACGCGATGAAGCTCTACGCGCTGAAGACCTCGCCCGCGTTTGAAGCGGCGTTGTACTCGGGCCTGCGGATGGCTGGCACGATGGAGGCTTACGAGGCGATGGTTCCGGCGTTCTGTCGGCACATCGGCGTCGGCTTCCAGATTTTGAATGACCTCTTGGACTGGGAAGAATTCTCCCCGAACAAGCTCGTCGCCGGACGCGACGCCGAACTGGCCAAGCCGACATTGCTGTTGGCGCTCGCACTGGACCTCGCTAAAGGACCGGTTCGTGAAGAGTTGGAGAACACGATCACCGAGTCTCTGACCGCCGCCGTTCGCTCCGACAAGTTGCGGCGGCTCTATCAAAAGCTCGGCGTGTTTGAGCGGGCGGAAGCTCTCGTCGAGAAATGTCGCAGCCGCGCCGAGGCTCTCGCCGACGACGTTCAATCCGAGGCGTTGCGACAGCTCCTCTACTTCCTGATCGACACCGTGCTGGCTCACACGCCGGTCACGCCGTCACCCGCGTCCTTCGTGCCACTGTCAGGTTTGTTGCCAATCATCGGCAACGCGGATCACCGCCAGCACAGCGGCAGTCCCGTGAGCGGCTGATGACTCACGACCTCGTAGGGTAAGCGTCTCGCTTGCCCGTCCTTCAAACGTGCCCGTCCTTCCAATGGAGCCACGGGCAAGCGAGACGCTTACCCTACGTTGAACAAGGCGATTCGCGGCTAATGGCTCATCCTTACTTGTTCCGGTTGGATGATCGTGTCGCGAGGGGCCTCTCGCGTTGGGATGCCGCGCGTCGTGCGAAGCATCATCAGTTTCTCCTCACGCAACAGAACGAAGACGGTGGCTTCGGCGGTCGCGGCATGCCTTCGGACGAACCGGGTGCGCCGCCCGAGGGACGCGAGTCGGACCTCTACTACACCGCGTTCGCCATTCGAGCGATGTCGGCGCTCAAGACTTTCTCGCCCGAGGATGCTCGCCGAATCGCTCAGTTTCTGGATGCCTCACGCCACCAGCAGACCAGCGTGATTGATGTCGTCAGTTGGCTCTATTCGGCGCTGATGGTGCAGGCGACGGCGGGACTCGACTTGCTGGCGCAAGCGGAAGCCAACTGGCCCGAGCAGCTCGCCGCGATTTTGGAGAGCTTCCGCACGGCGGACGGTGGCTACGCGAAGACGCACGAAGGATCGCTCGGCAGCACGTATCACTCGTTCCTCGTGGTCCTCTGCTACGAGTTGATTGGCCAGACATTGCCCAACCCCGACCAGCTCGTTCGTTTCGTGCGCGACCGCCAGCGCGACGATGGCGGGTTTGTCGAGATCGCTCCCATGAAGCGCAGCGGCACGAACCCGACCGCCGCCGCAGTCGCCGTCCTGACGATTCACTCGACGATCGGCAAGCATCTGCGCGACGACGTGTTGGCGTACTTGAACGATGTGCGCGGCGACGAGGGTGGATTCCAAGCCAACACCCGCATCCCGTTCGCCGACGCCCTCTCCACGTTCACAGGCTATCTCACCTGCCTCGACCTCGACGCGCGCGAGGCTGTCGATACGAAACGTCTCGAACAATTCATCCTCTCCCTCGAACACCCGCTCGGTGGCTTTCGAGCCGCGACGTGGGACCAAGCCACGGATGTCGAATACACGTTTTATGCCCTCGGCACACTCGGCCTGCTGTGGGACGAGCGTGCTTCCGCGGGGCCGGTCTCAAAATGAATGGCCGTTTTCGGCAACACAAGTCCATGATTGAGGTCGTTGAGTCGTTTAACCGCGTGGGCAACGCCCCGCGCGTCGAGCTACGTTTGAGCCGGTCATGCCATCGACACGCGGG
>JAYTGQ010000454.1:0-1831 GCA_043733345.1 Schlesneria sp.
TCGCTTTGCGATGTTTGGGCGAGCATTGTATGAGTCGTCGTGCCACAACTATTTACGTTCCTCTTCATGGTCTCCGAGTTCTCTCTTGGTGGAGTAAACGCGATGAAGTCCTCGCTCGCAGTGGTCGGTACGTTGCTGTTGCTCGGTCTGGCCGTCGTCGCGAATTCGGCGATGCAGTTCGGTGGAGTGTCAATTGGCTTTGTTTCGGACTCGCACGTTGAGGCTCATGTCCTAACGTCATCGAACTGGAATGATCTCGTTGAGGGGAGCAAGGAGTCCGATGCAATCTACGGCGACTTCATGTTGAAGAATCGCCACTTGAAATTGGTCATCGCGCAGCCACTCGCCACTCGCCACGCCAACATGACGGTGCGCGATGTGGCGGGGGCGGTCATCGACCTGACTTCGGCCGTGGCCGACAACGACCAATTGGCGGCGTTCTATCCCGGCAAGAAGAAGTTCGCCTATCGAGCCGGCTCATTCCGTGGCGCGGATGGTCAAGATGTCGCGCCAACAGGCACGGGTGTCAGCGGTGTGGATGCGGCGGTCGTCGTGAAGGCTGACGGTACGGATCAACTGCCGGAGGTAACGGTCGTCTACAGTTTGAAGAAAGACGAACCGTTCGTGACGGTGACCTCGACGTTCGTGAACCGGAGCCGCACACCGCTGACGGTGCCGCTGGAAGATGACTTCCGCGCCGATGGCGGGAAGGAGGAGATGGTTCGCTCCCCCAACGCGACAACGGATCGCTTCTGGTTGTATGACCGGTATTGGGGGCAGGCTTACGGACTGGATGCCGTCGGTCGCAAGATGCAATTCAACAGCGACACGCGCGTGACCGCGATCAAGTACGAAGCTGACGCGGATCAAACGCAGGTGACGTTGGAACCGGGACAATCCTTTCAATTACTGCGGCGGCTCTACGTGGATCAAACCGTGTTTCATGTCCATGCTCTCGGCCGCGAATTGCTCTCACCGCAACCTCCCCCCAAAGGGAGCGACACACCGATGCAGTTGATCCAAATCTCGTCGCTGGTGAGTGGTGAGGAGGATTGCATTCTCGAACTGAAGCGAGGCGAGTCATCGTTCGGCAGTGTTCGATTGAAAGGCGCAACCTCACATGCTTTTGAGGTTCGGCTGCCGCTGGAACCGGGCGATTATCTGGCACTGGTCACTTACTGCGGCAACGTGATCGGCGATCCCCAACCGATCACCGTGACGCCCGGCGGGAAGCCGATCAAGCTCGATTACGACATCCGTACCGGCACCATCTACGGTCGGATCACGGATGCTTTCGGCGAGCCGATCCCCTGCAAGATTGAGCTCAAGCCGCTGGCTGAGGGAGCCAAGTTGGACTTCGGTCCCGAGTCGGCGGAGTTCGCCGTGCGGAATCTGATCTACTCACCCGACGGCCGCGTCGAGAAGGAACTCCCCGCAGGCAAGTATGCCGTCACGATCAGTCACGGGGCCGAGTTCGATGCAATCTTCACCGAGGTCAACGTGAATGATCGCGAGGTGACGGACTTGTCCGCCAAACTGATCCGCTCGGTTGAAACGCCCGGTTGGATCAGCAGCGACTTTCACAGCCACAGCACTCCATCGGGGGACAACACGTCGAGTCAGTTGGGCCGCGTGTTGAATCTGGTTTGCGAGCACATCGAGTTCGCGCCCTGTACCGAACACAACCGCGTCAGCACGTATCAGCCGCACATTGATCGGCTCGGGATCGGGCAATTCATTTCGACGGTCTCGGGGATTGAACTGACTGGATCGCCGCTGCCACTCAATCATCAGAATGCCTTTCCAATCCAGATGAAGCCGCGCACTCAGG
>JAYTGQ010000455.1:0-5378 GCA_043733345.1 Schlesneria sp.
TACAAGTTTCCGTAACACCGGATCAGCGATTTGCGTATGTAGCAAACGACGGTGTGGGATCGGTCCAAAAGATCGACCTCGCCTCGAACAAGGTCGTAAAGACAATTGCGATCTCGAAAGACGCTGGAACTCACGGAATCTCATTTGCCGCTGACGGCAAGTTGCTGCTCATCACGAATACGGGGGTAAGCACTCTGTCAGTCATTGACACGGAAAAGGATGAAGTCATCAAGACCATCAAAGTGGCGACCTCTCCCGAAGGCATTGCGTTCCTCAAGAAATAGCCGTGCCAACCGCTGCACGGCCCGGTCTAGGTTCACCACAGGGGAGACGACTTATGTTTCGCCGGGTGCCACTGGCAAGAGGCTTCGCTCGCTAGTGTTCCTCATTCACACTGGCGGCCCAAGCCGCCGCCAGTGGCACCCGCGCGGGAAAAAGCCGAGCGGCGAAGAATTCATGAATCAGAATCGGAAAAGCCATCATGGAACTCGATCACGTTTTCCAAGGAGATCCGGCGCTTCTGTACATGGAGCGCTATGTCGATGAGGGAACGCGGACCTACAGCCCGTTTGCGGCCAAATCTGAGGTTGCGCCCGAGTATCAACCTCGGAGCGGCCAGCCATCATTTGAACTCGTCGCCGTCTCAGTTCCGAAATCCCAAGTCGCGATTTTCCAAGCCGATCCGAAGCGAAGCCTTCTGGAGTTTTACGTTCGGCCAGATGGAGTGCGGTTCCTGATTCACCCGGAGACTTGGGCGAGTCCCGAGATCGACCACCTAGATGAACTCCATGTCCTCCCACGCAGCGAGCCGATCGAAGTTGCTCCGACCGCCTCCACTCGGACGGTGCTCACCACAGAAACCTTGGCGAATGCTCCGGCTCATTTCATCAAACTGCATTATCCGCAGCGCATCTCGCGCTTCAATCGACGACTCAGGCGGAAGAACATTCAGAACAGCGTCGAAGTCACGCGAGACTTGGCGCACGTCAGTTGCGAAAAGTTCGCTTACCTCCCCGACTCTCTCGGTTTTACTTACGGCGACGGCGACAGCGCTTGGGGCTTTCTAGTGCGGGAGCGGACTCCCCGTCCGTTTCGGGAGCAGAGATTCCTGATCCCCTTTTTCGCCCTTTACGGAGGAGATCTCAAGCGTCCGGATGATCCACCACTCCTCGTCCAACTGATTGAAAAATTGGGTGCCGAGCCTCAAGCATTCGTGATCGACGAGATCATGATCCCCGTTCTGGAATGTTGGGCCAAAGTCGTGCGGGAACGGGGCATCCTTCTGGAATCCCATGCGCAGAACATTCTGCTGGAGATCGACCAGAACTTCCGGCCTCGTCGGATCGTCCACCGTGACTGCGATGTGTGGGTCGATGGCGAACTCAGGAAACGGACTGGCCTGGAGATGCCGTTCGTGCAATTGAGCATCGGCAGCGAAACGCCCTTTCCCCGAGAGCAGCACTATAGCCTCGTTTACGATCACTTCATCGCACGTGAACTCTTCGAGTATCTGCTGAAAATCCTGACTCGCTTCTATGGGACGAAGGAGGACACGGTTCGCAGTCGCGTGGCGGCCGCGTTCCATCGGTGCTTCCCCGATGTTCACGACTTCCTTCCGGCCGGGACCACGTATTACTTCTCGAATGAAATACTCGCCGGAAACGAGTTCCACCTGGTGGACATGAAACAGATCCCACAGTGGCGTTGACCCGAGGGAGAAAAGGTGTCAGGAACCGCTTCTGTGCAATTGACGCCTGAAACGCGATCCTGGCACCTATTGATCATTCAGATTACATCGTCGTTCGCGCGGCGGCGCGCTTTGCATCTGCTTCGCGTGTTCGGTGTTCACGTCATCGTAGTCGATTTCTGTGTGAGGCAACACGGCGTGGAGACGCTCCTCATCGTGGCTGGCGTAGTCTTCGCAGAACAGATTCAGGCATCGCCCCAGTTCGGTGACAATTTCCTTCTTGCTGGCCTTGTGGCTGTGGCAGTTCAATGCGAAGTCGCCCAACTTTCGATCGTCGAGCCTCTGTTTGACGACCTCCAACGCGGCGGCTTTCTCGCTCACAAACAGGACGGTCTTTCCATCAGCCAGGCACTCGGCAATGACGTTGGCAATCGTCTGACTCTTGCCTGTTCCCGGCGGCCCGTCGAGGACAAGACTGGCTCCCGACTTGATCGCGAGAATTGCTTCAAGTTGGCTGGAATCGCACGGCAGGATGGTATGCAGCTTCGAGGGATGGACCTCCGCGTCGAATCTCGCGGGCGATGGAATCGCAACGGCAAACGGCGGCGGAGTCGAATCATCACCCGCAATCCGGCGACAGTGCTCGTGCTCGGCGATCTCGGTCGCGTGCCGTCCGTAGTCGTCAGACATCGCGAGCTTTTGAAAACTGAACTGCCCGAGTACCGCGTCACTCCAGACTTCCCAGCCCGATTCGTGGCGCACGGCGTCTCGAACCGCCGCTTCGTATCTTTCGCGGGATTGCTCGTCGTCCAGCAATGCCTGCGGATCGACCTCGGGCAACTCCAACCGAAAGTCGCGCTTCATCAACTCCCGCAGGCAAAAGTTGGGGGTGATTTCATCCTCGTAGAGGGACAGCTTCCAAGGTGCGGTGGCCCCAATTCGTTCCAGACACACCGGAACCATCAGCAGCGGCGAGAGACGTGGTTCATCGCTGTGCTCCGCCTCAAACCATTTGAGGAAGCCGAACGCGACGAACAACACGTTGACGCCCTGCTCGGACAATGCCGTGCGGGCGTTCAAGGACATCCGGCTCAGCCGGTTTCCCAACGCGCGATCTGGCAAGTCGGTCAACAGGTGTTTGGCAGACAACGCTCGCGATTCCAAGCACTGCTCCAGCGTGATGCGCGGCTCGACGGGTGGCAGTCCTTCCCCCTTCGCTGCGAACAGCGACAACTGAGGCGGCGCGTTGTTGACATCACCGGACTCGTTCGCATCGGGGACCAGTTCTCGCTTCCACGCGAACGTCTGATCGGCCCCGCCGAGCAGGCCACTCCAAACTTCGCCGGGCGACGGATGCTCCAGACGGATTGCGGCACGCGGCCCGATCTTGCAACTGACGAGTTGATTCCGGTTGGTGAGATCCAGCAGCTTCCGCCGCCACTCTTCGATGCGTCCGAGAAGATCATTGGCCATGCCGATTCTTCGCCCATTTTGTAAACACGGTTTGTCATCGAACGAAGGTTTCGAGTGTACAGCAATGGGTAAGTGAAGATCAGCCTTCGGCGATCTGGCTGCTTCTCCGTTCCCGAGTGTTGCCAAAAGACAGGCGTCACCGACCAATCCGTGTTTGCCATCCCAGTCGCAATTCCCGTCGAGCATCGTCTGTGACGCGATGAGGCCATCGGCATGGGGCATGGGGCCGACTGCTAAATCCAGCCACAAAATGCGTCATGTATTCATGAAGGGCAGTCATAGCTCTCAACCCAACCCACTCGAAACGAAAGGAGCGTACATGCCTGTGATCGTTGGCTTGTTGGCATTTTTGGTGTTGTTGTCCTGTGCCGTGCTTCTGCGCGAGCGGAAGTTGCGGCGGGGATGGCAGCGCGTGTTGGAGCGTGTGCTGCAAGAAAGGGGGACGCATGAAACGGAAGATGGTTTGCGGAGCGCTGCTGATGGCACTGGGGGCGGGGTGTCTGAAGTCGCCGCCGGTGACGAGCGAACATGAACGGAAGGTGCTCGAATTGGCGAACCGCCATGCCGAGCAACAGTCGGTGCAGAGACGCCAAATGGCCGAACTCCAGAAGCAGTGGCAGACCGAGCGGACGCAACTCAATGAGCAGCGCGACCGGCTCGATGCCGAGCGGCGGGAGATCGTCCGACATCCTTGCCCGTATGGAACAGGGTCGGTTGGCTCCGAACGCCCGCGTCGAACGCTGCGACGTTTGCCGCCGCTACGCCTCGGACGACGCCGCGCGTGAGCGGCTCGTCGCTCTCGGCCGGGCCTGACGCCACTCGCGCTGATGGCCGCTTCGTACTTCTCCTACTCCCACAAGGAAATTCCGTATGTCCAGCTTGCTCTTGGATGATCCCACCACGACGGAAACGCCGAACGTCGAGGCCGCCGAACGCCTGCGCACCATGATGGCCGCCGTGCGGGTCTGCTTCACCTGGTTCGGCACCCGCAAGACCCTCAGTCCCGAACAGAAGGCTCAAGCCGCCGAGTCGTTCGGGGCGGAAGGCCAGTATCTGACGGCCGGTAAAAAGTTGTTGGACGGGACGCATCCCGCGTTCAAGACGGTCACGGCCATTCGTGGTCGGATCATCAGCTTCTGGAAGGGGATCTCGTTGCCGTTTCCCGAGCCGGGACTGCGGCTGATCCGCCAGCAGGACATCGCTGCATTCGACGTGCAGATGACGACGTTGCGGGTCGAGTTGGAAGAAGCCGTCAGACAGCTCGATCAGCACTACGAAGAACTCAGAACGGCGGCACGCCACCGACTGGGTTCGCTCTACACCCCCGGTGACTACCCGGCCAGCCTGCGCGGACTGTTCGGGATCGCGTGGGAGTTCCCTTCGGTGGAACCGCCCGAGTATCTGAGCCGTCTCAGCCCGAGGTTGTTCGAGCAAGAATGCCAGCGCGTGACCTCCCGCTTTGATGAGGCCGTGCAACTGGCCGAGGAGGCGTTCCTCAACGAACTCAATCGGCTGGTGTCGCATCTCACCGAACGGCTCAGCGGGAACGAAGACGGCAAGCCAAAGGTCTTCCGCGATTCGGCCGTGGAGAATCTGACCGAGTTTTTCAGCCGCTTCTCGCAACTCAACGTGCGGTCGAATGCGGACCTCGACAACTTAGTCGAACAGGCCCGTCGCCTGCTGCGAGGCGTCGCACCGCAGCAACTGCGCGACAACGCTGCTCGGCGTCAGCAGGTGGCGTCGCAACTGGCGGGCGTGCAGGCGTCTCTGGATGGACTCATGGTCGATCGTCCCCGACGGTCGATCATCCGCCCGAGCCAACGGGAGCGCACCTGATGGATCTGTTCATTGCTCCCGATGGCACGGCCACGGCGATCTACAGCGAGGAGATCGACCTCCACACGCTCGGCACGACGACCATCACCCGCGCCAGTCACGTCGAACCTGATCCATCTGGTCAGTGGTTCGCCGACATCGTGGACGGACCCAAGCTCGGGCCGTTCACTCGCCGCAGTGAGGCCCTCGCGGCGGAAGTGGCCTGGCTGACCGAGCATCGTCTGCTCCATCAGTCGTAGCTCACGCTCGACTCTGACAATTACCAGCCTGTTGAAAAAGGGAATAGAAGCGAATGGCACTGTCGTGGCGGGTTGAGCGCGGACGTTGAGCGTGGCCGGCGGCGGGATTGGGAAATCTCGGCCGATTGGGATTGATCTGGTGG
>JAYTGQ010000456.1:0-1827 GCA_043733345.1 Schlesneria sp.
AAGACCACCTTTGGACCGTCGTGCGAGGAATCGATGCTGGTCGAGCCATTGCTGGTCGAGCCGATGTCGGACGACCCCGCGTTGGACGAGTTGTGATTGGCCGACTCGTCGTCCTCGCCAAACGAAACGCCCTCGGCCTCAAACGCCAGTTGCATCTGCTCGACCGTCAGCGCGTCTTGAAAGGGAAGATCGTCACCCTGCAACAACGACATCCGGACAAGTTCAAACGACCTGTCCGCGCCCCGGTCCCGCCGTGTAAAAGACATGAGACCCTCCTTGGTCCAGCGTGTCCGCCGCGTCCAAGAAGGGTCTCACCGAGGGCGAACGAGAGGCCAAGCCGGTCTCACCACCAACCCCAACTTCCCGCTCCACCCTCGAAATCCCCCCGCCTCCCCACCCCCAGCACATGCCATCGCGCGTACGTCCTACCTTTCCGCGCCCCCTCAAAGCAAAAACCGCACGGCAGTGCCATTCGTGGCAGGAGCCTTGAGTTGAGCAGCGATGAATACCAACCCGCAGCGTCAGCAAGGGCGTCGATCCCGTTCACTCTCGCTGACGCAGCGGGTTGGTGGCGGCCAGCCAGCGGCATACGCGACGCGTTGCGAATCGTGGAGACAGACGGCATCCTTGGGGGCATGGCCACACAAGTCACAGTCACGACGGGATCGCGTTTGCATTTCGGGCCGCTCGCACCGGCGGGGAGTAGCGGCGGGAAGTTTGGCGGCGTCGGGATGATGATCTCGGCACCGGGCGTCATCGTCACGGCGCGGTCGGCCGAGCGCGATGTGATCGGCGGCGAGGAGTCATCGCGGTCGCGCGTCGCTCAGACTATGAGCCGTATTCGCGAGTCGATGGCGGGCAGCGCAACCGTCCATCCGTGCGAGGTCGAGGTGCGAGAGGCGATCCCGGCGCACAGCGGACTCGGCTCGGGGACTCAGTTGGGTTTGGCAGTGGCGCGCGCGCTGAGTGAACTCGCGGGCGAACGTGATGTTCCTGTTGAGACACTCGCGCGGCGATCAGGACGTGGGTTGAGATCGGCGATCGGGCTGCATGGTTTCGGGCGAGGCGGGTTCCTTGTTGATGGCGGCCGCGCGGATCAGCGGCATCAGCTCGGGACGTTGGTCGCGCGCTACGAGGTTCCGTCGGAGTGGCGGCTGGTCCTCGCCTCGCCCGGTCAATCGCAGGGGCTGTCGGGGGCCGATGAACAGCAGGCATTCGCGGCACAACGGCCGATGCCGGTCGAGCTGACTGGCGAGTTGTGCCGCATCGCCTTGATGGACTGGCTCCCCGCTCTCGTCGAAGCAGACTTCGCGCGGTTCAGCGCGGCGACGTATGAGTTCGGTGTGCGAGTCGGTCAGTTTTTCTCAGCCGCTCAAGGAGGCGTGTTCGCTCACCCACGGATGGCTCGACTCGTCGAGCAGCTACGCGCGCGCGGGGTGCAAGGGGTCGCCCAAACTTCGTGGGGGCCGACCATCGCAACACTCTGTGCCAGTCAACGCGAAGCGCTGGAATTGGCCAGAGATCTCACCGTCGATGAGAACTGGGCGGACACGATGTTCCAAGTCGTCGAACCGCTCAATTGCGGCGCGACGGTGGTTGTCGATGAATCGTGACTCTGCCGCAGACGGGTGAGGATGGCACATTTCACACTAACCCGAAGCGTGAGCGAGGACGGGTGTTGCCTCCTCGCTCACGCTTCGGGTTAGTGTCCGCTTCAACCGCGTGCGGTATATGCCTCACGCGGTCTTCGATGAGACGTTTCTCAAATAGAATTTTGGTGAGCCGGGCGGCGTCAGCCCAAGGGCACTCACTTTGGTTTTGAAACGG
>JAYTGQ010000457.1:0-1827 GCA_043733345.1 Schlesneria sp.
TGCTTCTCCTGCGACTTCTGATCGCGGAAGCCCCAGCCGGTGAGATCGCGACCGTTAAAGAGACTGATCGCACCGGGTTCGAGTTTGAATTCGTCGTCGGTCGTTTCGAGATAGCCGAGCGTCGCGAGAATCGGTCGCAACGCAGCGGCCCATTTCGTGTAGCCGAGTTTGTTTGGATGGAGCAGGTCGGGGAATTCGGCCGCTTTGGCGTCACCCTGCTCGTCGGCAAAGAGCTTCCACGTTTCGATCAGCGTCACCTGCGCATCACCCTTCACGGCGGCAGCGTACAGCTCGTTGACCTTCTTGATCTTGTCGGCCGGTCGCGACTTCGTGGCGGAACTCGGGAAGACCAAACACACGATCACCGGCATCTTCGGGTCATGCTTCTTCAACTCGGCCAGGATCAGTTTGAAGTTGCCTGTGATCGTTTCCGGCTCGGCTTTCTCTTCCAGATCGTTCGTTCCCATGAGCAACACGATGCCGGTCGGATTGAGTGCCAGCACGTCGTCCTTCAAGCGAATCAGCATCCCGCGCGTCGTGTCGCCGCTGATGCCACGGTTCGCGACCTTCACGCCGGGGAAGCTCCCGCCCATGTCGTCGCCCCAGCCTTGCGTGATCGAGTCCCCCAGAAACACGAGCGACTTCTGATCCTGCTTCACCTGCTTCGACCAAGCCGTTCGTTTCTGAGTCCACAGGTTTTTGAACCAGTCATACCGCCGGATCGGTCCCGCGCCGGGCAGGCCATCGTCGGTGGCTGGAAGTTCGATCGAAGGTTTCGCCGCCTTCTCTTCCGCACACAGCGGACTCGCTGCGAGGCCGAGTGCCATCGCGGTGAACAATAGAATCAGAGATGTCGAGAGGATTTTCATCAGGGAGGCCAATCTGTTTAAGTGGGCTTTGGATCGTCAAGAAGCTTCGGAACATTCGTCCCAAAACTTCATTTCCGTCGTTTAACCGCGTGGGCAACGCCCCGCGCGTCGATGTGCGAAACAACTCACAACGCCACTCGACGCGCGGGGCGTTGCCCACGCGGTTAAACGAGGCCGCATGTGTCGCTAGAAACACCACTGTTTGCTGGGGAGGGCAGAGCGCCGCCCCCAGCCACACCGCACTGAGCAAATCACTCATCCGTCTCGCGCAGTTTGGCGAGGACCGATAAGTCATCGAGCGTCGAGGTATCACCGGACGACTCGCGGCCGGCGGCGATATCGCGCAGCAGGCGTCTCATGATCTTGCCGCTGCGCGTCTTGGGCAGAGCCGCGCTGAACCGAATCTTGTCGGGAGTCGCCAGCGCCCCGATGTGCTTGCGGACGTGAGCGATCATTTCCTTTTCAAGCTGCTCGTTCCCTTCGCCGTTCTTGAGGATCACAAAGCAGCAGATCCCTTCCCCTTTGATGTCGTGCGGGAAGCCGACGACCGCCGCTTCGGCAACCCGCTCGTGAGCGACGAGAGCTGATTCGACTTCCATCGTGCTGAGGCGATGTCCCGCCACGTTGAGGACATCGTCCACGCGGCCCATCACCCAGATGTAGCCGTCTTCGTCCTTCCTCGCCCCGTCACCCGCGAAGTAGCTGCCGGGGATGGAACTGAAGTACGTGTCTTTGAAGCGTTGATGATCACCGTAAAGGGTCCGCAGCATCGACGGCCACGGCTGCTTCATCACGAGCAGGCCACCTTGATTCGCGCCGAGGCTCTCGCCTTCCTTGTTCACGATGTCGGGCACCACGCCAGGGAGCGGCCTCGTGCAGCTTCCCGGTTTGGTCGCGGTGATGCCCGGCAGCGGCGACAACATGATCGCGCCGGTTTCCGTCTGCCACCACGTATCGA
>JAYTGQ010000458.1:0-13806 GCA_043733345.1 Schlesneria sp.
CAGGTACAGGCCCGGGGTGGTTCCTCACGCACACGGCTCGGCGGGAGCCTCGCCCTCCCTTTTTCAACAGGCTGCTAAGTCAGGTGGCCTGCGAATCAATGTCTGCTTGGGCTTTGGTGAGCCGGGTGCCGTCAGGCCCCGGACTCCTCGCCCCGGTGGACGTTCCTAAAGAATCCGGGGCCTGACGGCACCCGGCTCACCAAAGCATCACTCACCACGTTTGTCAAAAGCGAAGCAACGAAGACTCCACAACACAACCTGCGCGAGATCGAGAAACAGGCTCGGCTCGCGAAAGACTCATAGCCAGAGACGTGTGCTGGCAACCGAAGGAAATGGTCATGATTCGTTTCAATCTGAGCCGTCTGGGTCAATGCGTGCTGGTCCTCGCTGCGCTGTCGAGTGCGGGCGGCTGCATGGCTCCCATGGGAGGCTGCAACACCGGATGTAATACGGGCTGCAACACGGGTTGCGATCCGTGTTCAGGCGGCTCATGTCGCATGGGCTGGTGGCGACCCCGTTGCGGCGGCTGTTGCGGGGGAGGATTGTTCGGTGGCTTGCAGGGACGGCTGCATCAGCGATCCCTGGCGATTCCGGATGAGTACCCTGTCGGAGCGGTCGAACGCGCTCACTTCCATCAGATGCAGACGAACGCGGAAGCGGCTGACTTCATTCTCTACCAACACGACTTTGTGGGTGAGACGGCCGAGCTGACTCCCGATGGCAAGGACAAGATTCTGGAGATCGCCGCGCGGATGCGCAGTGCTCCATTCCCCGTGCTGGTCGAACGGATGTGGAACAACGCTGATCCCGAGTTGGATGCGCACCGACGTGAATTGATCGCACGGATCCTGACAGACATGGGCAACCCCGACGCCGGCAACCGAACGTTTGTCTCACCCGCCTACGGTCCTGGCAAGCAGTCGCTCGAAGCGGCTCCCGAGTACTACCAGAACACCTACGTTGGCAACCAAAACAACCAAAACAACAACGGTGGTGGGTTTGGTGGCGGCGGTGGTGGTGGCGGTGGTGGGTTTGGCGGCGGTGGCGGAGGCGGCGGCGGGTTTGGTGGTGGCGGCGGCGGGTTCGGGTTCTGATTGAGACTCTGGCCGCGAGTTGGTCAGTGACTTCCGGATCACTCTGCGTTCGCAAACAGGCACAAAGGACTGGCCCCTCAATGAGGCCGGTCCTTTGTTCATTGATGACCTTGATTGGCCTGCGTGCCTGGGGAATCATGTCGCCTAGCTACTCCCTCCCGCCACCTGCACACGAGCCTCCCCATGATCAAGATTCTTCGCCTCCTGCTGTTGCTGGCCGCCGCGCCGTACGCGGCCTTCGCTGGATTGCCATCGCCGCAACTGCATCGCATCGAGCCACTCGGTCTGAACGCGCCGGGTGAAGTTCAGTTGACGTTTTTGGGTGCAGACACCGAAGGGGTTGAGACCTTGCTGTTCGAACATCCCGGCTTCAAGGCGGAGTTCATCAAGGACCGGACCTTCAAGCTGACCGTGGCCGCCGATGTCCCGGTGGGAACGTGGGACGTACGCGCAGTCGGCCGCTTCGGCGTTACCAACGCGCGACTCTTTTCAGTCACGCGCGGCTTGGTCGATGTGATCGAAGTTGAGCCGAACAACGAACCGGAAAACGCACAAGCCCTCGCAGTCAACTCAGCCGTGAACGGCTCATCGGACGGGAACAATCAGGACTTGTTTCGCGTGCCGCTCAAGAGTGGACAGCGTGTCGTCATCAACTGCCAGTCGGCGCGGCTCGACACCGAGATGGACCCTGCACTGACATTGAAGTCGAGCGATGGCCGCCAGCTCGCGAGCAACGGCGACTACGAAGGCCGTGACCCACTGATCGACTTCCTCGCGCCAGCCGATGGCGAGTACCTGATCGAGGTGCGAGACCTCACGTATCGCGGCGGCTTTCCCTACCGCTTGATTGTCACGGATCGGCCGCACATCGAGAACGTCTTTCCGCGCGCAGTCCAAGCGGGCCAGAGCGTTGAACTGACGGTCCTCGGCCGCAACCTCGGCGCGGGTTCCCAGCCGACGAGTTGGATGTCGGGCGACCTGCCGCTCGACGCGATCAAGCTGCCCGCGCGAGGTTCCGCGGCGCTGCTGCCACTCGGCGCATATCGCTTTCGCGAACATGCGACTCAACATTCGGTCCTGCCGACCGCCGCCACCTGCACGCTGATCGGCGAGCAGATCACGCCGCTCGATGCCAACCCACAGACGTTGCTCGTCAGTGAGACCCCGACCTCGGTGGAGGTGGAACCGAATGATGTGCGAGAACAGGCCCAACCTTTGACTTTGCCCGCCATCGTCAGTGGTCGGTTTGATCGCGAACGTGATCTCGATTGGTTCACGTTTGAGACCGATGAACAGGGAGGGCCGTACGGTTTCGAGGTTTACTGCGAACGAATCGCGGGCCGAGCCGACCCGTATCTCGCGGTGACCGATGAAAAGGGGAACCCGGTCGGATCGATCGACGATTTCGGACACCGGATCGGTTCGTTCGACGGGCATCTGCGAGATCCCTCCGGCTCGATCAACCTGCAACCGAAGACCAAGTACCGCGTTCTGGTGAAGGACGCCTACAACCGTGGCGGTGCTCGCTACCAGTATGTGTTGAGCGTGCGAAAGCCTCAGCCCGACTTCTTCGCCGCTTCAATGCACTCGAACAACAACATGTCGGGACTGAACGTCTGGCAGGGTGGCTCCGAGTCGATCGATGTCGTCATTCATGGACGCGACGGCTTCAACTCGCCGACGACGGTGACGGTTGAGGGCCTGCCCGCGGGCCTGCATGCGTCACCGCTGACGATCAACAACGACACGCGCGGCACGCTGGTTCTGTGGGCCGATGACAATGCCGCTCCCACCGTCGGTGCGTTCAAGTTGTTTGCGACCTCCGTCGTCGGTGACAAGACGCTGCGCCGTGAAGTCCGTCCGTTCTGCCGCGTCTTCAATCTTGCCGGAAGTCGCGAGATGCGAGAACACTTCGTGGCGGTGCGCGAACGCGCCCCGTTCGCGTTGTCGCTGACACCCGATCGCGTGACCGTCGAGAGCGGTCAAAAGGCCGAGGTAAAACTGAAACTCACTCGCCACTGGGGCGACTTCAAAAGTGCCGTGAACTACCAGCCGTTGAATTGGCAGGGGTCGTTTCAACTCGGCAACGGCATGATCGCTGCCGATCAGACCGAAGCACCGCTGACGATCAACGTCCAAGCGGGGACTCGACCGGGAGACTACACCTTGTCGGTCCAGGGTCAGGCACAAGTGCCGTTCCACAAGGATCCAAAGTCCGCCGATCGGCCCAACACGCTGGTCTCAGTCCCCAGCCAAACCGTGACGATCACCGTGACAGAACCGGCGAAAAAGCAGGGCAACACCCGGTAAATGAGTTACCCGTAGGATGGACGCCTCGTCCGTCCGAGGTTGCAGGCGCGGACGGACGGGGCGTCCATCCTACGGGTCGATTTATCAGGGGGAGTTGCTTGGTGGTTGTTGGAGTTCAGGCGGAAGCCTGAACTCCAACGAAGCCTGAACACACACGATCTCGTGGCGTGTTGCGTGCGTCGTCATCGGCGGGATTTGCCGCGAGTCGGTTCGCGGGGGCGAGGCTCATTCGGCCGACGATCCACTTGCAACGGTGCTGACGGTCCTGATGAAAATCGTCATCGGTCCCGTTGCGATCGCCCGAAATTGTTCGGCACGACGTGTCGAAAGTGCCGCCTGTTTGATGTCCAGTGGGCTTCATTCGAGAGAGCTTCTCGCTGCTGACAGTGCCGTGCCGTCGTGCAGGATGCTTCGACCGTCGAATGTTCAAGGAGGACCATTCACATGGCGCGCGGTCGCGTTGCTGGACTCTTGCTGTGCGCCGCGTGGCTGGTCAGTGACCTCACTCGCTCGCACGGGCAGGCGTACTTTTCGGATCGGTACTCCGCGTCGCCCAGTGCTCCTCAATCCGACTCGCGCGTCTTTGGCGAACCGGCCAGTGTTTCGTCGCGAATGAATGACGGCGCAGCGCGTTCTCCGTACGGCGACTATCGCCTCGCACCCGAAGGCCATTCGTTGACCAGCGGATACGGTGTCGCAAACGAAGCTTGTGAGCAGTCGTGCCCGGACGAAGGCGAACCGGAGTGGGGAGTTTCGCCTCGCGGCGGCTTCGGCCTGTCACGAAGGGGTTGCCTGAACGCGAATTGCGAGCCGTCTCGTTTGACCTTTCGCAAAGGGATGGTCTTCCTTCACCGCAGCCGTCCCGATTCTCAAGCGTTCACGGATGGTGCGACGCCCACGAACGCTCACGACTTCAACCCCGGATTTCAATCGGGGCTGCAAGGGGATCTGACTTGGCGGAACCTGTACAGATCCAACGTGGACATCCAGGGAATGTTCTTCCATGCGAGCGGCTTCCAGGGAAAAACACTGACACCCGCCGCGTCACAACTGCTGACGACCCCGCCGATCAACTTCGCCACGATGGATGTCACCGACTTCTTCAACTCATCTATGGCCAGCGGTGAATTGAATCTGCGGCGCGAATGGTCTCCTTGGTTCACGGTCATCGGCGGTGTCCGCTACTTCGACTTGCAAGAGCAACTCTTCCACAAGATTTGCGACACCGGCATGACGGAACGCATTCGTGTCTCGAACAACGCCTACGGTTTTCAGAGTGGAGCAGAGGCCGTCTTCTTCCGATCGTGCCGCATGGAATTCGGGGGCTGGGCCAAGTGCGCCATGTTGAACAACTTCGTCGAGCAACACACGGTGACGACGCTCATTCCAGGAGTCCTGCCATCGTTCGCCGACAGCGGCAGTCAGGTCGCGTTCCTCGGCGATGTCAGTCTGTTCACCACATTCCGAGTCACTTGCTGGCTATCCGTGCGAGGCGGTTATCAATCGATGTGGTTCAACGGGGCCGCGACTGCCGCGCCGCAGATGCTGACCTCAAACGTCGTCACGGGCGCGGGTCCGGTCGCAGCCGACAGCAACCTGTTCTTCCACGGAGGCTTCGCGAATTTCGAGATCAACTGGTAGAGCTAATGGTTCTCCGCCTCAGACCGACGAGGATTGAGTGAGCGGCAAGGCGCTAGCCGCCGGTTCTTGTTGGGAAAGAAAGTTGTCCGCATCACACCGGCGGCTAGCGCCTTGCCGCTCACGATTCTGGTCGTTTTCAAAACGGGACTCATTCACACCCACTTCCAGACACCACGCTTCCCAGGATGCGATGTGATTGACTCGCGAATTCGTGGCCTCACCTTGCGGAGAGCCGTCGTGAATGGGTGGTCGTTCCGTTTGTGAGGCTGAGTCATTTCCAGAAGGCGTTCCAGGAGCCGTTGAGGGCGGTGACGGCGAGGGCACCGGTTTCGGTCCAGTCCCTGCCGGGGCCTTTGGCCGACGAGGCCCTCACACAATTGCACGACGGCGGCGGAGCGGCGCTGATCGAATGGCTGCAGCCTCAACTCGCGTCACGCCGAGGCCGCCCGCGCGAAGCCATCCACCAACTGCTGTCGTATGTGACCGACAAGCAGCACCACATGAACTACCCCGCCGCCAAGGCACGCGGCTGGCAGATCGGCACTGTATTGAACGAAAGCGGCATGATCGAATCAACCTGCAAGCCGCCGTGAAGGCCCTCGCACAGCCGGCCCCCTGATCGAATAAACGGCAGTCAGGATTCGTTCCAAACCGCCTCCACAGCCCGTGTATTCATGGCCTCCTCATTGAGGAGGCAGAGTGCCGGCAAGCAACCCGCCGCGTAAGCGAGGCGGTCTCCGGATGGCAGCGGACGACATCCACGACGCCCTCGCTTACGCGGCGGGTTAATTGGAGGCCGTGGACAAACCGGGTTCATTACACCGACTCTGCGAATTGATCGGTCGCTACGTCCGACGAAGACGATGCCTTCGATGAGGCTTGAAGTATCGTCGGAGCGAAGATGCGGTAGAGCGCGGGGACGACCAAGAGCGTCAGCAACATCGAACTGACCAGTCCCCAGACGATGACGGTGGCCAGTGGACGCTGCACATCAGAGCCAAGTCCTCGTGCGACAGAAGCCGGGAGCAGTCCGAGGATCGCGACGAGGGAGGCCATCAGGATCGGTCTCAGGCGGCCCAAGGCTCCCTCGACGATCGCATCTTCCACCGAGCGGCCTTGTTTGCGGAGTGTTGTGATCCACTCGACCATCAGCACACCGTTCATGATCGACACCCCGAACAGCGCGGCGAAGCCGACTCCGCTCGAAACATTCAGCGTCATGCCGCGCACGTACAACGCAATCGCTCCGCCGATGAATGCGAACGGGACGGAGAGCAGCACCAGCAGCGACTCGCGCTGTGAGCCGAAGGCCATGACGAGCAACCCGTAGATGATGACAATCGTCAGCGGGATTACATACAGAAAATGGAGGCTCGCGCGTTCGAGGTTTTCAAACATCCCAATCCAGCGCACGTTGACGCCCTCGGGGACGCTGACTTCTTTCGCGAACAGTTGCTTCGCTTCGGCGACGAAGCCTCCCTGATCGCGACCCACGATATCGGCACGGACGGTGATTCGCCGCCGGTTGCTGTCGCGAGCAATCATCGTCTGGCCATCCATCAGCGAAAAATCCGCCACCTGCGCGAGCGGAATCGGCACGCCCTCCTTCGTGTACACGGGGAGTCGCCCAATGGATTCGGGAGACGTGAGAAACTCCCGGTCGAATCTCGCCACGATGTCGAAGCGGCGTTCCCCTTCATAGAGCGTGCCGACCGG
The DNA here is from genome assembly GCA_043733345.1 of Schlesneria sp. Classification (GTDB taxonomy): domain Bacteria; phylum Planctomycetota; class Planctomycetia; order Planctomycetales; family Planctomycetaceae; genus Schlesneria. The sequence continues at coordinate 6,762 of JAYTGQ010000458.1, forward strand.
TTCGCCACCCAGTGCGGTGTTGATGAGTTCGTTGACATCGTCGATGTGAACGTTGTAGCGGGCACAGCGGGCGCGATCCGGCTGCACGACCAACTGCGGCTGCGGACCTTCCTGCTCGATGTTCACATCGACTGCGCCGCGCACGCGACGCAGCACCTCGACCGTCTGTCGGCCGAGCATTTGGAGTTGCTCCGAGTCGGCCCCCGAGAATTCGACGGCCAGGTTGGCGGACGTGCCGTTGGTATCTTCGGTCACGCTGTCGATGATCGGTTGCGTGAAGTTGAACCGGGTGGTGGGAAACTCGGAACGCAACGTCCGCCCGATCTTGGCGATCAGCGATTGCTTCGAGGGTTCCGTCCATTCTTCCATCGGCTTGAGTCCGACCATCATCTCCACGCGACTCGGCACGAACGGGTCGGTGCCGCTGTCGTTGCGTCCGGCTTGAGACGTGACGAACGTCACATCGGGGAATTCGCCAATCAGTCCGCGCATCCGGTTCGCATAGTTGGCCGTTTGATCGAGCGACGTTCCCTCGGGAAAGTTGGCTCGAACCCAGATGACCCCCTCGTCGAGATACGGCAGAAAATCGAAGCCGAGCTTCGGCACAATCGCCACGCAGACCCAGACCAATGCGCCGACAACGCCCGCCGCCACGAGCCATCTCAACCGGACGAGCACTCGCAGCAAGCCCGCATACAGCGGACGGGACCATGCCAGCAACGGGTTTTCCCAATCGCGATAACCCCGCTTGAGCAGGACGGCTGCCAGACTGGGAATCACGAACAGTGCGAACAGGACCGCACCGAGCAGGGCGTACACGACGGTCAGGGCCATCGGTCGAAACAACAAGCCTTCGATGCTGGTCAGCGTCAACAGGGGCAGGTACGCGCAGATGATCATGAGCATCGAGAAGAAGATCGGTCGTTCGACTTCAATCGCCGACGCCAGAATCGCACCGCTCACGGTTTCTTCATTCGAGCCGGCGGCCGATGAACGCAGATGTCGGCTGCGCGCGGTCAGGTGATGAGCGATGTTGTCGGCCATGATGACTGCGCCATCGACGAGGATGCCGAAGTCGATCGCACCGATGGAGAGCAGCCCGATGGGAATGTCCGTCAGGTACATCAACACCAGGGCAAACAGCAGCGAGAACGGCACGGTCAGCACCACCAGCAGCGCGAGTGCGGGACTGCCGAGAAATGCCAGCAGCACGAGCAACACGAGCGTGATGCCCATCGCCACGCTGTGTCCGACGGTGTGCAACGTGCTATCGACGAGATATTGCCGATCATAGAACGGCACAATCGTGACGCCCTTGGGCAGAACGGTCGCGTTGAGAACCTCCACCTCCTGTTTGACTCGTTCGAGCGTGCGCGACGGGTTCTCACCGCGGCGCATCAGGACGATCCCTTCGATGGAGAGCGGCTGGCCATCCTTCCCAAAAATGCCTGCGGGCGGGCGCGAGTCGAATTCAACGGTCGCCACATCGTGGAGATACACGGGCGTTCCGCCGACCGTGTTGATGACCGTTTGTTCGAGATCGTGTTCGTCCTGCAACGAGCCTCGACCGCGGATCACGAACGACATGTCGCCGCGTTTCAACACGCTGCCGCCGGCGTTGGCGTTGTTCGTCTTCACGGCATCGACAATATCGCCGAGCGACATGCCGTACCGTTCGAGCTGGTGCGGATCGAGCTTCACCGAATACTGCTTTTCGAGGCCGCCGAAGTTCGCCACTTCGGCCACCCCCGGCGTCCGCATCAGGCGCGGCACGACCACCCAATCGTTGAGCGTTCGCAGATCGACCTGGCTGTGTCCGCGATCCGTCTGCAACTCGTAGCGATAGATTTCTCCATAGGCCGTCGCCAGCGGACCCAGCTCGGGCGTGACGCCCGCGGGCAGCGTGACCGTCGTCAGCTTCTCCTGCACGCGCTGCCGCGCGAAGTATTTATCGACCCCCTCGTCGAACACCAGCGAGACGACGCTCAACCCGAAGATCGTGCGCGAACGAATCACCTGCAAGTTCGGCACGCTCCCCATCGCGAGTTCGATCGGGATCGTGACCTGCCGCTCGATCTCTTCCGGCGCGCGGCCCGAATACGGCGCGATGATCAGCACCTGCTGGGCCGAGATGTCGGGATAGGCGTCGATCGGCTGCTGATGAAATGACCAGACGCCCGCGACGCAAATCATCACACAGACCACCGCGATCAACAGACGGCGCTCCAGCGCGAACTGAATCAGACGAGCGATCATGGCTTCTCCGCGACAGTCGCCGGCATGGTCAACGTTTGCGCGGCAACCGTCTTCAGCAGGATTGCCCCGCGACTGATGATCCGGTCGCCCGACTTCAACCCTTCGAGTACCTCGCACCGCCCGCTCAGAACTTCGCCGACCGTCACTGCCGTCACTCGCCATTGATCGGCGGTCGCAGCAACCAGCACGTAGTCTTTGCGGCCAATGTGCAGCAGCGCTGTCGCGGGGATCAGAATCGTCTCGCGCGCGTCCGTTCCCAAACCAACCTCGGCAAACATGCCCGGCTTGAGCAGCAGCTTGTCGTCCGTGAGATCGAACAACACCCGCAGCGTCCGTCGCTCCTGCGTCAGTGAGGAACTGACCGCTTCGACGTGGGCGGGAAATGTTTTGTCGGGGTAGCCGTAGAACTCCACCTCGCACGACTGCCCCTCGTGAACCTGCGAGACCTTGGCCTCGGGCACGTTGGCGGCGACGAGGACCATGTGCTCGGCCGCGCGGGAAAACACGACCGGCTCAATCCCCGCCTGAGACAGTTCACGTTCGACGGCCGCTTGCTGTTTGATGGCCACGCGCTGCGCAGACTTCGCCGCGAAGATGTCCTTCTCACCCTGAAGCTGAGCCTTCAGCAACGCTGACTGCGCCTGACGCAGATCCTTCTCGGGAACGGTGCCGCTGCTGAGTGACTCGAACCGCTTGAGGTTGGTTTGCAGAAAGGTCGTTTCGGCGGCAGCCAATTCCGTCGTCTTGGTCAACTGGCTCTCGGCGAACACAATTTCATTCTTGGCTCGCAACCAGTCGGAATACGACGTGGACAGTTCCGGCGAACTGAACTGCCACCGATCTTCAATCAGTTCGGTTCCCTCGCGAATCCTCGCCAGAATCGTACCGCTGACGCTGAGCAGCGGCAGTGAGACCTTCTCGGAGACGACCTCAAACGTGGCCAGTTCCTTTTGGAGCGGCGACTCCATTGCGACCGCAAGCAACCCTGCGGACACGGCCCGAACCGGCTCGATCGTCTCGACTCGAGTCACTTCATTCGAGGGCGGTGTGACGGGCGGCTGATGCGGACGAAGCAACTGAGCGACGACGACCGCCGTCGCGACGATGGCCCCCAGCATCCAAGTGCCTCGCCAAGCCTTGGTCTTCCACGACAACCCGCCCGAGAGGGCTGGTGCAGGATTCCGGTGCGTCATTGATGTTTTCCACGAGGAGAAAGGAGCCGCGCCAACAAAATGCGAATGTGCTTCAGCGCCCCCCTGCTCTTCATCGTGAGTCTAGTTGGTCCAATAAGTCGTAACCAGCTTGCACAATTGTCATGAGCGGCTTGCGTGTTTGTGTGGCGGAGTAATACCTCACGCGGTCGTCGATGAGACATTCTTGGTGATCCGGATGGCCTCACACTCAGAACCGTCAATGTCTCCGCCGTTGGCGCTGCACGTGGTGACGCTCGGCAGTCTTCGCCGAATCGCCTCCGAACCTGACACTCAAAGTCCGCTCATTCGGAAGAACGAGACCCCTCGTACTCCACCATCCGCTCCAACCGTATCAACCCCTTCAATTCGTTCGAGTCATTCCACGGGCATCGTCGATACCTTCGGTGAGGCTGTAAAAGCGGATGTCTGCGTTTACCGCGTCAAATGCGTTTGGTCTTCCTCGGAGCTGTTTCCCGTGCCCGCTGTACTCCTGCGACGAACGCTATTCATCAGCTCGTTGGTGCTGTGGCAGGTTTTTTCGACCGGATGCTCCTCGACCCGAGCAGTTCGAGTTGGAAGCGTGGGCCGCTCCGCATCGTCACCCTCGGGCAAGGTGAATGTTGTGGGGGAGAGACGCTCGAAGCAAACGACGGAGGCAGACTCGACCGACGAGCTGGACGGGGAAGACACCTCGTCAATCGAAGAAGGCACTGCGGGCACGACACGGTTGTTCGCGTCCAAGTCGCCACGTTCGGTGGCCGATCGCGCGAGCGAAACCATCCGGCAAATGAGCGGCGGTGCCGAACAGCAATTCCCGGTGAGCCTCACCGAAACAATCGCGCTGGCTGCGTCCGTCGATGGTCAGGCGGAAGACAGTCGGCCGTCTTCCATCCGCTTACAGATTCCCAAAGAGTTACCCGGATCCGAGGCTCCGCAAATCAACCTGCCCGCCCGCGACGGGGACGATGTCGAAGGCCGTTCGCAATACATCGAAAAGATTTTCGGCGACCTTCCCTCGGTGAACCCGGTGCGAGTGATGCCACTCGGTCAGGGACGGAGTTACAAACTCGATGACCTGCAAGCCATCGCGCTGTCATCGAACCCATTGATGTCACAGGCCGAGGCGCAGGTGATCTCGCTGCGCGGTACGGCCCTGCAAGCCGGCCTGCATCCCAATCCGACGATCGGCTACGAAGGGGATACCGTCGGCTCGAACGGCAATCCGAACTACCAAGGCGGTTACATCAACACGACGATCAAAACGGCGGGCAAACTGGGGCTGGCCGAGTCCGTCGCGAACGTCGATGTCTGGAACGCCGACCTGATGCGCCAGAAGACTCGCATCGAACTCATCACGCAGGTGCGCGGGGCCTTCTTCGCCGCGCTGATCGCGCGCGAGAACATCAAAGTCACCGAGGCACTCGTCAAGTTCACCGACAGCGTGTATCGCATTCAAGTCGATCAACTCAAGGGGGGACTGGTCTCCGCCTACGAACCGGTTCAATTGCGAGCACTCGCGAACCAGGCGCGGATGTCGCTTTCACAGGCGCGCAACCGGTACGACGCCGCGTGGCGACAACTCGCCGCGACGGTCGGCATTCCCGATTTGCAGCCGGGCGAACTCGATGGAACCACGGAAGCGTCCCTTCCCGTCATCGACTACGACGCGCTGTTGCCCTACGTGTTGTCAAATCATACGGACGTCCTCGCCGCGCGCAATATGGAAGTTCAGGCTCGGTACAACCTGCGCCTGCAAGAGGTGACTCGCATTCCCGACCTCCTGTTCTATACGGCGGTGCAGAAGGACTTCACGACACGTCCCATTTATCGCACCACCTACAATATGCAGGTGGGCGTTCCCGTGCCCGTGTTCGACCGGAACCAGGGCAATATCCTGAACGCTCACGGAAGTTTGATGAAGGCGTCGCAGGAAGCAGCTCGCGTTCAGAACGACCTCGCCACGAGACTGGCCGATGCGATCGAACGCTATGAGAACGCCAGCAGCATGGTCGCGATGTACCGAGATCACATCCTGCCCGATCAGGCGCGAGCCTATCGCGGGGTCTACGAGCGGCATCAACAGCAACCAGAGATCGTGGGCTTTGCCGATGTCGTCAGCGCGCAACAAACACTGCTGAATTCGATCGGCATCTATATCGGTTCACTGGCGACACGCTGGCAGGCTTTGACCGAGATCACTTCGCTGCTTCAGATCGAATCGCTCGAGGGGCTCCAAGCCGCGATGCTGACCAGCCCCGGCATTTCTCCCGACCTCACGCCGAAAACACCCCAACTCATTCCACCCAGCCCGACCACCGCTCAGCCGCGATGACCACGACCCCCGCGTGTTGAATCCGTTGTGCGCTGGATCGGCCTCCAATCAAAGCCGCGTGGCGGGGTCAGAAGCGCAGCGGATGGCCCCGAAAACCAACAACGGGGTCACGTCGAGGATTCCGAGCCTTCCGCAAAACCTCCAGACCCACCCACCGCAGCGAACGTTCAGAGGAGTGAGCAGTCCGCTCACGCCCCTCTTCGCATGCAATCGTGCTATCTACGACGGATGAAGAGGCGTCCTCCGCTGCGATGGTTTGCTGGCGGCTTGCTGATTTGCAACCGCTCTCGCTCCCATTGCTGCGAGCCGTAGTTGATCCCGCTGACGTTGTAACTGCGGAACGGATTTTGAGGACTGATCTGCTGCGCTTGAGCGGATCGCACTTCCAAAAACATCACCGCCACCAGAACCAACAGCGATCGTATCTGCGTGCTTGTCATGGCAATCTCCTCTCCGACAAAATTCATCCGAACCACACGCACTCTACTTCGTTCACTCGGTTTCCGACTCCAACCGCTGCTTGCAATCCAGCAATGTCTGACGTTGTGCTTCGCTGATTTCGGGGAACTTCAGGTCGAGCTGGCTGATCTCGTGGGCGAGGATCACGCGGGGTGGCCCGGCTTGCTACTCTTTAGACCGGGGACAGGGTCACAGTCGTTCGGGGACATAGGTCACAGGTTGAAGGGGACGAGAACTGGTTCCAAAGTCTGCGACTGGAGCGAACGCAGGTGGCCTCGCCCACGCCGCGCGGCCGGGGCACCGTCTGCGGGGAGTGAGCGGCGGATCGTCATTCGCCGCAGTCGGGGCATTCGCGGAGAACGCGGTGGATGTTTAAGACCTCGGGGCTACCACGCGGGGTTTGGCTCACGTCGAACCGGCCCAGAGTTTGGTGGGCGTAGAACACTTCGTAAACGTTCGCGGTCGGAGTGGCTCGCACGCCGACCGGCTCGCCACGGAAGGCCCGGCCGATGCGGATCGAACGCGAGTCGAACTTGATCACGCCCTGGAGCGACGCGCGGCGGACCTGCACGTCGGGAGCGTACTCGATCACCGGCAGCGTCTCCGGAGTACGAACGCTCGCTGGCGCGAGAGCGACTCGCGGGAACTTCTAGGAGTCTGTCTTGATAATCGGCGACCGAGGCTGCTATAGGGTTGCTCGGTTTTTTGGAGTCGAGGGAATTGGTGCAGGTGGTTGTCAGGGAGGTGGGTTGTGAGCGAGAAGACGTATCGGGCGTGGCGGCCGGATCAGGCGTGGTTGTGGCCG
>JAYTGQ010000459.1:0-5369 GCA_043733345.1 Schlesneria sp.
TTGGACCTCCCGAATTCCACGTTCTCGAAACCGATCTCCGTCGATTTCCTCCCAACGCCTTCTAACCCAATCAGCGGCATGCGCAAAGTGCGTCGTGCGCCCCTGGCAAGCTTGCGACCAAGAGCCGTCTTGCGAGCGGCATGAACAGCCAAACGGGCTTCGTAGTCGAGTTGAGCGGCTTGGAAGTTGTCCCTGCCCTCCACTTCCAACCGCCCCAACACTTTCAACGGTTCGCGAATGGCGGGCGACTTCATCACGGACGGCCTGCCGATCACCGCCCCCCACAGATTCGGCACGACGAGCCAATCGTCCTGCCGCTTCGGACGGATGCCCACCTTGCGACCAACGATGACACCCAAAGGGATCATCGCCGCCACCGCCGGGAAGTCGGGTGGGCATTGCAGCCGCTCGGCGATGTCCACGATCCACGGCCGGAAGGTGGACGGGAGCAACTCATCATCGAACGGCATCACGGCGGGAAGGTCATCGGGTAGCGGTTCAGGGTCGGACCATTCGTGCGATTCAATGGGCGCGGTCGATGACCACGATTCACGCTCCGCCGCTCGCTCTACTTTGCTTGAGGCGCTCATTGAGTCACCCCGCTTTCCAGCTTGCGCAGAGCTTCCATCACGGCCGCCGGGCGGTAGCGCACCGAGCGACCGATCCTGATGGCGGGGAGCGTGCCGTCCGCCGTCTTGGTGAAGATCGTCCGCTCGCTCAACTTCGTGTACTTGGCCACGTCACGAGCCAGCCAGAGTTCTTCGGGGATCAAGGTCGGGTCAGTCATGAGACTGCCCTCCCTTCGTGGCGAACGCATCGACCGGCGTTTCGCGCAGGATCACCAAGAGGTCGTCTCTCACGTCGCGAACGGCTTCGGCCGCCTCGATCAGTGCGTTGCAGCAGTCGCGCGACGGCCAGCGGCACGGCCAGCTTGTCGGGCTTTCCTCGGTCTCGTTTCATCAGTCGGACTCCGTTGGGATTCGTCACGGCCTCCAATGTGGAGCCGTTTCCCAAGGGTCCGTGCGCTACTGTTTGCGCTACTGAAAATGAGCAACCCCCGGAATCCCAACTGGAAAACCGGGGGTCACGAGAAAAGTAGCGCTACTCGCGCGCTACTTCCGCGCCGACTTCGCTCGCTTGATGGGCTTGGGATTCCATTCCCGCCAAACGTCTCCGTTGCGGATGGAACTCTCAGAAACTCCCAGCAGTTCGGCCAAGTCTTTCGACTTGTACCCTTTGAACCGCTCATCCAGCTTGTCGAGTGCGCGGAGCTTTTGATCGGTCGTATACGTCGGATGATTCACAATCGCCATCAACTTGTCGCCATCACTGCCGATCAGCAATTTGACACGCTTGACAGTCTCGGCAACCTCATCGAACGGTGTTGCACCAATCAACGGAGCGGCGGGCGGCATCGGGAGTAAGGCAACTCGCTCCCCCTCGTTTTCGAGAGCGACGTTCAGCCGTTGAAGGTCCGCTTGGTCGAATGACTTCTCCAGCCGCTTCCGAATCATCTGCCACTTGTTCACAACCGCATCAGGATCGACGGCTACGAACTTGGAACCTTCACCTATTGCGGACGCGGCTTTGGTGGGATCGGTGAACAGCAATAGTGCCAGCCTCACGGACTGGCCGATCTTCCCAGCCAACTCAGCAAATGTTCTCCCGAACCACTTGCCGATCTCGGCTCCCTTTGGCTGGTACTGTTCGGCGAGTTGATCGCCGTGTCGATCTAGGAGTTGACCGAGTTCCCTCAGGTTGGTGTTGAAACTTTTCACGAACATCCGAACGACTTCAGCATGAACGGCTCCCGTGAGCTTCACCCCATCTATGAGCAGCAATGAGTGGATATCACCCATCAGCTTCCGAGCCACCCGCAAAGTCGTCGCCGCATCATCGTTTTGAGGGGACTCATCCGAGGACGGGATAAACCAGTCTTGTTCTTCCGCCACTTTCTTCGCCCAGTCCGGCAACGGGGGATCGTCGGCCATGTTCTCAGACTCCAAGTTCGTGAAGCGGGCCGCACGGGAGAGCGAGCGGAACTTGGAACGCTCACTCTCTCCCATGCCGATTTCAGCGGGCCAGCGTTGCAACACTGAACCGCACCCGTTGCCCGATAGACTTCTGCGCGTCGGTCGGGGACACGTCCCGCCTGAATGAATTTTGCGGGGTGTTGTCGTTGTCAGGGAGTTTTGTCCAAAAGCTTCTTTGCCTCTTTCGCTGATACAGACTCTGGATATTCGGCAATCGCTTTCTCGAACAATTTCTTGGCAGAGTCCGTTTTGCCGTTCTTTAACAGGATCTTTCCATTGTCGAGATAGGACTTGCTTCGGCTCAATTTGGCGTCATCGTCTTTCATGCGTTGCTGTTCATTCAAGACGGCTTTTCGATCAGATGCCAGCTTTTCGTTGGTATCGCGGGTGATCTTCATCTTGGCTTTTTCGGACTCAGTGAGAGCGATCGAATACTTGGCATCAATCGCCTCTTGAAATGGCTTCAATTCAGTGTCCGTGAACACCAGCGTGGTGGGACATGCGTGAAGCTCGAAGATCGTCTTCTCGTTGCCGCCGACGGTGCCGTAGGTGTAGGTGCCCACCACGGCCACGCAGCCGCTGAAAGAGAACTTGGCGTCGTCAACAAGGTTGTCTGCATCGACTCCGACGACTTTTAGAAACACAAGGTCTCGGTTGATGGTGGCTGAGACGAGAATCTCACCCTTGGCCTTGTCGAGTATCTGCGCGACGCTGAATCGTCCGCTTTGAATGAGGCCAACTTGTCCTGTCTTGAGTTTGGTCGGGCTGAGCGGCTCCACGGAAATCGGACTGTCGATGGTTTTCGAGAGCGCCGTTTGGAGACTTGCGATCTTCATTCGTTCGGCTGAAATCGCATCGCGGTTGTCCGCAAGCATGGCGGTCTTCAAGGTGGCTTTCGCGGAATCGATGGACTTCGCCTGATTCTCCACATCCTGAAGACGCTTCTTCTTCACGTCCTCAAGCAGGCGTTTCAATTTTGCGGCCGATGTCTTGGAGTCGTCCTCAACAGCACGAACCAACAATGATGGAACCAGCAGCAAAATCAGAACGAGCAACAACTTTCGCGACATTTGAGAGTCCCCGAAAAAGGAAAAGAGCGCCGACCAAGGCCGCTCCCGAACCCCGCCAGGGGCCACTAGAACAGCACCCAGCCGACGCCCCTTGCGGGGCGCGGTTGGACACTGCTTCTAGTGAATACAAGAACCTTGCGGTTCAGGCTGGCGGTTTCGGAAAGCAGAGACGCACGCGCGTCGATCAGATTGTCATTTCACGCCTGTCGGCGCGCAGCATTCTCCAAGTGGTATTTGTTGAACGAGCCATGCTTCTAACGTGCTGGGATCGGCCGGGTCAATCTCGCTCTTGCGGTCTTGACACGCACATTAGCGATCACGACCGACGCCGCAAATTAGCCGACAACTATTTCACGCGATTCCGCAGACCAAAAGGCATCACCACCTTCGTGTCGCAACATTACCCAGTTCATTCTGTCTCACGATTTCCGTTCCTTTTCGTGTTTCGTGTCGAATTTGATCCTATGACCGCGGCCGCGAACTCCTGATGATCGGCTCCCGTCGTCGCTTCATATTCGGCCAGTCGCTTGGATTGCAGGTAGTCGATGTAGCCGGGTGAGTTCTCAAAAGCGTATCGAGCAACTTCAACGGGCGTGGCCTCGCGCATCGCCACCATCTCGCCCTCACCCTCGCCATCCCGTCCATTTGTTGGCAGATAGATTTGGACACCGCTCACGCCAGCCACCCCCACGCCGACGTTGACGGTACTCCCGTCGCGTTTGATCGCTCCCGTCAATCTGCCGCGCAGTTCGATCAGCCGCAGAATCAGCCCCATGCAAGCCGCGTCCTTTTCGACTCGCCACTGCCGCCAGAGTTCACGTTCCACTTCGGCCAGCTTCGCCAACTCTTGGGCAAGCCACTCGGCAAACGACTCTGCCGCCTCGCGCCGCCACTCGTCCCGAGCCGTGGCAAGGTCTTGCGAGATGGTTTGCTGACTCACCCCGAATTTCTTCGCGATGTCCGCCTGTCGCCATCCGCGCAGATACAGCCGGGCCACGATTGACCGCCGCTCGTCCGCCGTCGCGTTCTTGAGTTTTGAACCTGCCGCCATACAACCCCTTTCACAACTCACAACGGGGAGAAGATTCGCTCAGACCGGTGAAGCCGTCCCGCAGCGCGACGAGATGTTCCGCATGGGCCAGCAGCGCCGCGCGGTCATCCGCAGACAGCATCGGCCAGAGTTCGGCGAGCCGTTCCAAACCGTCATTCCGCGCACCAACTGCGCCGGATTCTGCGCCGCTCGCCACGGAAATCGCGGTTTCCGCCATAGCGTCCCGCGAAGGTTCGTCCCCTAGTCGGGGAGCTATGCGAACAACCGAAAAGTCGGATTCGCAAACTGAAAAGCAGAAACGAGTTACATTACATCTCGACGTTCGAGAGTGCGGTGAACACCCTGTTTCAATCGTGGAAGTTCTTCCACGAAATGAAAGGACTCCCGCACTATGGCACGAAAAACCGACCGTCCGACCTGGCTCCACAAATCGAGCGGGCAAGCCCGCTGCCGATTCAACGGCCGGGAGCATCGTCTCGGCGAGTACGGTTCCGAGACCAGCCCAATCCGCTACGGGCAGTTGGTTGCCCAAGTGGCTGGCGGCCTGACCATCGACCCTCTCGGCAATCGTGGAAAGATTCCACGAAATGAAACCGAACCAGATTCCGGCCCGTCCGTGACCGAACTGCTTTTGGCGTTCAAGACACACGCCGAAGGCTCCTGAGGAACTCCCTTTTGGAGTGCGGCGGCTCGACGCCGCTTTGGGATTTTTGTTTCTCGTCTTTCGACTTCGGCGGCGGCGAGAGAGAGAGAGAAAGAGAGAGACAAAAGCGGAGTCGAGCCTCCGCACTCCAAAGGTCGGCGGCACCTGTCTCTGCCCTCAGTTCCTTCCCAACGAGTGTCCCCCACGGGAACGGAATAACTACTAAGGAACTGGTCCGAAACAACTTCCCGATTCACGATGGCGTAGTCCGGACCCCTTGGTCCGGACGAAATCGTTATACCGCACGCGGTTGAAGCTGACACTAACCCGAAGCGTAAGCGAGGAGGCAACACCAGTCCTCGCTTACGCTTCGGGTTAGTCCTTAACGCTTCGGGTTAGTCCTTAAACAAGCGACCCCACCGGGCTTGCCCCATTGTTCTCGACACAACCCGACCTCAATGAGGGGATATTTGCCATTGAGGCACAGGATCGCCTCTGCGGTCTTCCCATCTCTGCGGTGATTCCATCTTCAAACTCTGATGCCGCAGAGATGGGATGACCGCAGAAACAAT
>JAYTGQ010000460.1:0-5365 GCA_043733345.1 Schlesneria sp.
TGAAGTTGCGCAGTTGCGCTTCAAAGTAGCGGAATTCGCAAGAATTCAGCCTTTTCGGCACCTGCGAAGCCCCTGAGTTCTTGCGAACTCAGCTACAAACGCGAGAGCGCAACTTCAAAACTCACGCTTCGGGTGAGTGTGTGACGACGACTTCATCTGCAAACACGCCTCACCGCAGCTTCGGCGTGAGCTGCACATCGTCCAGCCACAGCTTGCCGGTGCCGCCGTTGAGACCGATACGGATGATCATCTCGCGCGACTTGAGCGGGACGGTGATCGACTTGCTGACCGAGCGCCAATCGTCGGTCGTGCCGATCCACGGGCCGACCGTGATGCTCTCGAACAGGCGGCGGTTGTCGTCGTAGAAGTGGACGACCAGTCCGGGCTGTTCGTGACTTTCAGCTCCGGCTTTTGTGCCCTCGATCTTGTATTGCACCTTCAGTTGCAGTGACCCGATCTTGGTGCCGTCGATGGCGGTCGCCTGCAAGCCTTGAGAGAGCCGTTCGCGATCAGAACTCTCGAACAACACGCAGCGTTTTCCTTCGGCGGCACCTTCACTCAGCAGTGTCACGAGTCGCAGATGATGCCAGTGATCGGCATAGCCATCGTTGTCCGTGTCCTCTTCAAACCCGCCGTTCAATATCTTCGGATGGAGCGGGTCGGGCTTCACTTGCCGCTGGTCTTCGGACTTGCCCGTCATCGGGACGAACAGCGTGGAGATGAGTTTCGTCGAGACGAGCTTGCCGTCTTTCTTCTCGTACAGATGGAAGACTTGCTGATAACGTTCGCCGAGCGGAACGAGCAATTTGCCGCCATCCTTGAGCTGGTCGATCAGCGGTTGCGGCACCTTTTCCGGCGAGCAGGTGACGATGATCTTGTCGAACGGAGCATGCTCTTCCCAACCGAGATAACCATCGCCGACCTTGGTGGTGACGTTGTCGTACTTCAACCGCTTCAATCGCTCGGCTGCCTGCTTTCCGAGTGGCTCGACGATCTCAATCGAAAAAACCTCTTTGACGAGATTCGACAGTACCGCCGCTTGAAAGCCGCTGCCGGTCCCGATCTCCAACACGCGGTCCTCGGGCTTGGGATCGAGCGTCTCAGTCATGTACGCGACGACGAACGGCGGCGAAATCGTCTGCTTGTGTCCGATCGGCAACGAACTGTCGTTGTACGCGAGCGGCCGTTGCGCCCGATCAACGAACTCATGACGAGGCACCTGCCGCATCGAAGCCAGCACGCGCGGGTTCGTGATCCCCTCGCGCACGATGTACTCGGAGACCATCTTCTCGCGAGCCTCTTTGAAGGCGTCGGCCTTCTGGGCGAAGGCGGTTCCGTTCGCGAGCAGACTTCCCGCGAGAACCAGCAACACCACGCGACGCACGGGCTGACCGATCATGTTCCGAACTCCTGCTCAAACACTGGCACTCATGGGCGCATTTCAAAACACTAGCCCGACGCGCAAGCGAGGGCTTCACCGTCCTCGAATGTCCAGCCCTCGCTTGCGCGTCGGGCTAGTGGTCTTGCACGGTTAGGAATGTAGCCCTCACGGAAGATTGCCGGAAGGACAAGCTTGGCGAGCGGTGCAGTGTTGTATCTCGCGCGGTCCGTGATGAGACATCTGAGCGGGGTGGCGTCAGCCCCCCGGTTCTTGGGCGTTAGCCCTCTTGGAAAGCACCGGGGGACTGACGCCCAATGGCACTCACTTTGTCGGCAAAGTAGCAGGCACATTCCATGTGCCGTCCGCATCTCGCCGGTTACGGCACATGGAATGTGCCTACTACTTTTCAAAGTGAGTGCCATTGGCCTGACGCCGCCCCGCTCAGAAACCTCGCACATTGTGCCGCGTGAGGTATGGTGTCTCGAACCCGCCTGTATTTGATGTCACCCTGCTGAGGTTCGAGTTCTCATGTCGTTCACCGCCGAGCAAGTTGCCGCCGCGCTTCGTCACCTGCATGAAGTCGATCCCGTCATGAGTGACCTCATCGCTGAAGCGGGGCCGTTCGCGTTGAAGCTCAATCGGAATCGATTCGGGATGCTGGTCCGTTCGATCGTGTCGCAACAGATTTCGACGAAGGCTGCGCAGTCGATTCAACGAAAGCTGGAAGAGTCGCTCGGGCTGAGTTCAACCGGGGCGAGAAAGGTGACGCCCGAGGCGTTGGTGGGTCGCACCGTCGAACAACTGCGTGCAGTCGGTCTCTCGGGACAGAAGGTCACGTATTTGCAAGACCTCACGGAACGGATGCTTGACGGCCGCCTGCGTCTCGACCGCATCGGCCGCTTGTCAGATGACGAGGCGATCGAACACTTGGTCCAAGTGAAGGGGATCGGTCGCTGGACGGCGCAGATGTTTTTGATGTTCTCACTCGGAAGACTCGATGTTTTCCCGCACGACGATCTGGGTGTGATGTCCGCGATCCGCGACCTGTACGGTTTGAGCGATCTTCCCGACAAATGCCGCAGCCACGAGATCGCCGCGCCGTGGGAACCGTATCGTTCGGTTGCCTCGTGGTACTGCTGGCGGTCGATCGACGTGAAGAAAGCGGCGGCGGACGCCCGTTGAACCAAACCCCACCGGGCTTGCCCCGGTGGTCTCTACACAATTCGGAACAGGTATCCGCTGCTGATGTGCTCGGCTCTGGCTGCTGTTCTCTTCATCCGTGCCCCGGCTTTGCCATCCGTGCTAAAGGCGCTGTCTTGAAAAGCTCGAACTAGCACGGATGGCAAAGCCGGGGCACGGATGAAGAGGGGCACAATTAACACGCTGGGAAGGGCGCTGCGTCAGGAGGTGTGTCGAGACCAATGGGGCAAGCCCGGTGCGATGAATTTCAAGCCGAGCCGGTAACTCCCTCACCGGTTCGCGCCTGGGATCCAGAGCACGTCATCACGGCCGTCGTTGTTGGCGGCTCGGGCGAGGACGAAGAGCAGATCGGAGAGTCGGTTGAGATAGATCACGACTTGCGAGTTGACTCGCTCGTGCGCGACGAGGTCCAACACGCCGATCTCAACGCGGCGACAGACGGTGCGCGCGTGATGCAGATGTGCTGCGAGGGCCGATCCGCCGGGAAGGATGAAGCTAGTCAGCGGTTGCAGCCGTTCATTGGCCGCGTCGATCCAGTGTTCGAGCTGTTCGACTTGAGCCGCCGTGACGCGCAGTGGCGGGTACGCGGGCGGCTCGTCGGACTCCGGGACGCAGAGGTCGGCACCGACATCGAACAGGTCATTTTGAATGTGCGCGAGCCGCTTCGACAGGTCGCCACTCGGTGCGGCAGTGAGCGTCAGACCGATCACGGCGTTCAGTTCGTCCACGCCTCCGAAGGCACGCACCCGCAGATCGGTCTTCGGCACGCGACGCCCATCGCCGAGCGAGGTTTTGCCAGTGTCGCCGGTCTTGGTGTAGATGCGGTTCAGATAGACCACGTCGGGATGTTCCTTGAGGCTGCATCGTACTACTGGGTCTGAGATTCTTGTCGCTCTGCGCGTTTCCGTCTTCAACAAGTAGCCTTCATCGTTCCGCGTGAAGGAAGCCGATGGAGTGGACGCTGATAATGCCAATTGATGCTGGACTCGCGCACGGCTTCCTTCACGCGCAGCGATGAAGGCTACTTTGGCTGCGGCTACGCCGCGTCGTTGAACCGCGTGGGCAACGCCCCGCGCGTGGATTGAGGATCGACGTTGTTTCGTCGCTCGACGCGCGGGGCGTTGCCCACGCCTTTAAACGACTCCGGTCACGTCGGATTGTCACTTGCCGATTCGGTAGAGATGCGTGTTCGTTCTGAGCAGCAGCGATTCGTCGAAGACGGTGGGAGAGGCCATGTGGCGGCCGTCGAGCGTGTTTACGGCGACTTCGTCGTACTCTTTGCCGGGGCGGATCACGGTCGTCTTGCCCTCTTGGTTGCCGAAGTAAATCTTTCCGTCCGCGAACAGCGGTGACGCGGAGTAGTTGCCTGCGATCCGTTTACTCCAAACCACTTCGCCCGTCTTCGTGTCGGCGCTGGAGGCGACTCCCTGATCGGTGACGTAGTAAATCTGATCGCCAACCACCACGGGCGACGGCATCGCGGGGACTTGCTTCGAGATCCGCCAAGCGATGTGGCTGTCGGTGACATCGCCTTCGCCACCGAGTTTGATCGCGACGAGGTGCGGCTGCATGAAGCCGGTGCAGATGCAGACGAGATCACCCGCGATCACGGGACACGGCACGTTCGAGAAGCCTTCGCCGTGGCGAACCTTCCAAATCTCAGCGCCCGTTTTCGGATCGTAGGCGACGACCCATTGTGCGCCCGGCACGATGACTTGATCGCGACCCGCCGCATGGACCAGCAAGGGGGAAGCGAACGCCTTGTGGAAGTCGCCGACGAAGCCCTTCAGTTTCGGCCGCTTCGTTTTCCAGACTTGGTCGCCGGTGAGTTTGTTCAGCGCGACGACGTACTGCTGATCGGTTCCGTCACACGGCACGATGAACAAGTCGCCGGAGACAACCGGCGAGCTGCCCGCTCCCACTCCATGATCTGACGGGAGCTTGGCTTTCCATTTGACCTCGCCCGTGTCGGTGTCGAGGCACGCAGTGCCAAGTTCACCGAAATGACAGAGCAGCAGATTGCCGTCGAGGATCGGAGTCGGTGACGCATAGCTGTTGAGCGAATGAACCGGCGGCGGGTTCTTGGCTTGGAGCAATTCGACGTTGCTGAGCACTTTACCCGTCGCCGCGTCGATGCTGATCGCGCGAAACGTGACCGCACCGACGAGGCTCAACTGCTTGGCCATCGGATTGCCGACGAGCTTGGCCTTGGCCTGTTCCAACTCGTCGCCGGTCAGCGGTTCTTCGACCGCAGTCGTCATCCAAATCGTCTTGTCGGCGAAGACGGGCGACGACCAGCCTCGCCCCGGAATCTCGGTCTTCCAAAGCACATTCTCGGTCTCGCTCCACGTGGCGGGCAGGTTCTTCGCGTCGGCGTGGCCCTGTCCATCGGGGCCACGAAACTGACGCCATTCGGCCGCGTGAGTGAGTGAACAAGTTGCCATCGAAATCAGCGCGACGGCGACGGCGAAGTGAAAGGGTCGGGTTGGCATGAGAGGCTCGATCGTGAACGGGAGGAGGAACGGGAAGCCGGTCAGACAGGCCTGTCGCTCGGCACAGTCTGGTGCGAGCGAGAGATTGGCGTGGCCGAGCGAGATTCTCAAGCAAGTGTGATTCTCAAGCAAGTGTGATGTCCGAGCATGGTCGCGTTGGGAATCGTCTTGGATTTCATTCGCACGCCCCTCAATTCGCGCGGAAAGGATCCGCGCGAATTGAGGGGCGCGCGAATGAAGTGCAGTCGGCTTGGAGTGAAGGCGCATATACCTCACGCGGTCAGTGATGAGA
>JAYTGQ010000461.1:0-1823 GCA_043733345.1 Schlesneria sp.
GGTTTGCGCGGGGCTTCGTCGATCATCGTGATCCGGAGTTGATCGAGCACACGGTCGAAGAAGGGGATGCGGCGAAGAACTGATTCGGCAGCGCGTGTCCGGGTTGTGCTTGGGATCTGAAGACCTCAACGATCACGACGATCTGCGTCACGATTCGTTGCTGGCCGTGCTGGTGGGGAAGGCGGATCCCACCGGTCAGGATCGCGGCGGCCGGGACCGGGGAAAACCGCTGGCGGGCAAGAGCACGTTGAATCGGCTCAAGGGGCGCACGACGCACTTTGCGCATGCGGCAGAGTGGGTTAGCAGCCTGTTGAAAAAGGGAGGACGAGGCTCCCGCCGAGCCATGTGCGTGAGGAAAGTCGCTTGTTTCTCGCGGCTCGGCAGGAGCCTCGCCCTCCCGACAACCGTTTTCAACAGGCTGCTAAGGTCTGGCGTTGTTGTCGATGGAAGCAATTCGTCGCGGTGACAGGTTCATCAGCGGTGGTGTTTGTGTTTCACGCGGAAGGGATCTTCTGTCACGCGGACTTCGATCTTCGCACAGAGACACAAACTTCTGCCTCCGCTGCGCTCGACCCAGACGATCTGGCGAGTGCATACTCGCCACGGTTCTGCCTTGGCCGTCATTGTTGAAAGGTTCTTTCCATGAGAATTGCCTGCTTGGTGATTTGTTTGGTGCCGTGGTGTTGCTTCGCGGGTGAAACAGATGCGCCGTGGCGTGATCCCGATGTGCGGTTCAAAGCAGTGAATGACGCTATCGAACAGGACGACTTCAAGGTGGCTTTGGAACTGCTGCGCGAGAGGCAGACCGCCTCCAAAAAGGCGAAAGACGCGGAGATGCAGCTCGAAGCGACCGAGCGGCTGAAAGAGACCGGTGACCTAGCGAAAGAGTTTGGAAAGATCAGTCAGCGGGTGACGGATCTCCAAACGAATGCGGATGACAAGTCGGCCGCGACCGCTGTCGGTCGCTACGAATGCACTGTGAAGGCGCATTGGAGAAAGGGGCTGCCACTGCTCGCCCAGGGTGATGACGCCAAATTGGCCGCAGCCGCGAAGTCTGATTTGGAGAACCCCGCCGAGCCGAAGCCACAGATGGATGTCGCCAGCTTGTGGTGGCAACTCGGCCAATTCCATGGCACGGTGCCAGAGCGTCTGGCCTATCAACTGCGGTCCCGCCGCTGGATGTTGCGCGCGTTTCCGACCGCCGACTACGCGACGCAGGTGGAGATCGACCGCCGCCTGAAACAATTGGCGCTCATCCCCGATCGCATCGTGGTTTGGAACACACACAACAACGGCAACAACGATCGCGGAACCAGGGCCATCGTGGCGACGGCGACGTTTCAGGGAAAACCCGTCTGGAAACAACCGGCGGTCATGCCGTTCAAGAACAGTGAGATGACCTACCTTGTCCTCAGGCCGAAGGCGTCTCGCATCGACGAAATTCGGATCGACATTACGAAGCATCAGCCGAACGGCGGTGGGCTGAGTGAAATTGAAGTGTTCATCGGTCGTGAAAACGTGGCCCTCGGCTGCCAGCCCTACGCGGAAAGCCAATGGGAAAACAACGCGGACGCCGCTCCCGCCAAACTCGTGGACGGAGACACGTCCGGTAAGTGGGCCACGTTCTGGATCGCCGACCACCTTCACGCCGGGTGGGCGGCGGTTCCGTTGACGGTCTCGCTGAAGGGGACGAAGTAGTCGTTCGACAACATCGGATTGCTATACCTTACGAGGCGCAAAGTGAGAGGTTTCTGAGCGGGGTGGCGTCAGCCCCCCGGTTCTTCCCACGAGGGCTTACGCCCAAGAACCGGGGGGCTGACGCC
>JAYTGQ010000462.1:0-5362 GCA_043733345.1 Schlesneria sp.
CAACGCCATCATTGCCGATCCGAACTTCGATTGGGGCGATGACAATTTTCAGATGCCGCCGCGTAACGAACTGGTCATCTACGAGATGCACATCGGGACGTATCACCCCAATGAACCGGATCGACCCGGCAGCTTCGATGACGCCATTCAGGGGTTCGACCATCTGAAGCGACTCGGGATCAACGCGATTGAGGTCATGCCGGCTGCCGAGTTCGCCGGCGACTTCTCGTGGGGCTACAACCCGGCCCACGTGTTTGCGGTGGAGAGCATTTACGGGGGACCGCAGGGTTTCAGGCGATTTGTCAAGGAGGCGCATCGGCAGGGGATCGCCGTCATTCTCGATGTGGTCTACAACCACTTTGGTCCGAGCGATCTGGACCTCTGGCAATTCGACGGGTGGAGCGAAAATGACGGCGGTGGAATTTACTTCTACAACGACTGGCGAGCTGAAACTCCGTGGGGTCGCAATCGGCCGGACTATGGGCGCGGCGAAGTCAGGCAGTTCATTCATGACAACGCGCTGAGTTGGATCGAGGACTTTCACGTCGATGGCTTGCGGTACGACATGACACTCTTCATTCGGCATGTGCGGGGAAACGGCGATCCGAGTGCCGAACTGACCGACGGCTGGAGCCTGCTCCAGTGGATCAACGGTGAGATTCGCGAGCGATATCCCTCAAAATTCTTGATTGGCGAAGACCTTCAGAACAACGAACGGATCACCAAAGATCCCGGTGCGGGCGGCGCGGGGTTTCATGCGCAGTGGGATGCTCAGTTCGTCCATCCCGTTCGAGCGGCGGTCACCGTCCAGCATGATCAAGACCGCTCACTCGATGCCCTCTGCGCCGCGATCGGGGCGAGTTACAACGGCGATCCGTTTCAGCGCGTGATCTACAGCGAATCGCACGACGAGGTGGCCAATGGCAAGGCTCGTGTTCCCTCCGAAATCAACCCGGATGATCCGGAAAACTTCTACGCGCAAAAGCGATCCACACTCGCGGCGGGCCTGGTCTTCACCGCGCCTGGAGTGCCGATGCTCTTCCAAGGGCAGGAGTTTCTGCAAGGGGGC
This sequence comes from Schlesneria sp., assembly GCA_043733345.1. Taxonomy (GTDB): domain Bacteria; phylum Planctomycetota; class Planctomycetia; order Planctomycetales; family Planctomycetaceae; genus Schlesneria. The sequence goes on from JAYTGQ010000462.1 coordinate 1,070, forward strand.
TGGTTTCAGGATACCGTCCCGTTGGACTGGCATTTGACGGACGAATTCCGAGGCATCCTGCGACTCTACCGCGACCTCGTTCAGTTGCGTCTCAATCGAACCGGTCTGACCCGAGGCTTGTGTGGCTCGGGGCTGAAAATTTCTCATTCAAACCCGGCTGACAACGTGATCGCATTTCAACGCTGGTATGACCACGGCCCGGGAGATGACGTGATGGTCGTCATGAGCTTCTCGCATGAGGCGAAAATCGAGTACGAACTCGGTTTTCCACAGGTCGGTCTTTGGAAGCTGCGGCTGAACAGCGACTGGCGCGGATACAGCCCCGATTTTTCCGACACACCCAGCCAAGATGCACAGGCCGAGTCGCGTGATCGTGATGGCTTCGTGGCAATGGCCAAGATTTCGATCGGTCCTTACAGTCTGCTGATCTATTCTCAGGACCGGTGACAATGGGAGTGCTTCTGCTTTGAAAAAGAAGTTTGAAACGCAGAGGACGCGGAGATCGCAGAGAAGGCCAGGAGAAACGTCTCTCTGATTTCCAATCTCTGCGTCCTCCGCGCCCTCTGCGTTTCAAATCTTCTTCTACTACTTCTTTTACTTCTGGAGTTGTCTGATGAGGATCAACGATCTCACCTCCGCGATCATTGGAGCAGCCATCAAGGTGCATCGAGCGTTGGGGCCGGGGTTGCTGGAGTCTGCCTATCGCATCTGTGTGGCCTACGAACTGGAAAAGCTCGGGTTGAAAGTCGAGCAGGAGAAACCCATTCCCGTGATCTACGAGAGCGTAAAACTCGAATGCGGTTTTCGCGCGGACCTGCTGGTTCAGGAATTGGTCATCGTTGAGTGCAAAGCCAAGGAAAATTGCATCCCGTGGAGCAGGCACAGGTCGCGTCGCACCTGCGGTTGCTGGGTCTTCAGGTCGGCCTGCTGATCAACTTTCACGAACTCGTGCTGAAGGACGGCATTCAGCGAATCGTCAACAACTATCGGGAAGAGTAGGAGCGCGGGACGGTTCTGAAATGCAGAGTAGAGAAGAATTTTGAAACGCAGAGGACGCGGAGATCACAGAGACAGAGCAGGAGGCATTCTCCCGGATTTTCCAATCTCCGCGTTCTCTGCGCCCTCTGCGTTTCAAACTCTTTTCCTTGATACTCTCGCCCTCCGATAACGGACAACTGCTGTAAAAAATCGGCTCGAGCGAGCTGTGGGCTGCGAAAGGTTGGGACGATGCGGAAACGGAGTTGGTTGTTGAGTGCGCCGGCGACGGTGAACTTTGGCTTGGTGCTGGTGGTGCTGGTCCTGAATGGCATTGTCGTCTATCGCAATACCACCGCCCTGCACGCGACGCACGGTCTGGTCATTCACACCCAGGAGGTGCGTGTCCAGATCGAGACCTTGTTTTCCGTGCTCAAGGATGCCGAATCGAATGTGCGCGGGTTCGTGATCACGGGTGATGAGGTGTTTCTGACCTCCTATCAAAGCGCGGTTGACTCCGTTCCCGCGCGGCTGCAAGTGCTGACCGATTCGGTGTCGGACAACACCTCCCAAGTCGAACGGCTGGGGGAGTTGAGCCGCCGGGTGGAGTCTAGCCTCGGTCATCTGAAGTCTGTCACCACCACCCGCGCCGTGCGGGGCTTCGAAGCCGCCCGCGAACGGGTTCAGTCCGGCGAAGGGCGACTCCAGATCGGGCAAATTCGCGAGGTCGTCAACCAGCTCAAGTCGGAAGAGGACCGGCTGCTTCTGGTCCGTTCACAGGAAGCTGACAACAAACGGACCGCCGTGCTGGTTGCGAACTTTGTCGGAGTCAACCTGGCCGTCATCATCACCTCCGTCGTTTGGTATCTCCTTGAGAAACATCTCCGCAAACGTCACCGCGCCGAGGCGGCTGTTCGGGCGGAGCGTCAGAACCTGTTGGTGACGCTGAACAGCATCGCCGATGCGGTCATCGTCACGGACGACACCGGGCGAGTGAGACTGGCAAACCCTGTCGCCCAACAACTGATCGGGACGCCGGAAGAACTGATCGGCCAATTTTTGCCGGACATTTTTCCTGTCATCACTGCCGCGACTCGTGAACCCGTGGAGAACCCGGTCACAAGGGTGCTCGAAGCCGAAAAGGTTGTGGGGATGTCGAGCCACACTCTTTCGTTGCGGTCGCATAGCACCCTGTTAGTGCGGCCGGACGGCACCGAAGTCCCCATCGAACACAGCGCCGCCCCCATTCGGGATCAATCGGGGCAAATGACCGGTGTGGTTCTCGTGTTTCGCGACTGCACGGAGCGCAAGCGATTTGAGGAAGCTTCGGTCGAACGCGAACGCCGCTTCCGTCGAGTGTTTGAAACCCCGCTCATCGGTATCGCGGTAGGGAACTCCGACGGATACCTGATCGAAGCCAACGATGCCTATCTCGACTTGATCGGTTACGAGCGCGGAGAGCTTGACGAAACTAGGTTGTCTTGGGGGGGCGTTCCCGCCGGTCAAAGTCCGCTGAGCGAGAGTGCCCACTTTGAACTTCTGGAGAAAGGTGTTTGCAAGCCGTTTGAACGGACGTATTTCAACGCAGCGGGAAAAGAGATCCCTGTGTTGGTCTCCGCAGCCAGATTGTTGGACCAGCAGGACCAGATCGTCGTCTACGTCACGGACCTCACCCAAACCAAGCGTGTCGAGGTCGCCTTGCGGGACAGCGAGTCCCGCTTTCGTGTCCTATCCGAATGCATGCCTCAGAAGGTCTGGATCGCTCGACCGGATGGTCAGGTCGATTACGTCAACCACATGCTGGTCGAGTATGCAGGAGTCCCTGCGGAACAGTTGACGGGATGGGGTTGGCAGGAACTGATTCACCCCGATGACATGCAACGCCACATGGAGACTTGGAAACAAGCGGTGTCCGCAGGCGAGATGTTTGTGATCGAACATCGGCTGCGCCAACACAGCGGAGAGTACCTTTGGCATCTGGCCCGCGCTCTGCCGATCTATTCACCTAACAGCCAAGTCGCGATGTGGGTGGGGACCAACACCAACATCCATGACCACAAGCTGGCCGAAGAGGCACTCCGCGAGGAGTACCGTCGCAAGGACCAGTTCTTGGCGCTGTTGGCTCATGAACTCCGCAACCCGCTGGCACCGCTCAGCAATGCCATTCAGATCTTTCCCGTCGTGCAGCACGATCCCGCGAAGTCGGCTGAGTTACTCGCGATTATGCAGCGGCAACTTCGCCAGATGACCCGACTGATTGACGACCTGTTGGACCTGGCGCGAATCACCCAAGGTCGAATCCTGTTGCGCCGCGACCGTACTTCCGTCGAGGCCGCCGCCGCCGCCGCCGTCGAGGCCGTGCAGCCGCTGATCAACGAACGACAGCACCAACTGACGGTCACGCTCCCCGACGAGGAACTCTGGCTGGATGCCGATGCCGCGCGACTCGCCCAAATCTTGACCAACCTCCTGCACAACGCGGCCAAGTACACGAATCGTCACGGACAGATTGACCTGATCGTGGAGCGCAACGAGGACGACATCCTGTTTCGAGTTCGGGATAACGGACCGGGGATCTCTCCCGAGATGCTCACCCAGATTTTTGATCTCTTCATGCAGGTGGAACAGACGCTCGACCGCGCTCACGGCGGCTTGGGGATCGGCCTCACGCTCGTCCGAAACTTGGTGGAATTGCACGGCGGTAAAGTGACCGCCTTCAGCGATGGTCCCGGTCGGGGAAGTGAGTTCGTGGTGCGACTGCCGTTGCCGAACCAAGCTCTGCCATCGCCGACGCCTTCCGACACGGCTTCCACACCAGCACCGCCGCCCCTGCCGACTCTGCGAGTCTTGGTGGTGGACGACGTGCAAGCCTCGGCCAAGACGCTCGCGCTGATGCTCCGGACTTTGGGTCAGGAGGCCGAGGCGGTGTTCGACGGGCAAACGGCCCTCACGCGAATCACACAGCAAAAATTCGACGTGGTCTTCCTCGACATCGCAATGCCGGGCATGGACGGTTTGGAGGTGGCTCGCGAAATCCGAACCTACGCCGGGCTGGATTCCGTGACACTGGTGGCCCTGACCGGATTCGGTCAGGACGAAGATCGCCGACGAAGCTTGAATGCAGGCTTCGACGAACACCTCGTCAAGCCGACCAGCCTGGACCTACTGACGGAAGTCCTGCAACGCGCCGCCGCCAACCGTGAGGCACAATAGCCATCATCGCTCCGGATCGACATGCGAGTTCTGTTGTTTCCGTCGGGGGTAGACCGACCTGGTCACGGTCGTTTTAGCCAGTCGCCATCGGAGGGGCGGCCGAAG
>JAYTGQ010000463.1:0-5357 GCA_043733345.1 Schlesneria sp.
AGTAACCCGCAGCGTAAGCGAGGGAAACAAGGGGAAACGCCTCATGTCATCGCCCTCGCTCACGCTGCGGGTTAGTAAAGTCAGTGCCATTGGGCTAGCGCCCAGCGGCTGATAGTTTTCCGACAAAGCCTAGATCTCGCATTTGCTACGCTGCTGGAGATCGGTCACTCCGCCGAAGGAGCGGAGGATTCTTCAAACCAGCCCGTCGCCCGGCAGAGTCTCATTTGGGCGACGTTGTGGTCGATGACCGCGTTCAAATAATCGCGTCTGGCCTGGGCGAGGGTTTGCACCGCTTGAAGGGCTTCGATCGGGAGGCTCTTCGCGTTTTCGATCCGTTGCAGGTTGAGGTCATACGAGCGTTGAGCCGTTTCGATGCCGCCTTTCGCGACTTCGATCCGTTGGCGGCGCGACTGAACTTGGCCGTGCGACTCGACCACTTCCTGCGCGATGCGGTCCATCACGGAAACCTCGCGCCATTGGGCCTGCCGCAGTCGCGAGGCGGCTTCACTCCGAATGGACTGCTCACCGAAGCCGAGATTGCGGACCTCCCAATACGCGACCGCATCGCCGTCGAAACGGTCGGCCGTGTTGGTGATGGTGCTGCCAAGTCCACCATCAAATCCGCCGTAGCTGACGCCGAGCAACACGCTTGGGATCAGCGGCGCGTATTTCTCGCGCCGCAACCGTTCGCACGCTTCGCCGACAAGTTGACGATGCTCAGCCAGTTCGGGGCGACGGCTGAGTCCCTGCGCGACCCGTTCCCGCGCGGTCGCTTCGCGCGATGTGAAGGGGGAGCGGCACCACGCACAGTTCGTTGGCCAATTACGGGTTCGTCTCTTCTCGATCATTCGGTCGAGCGAACTACGGGCGGATGCAGTCTTCGGTGATGAGCGATTCGGGGTTCGGGTAGTTCGGTGGGATGCCAGAGGCAGTGACGGGTTCGTTTTGGGTGAGGCGGTGGGCGACGGTGTGGTTGAGGTCGAGGAGTTGGGCGAGGAGATCACTCTTGGGGGAGAAGCCGTAGGCGGCGAGGACCGCCGCGTCGAGCGCGGCGTGGGCCTCCTTGAGGGGATTCGCGCCGGGCAACTCCAGCGTGCGATAGACCGCGCGCAGGCCGCCGGTGATCTTGGAGAGGGCCTCGACCCCTGAAGACGACTTCAGCCTCTACGGCTGGGCTGGGGAGCGAACCTTGGACGCTGGAACACCTGCTCACGGAAGCGGCCAAGAAGACTGTTGCCGAGTGCAAGATGCCTTGTGGTCAAACCAAAATACCGGAGAATGACCACGCAGCCAGCCGTCACGCTGGCTGATTTCTTTGACGTTAGGAGCGGGTTGATGACTGACGCTGGCGAAACGACTGTCGAACCCGAAATGTCCGATGCCCTCAAAGCGCAGATCGCCGCCGCTGAAGCTCAGATCGTCGAGCAGTCTAAGCGTATAGAGTTCTACCTGACCGAGTATTCGATCGAACTGCTTGCCAAGAAGATGAACGACGAAGAATTCGAGATTCCCGGGTACCAGCGTGAGGATACGTGGGAGCCGGAACGCAAATCACGATTCATTGAGTCGCTCCTGATGGGACTGCCGATTCCGTTTCTGTTTTTCTGGGAAAGCCCAGGTACTGGCAAACTGGAAATCGTCGATGGGTCGCAGCGACTTCGCACGATACAGCAATTTCTTGGGGGTGATCTTGTTCTTGGAGAACTCGAACAATTGACCAGCCTTCAAGGCTTGAGGTTTAGTGATCTTCCGGGGTCGAGACAGCGGAAGATCAAAAACCGTTCAATCAGAGGAATTGTTCTGAATGAACATGCGGACGAGCAGGCCAGATTCGACCTCTTTGAACGCATCAACACCGGCAGCAAGATTGCGAACAAGGCTGAGGTGCGACGCGGCGCATTGATCGGCCCATTCCTCAATTTAGTGATCGAACTTGCGAAGGACGCGGACTTCGCGGAATTAGCTCCCGTCCCAAAAAACAACGTCAAACTCCGCGAGCGGGAGGAACTTGTTACTCGCTTCTTCGCCTACAGTGATGGGCTGGAAGGATATCGCGACCGTGTTTCCGACTTCCTTTTCCAATACGCCAAGAAGATGAATTCACACTTTGCCGAACATCCTGAAGAAGTAGAGAAGTACAAGCAGCGATTTATGGACACGATGGCGTTCATTGCCAGAGTGTTCCCGTTCGGGTTTCGCCGCGCTCCAAAGGGAATCGAGACTCCTCGGAGCAGATTCGAGGCAATCGCTATTGGTAGTTATCTGGCCCTGAAAGATCGACCTGAACTGGCAACCATGCCGATTGATGTCACGCCTTGGTTGAGCGGCGAGCCGTTTCAAAAGGTAACAAGGTCAGATAGCTCAAACCCAATTGCAAAGTTGCGAGGCAGATTAGACTTTGTGAGAAATCAGCTAACCGGGAAATGAACGTGGACGCCCTGACCGAGACATTTGAAGAGCGACTCCAAGAAATCGACGCATACTTGGATTTGCTGAAGGCACTGGAGCGGCAAACGCACGATGGACCACCAAAGCTCGGTGGAGGCGTGATTACTGCACAACAACAGAAGATTCTGTATTCAGCAGTCTACTTGCAGCTTTACAATCTTATCGAAGCAACAGTCACATGGTGTCTGGATGCGGTCTGCGCTGCGGCTGCTCAAAATGGGCGCTGGCTTCCAAGCGACCTATCCGTTGAGTTGCGGCGCGAATGGGTTCGCACAACGGCTCGGACTCACGCCGACCTCAATAGTGACAATAGGCTGAATCAAACAGTTGGAATTTGCGACCATCTCATTCAGGCACGCCCTGTGTTGGAGTGGTCACTTGATCGGCGAGGAGCTGGTAGTTGGGACGATCTCCTAATAGAGGGTATGGCGAAGCGACTTGGATGCAACGTCCGCCTAAGCCCAAAAGTCAGCGCTGGCGTCAAGCAAATAATTCGTGATGACAAGAGCGCGCTTGTGCTCATCAAGGATTTCCGGAATAGGCTTGCGCATGGGAGCTTGTCATTCACAGAATGCGGAGACGGCGTAACCGTTGAAGAACTGCGCACTATCAAAGACTCGACGGGTGAATACCTGAGAGCGGTCGTGAAATCGTTTAGCGATTACATCGCAACCTATGAGTTTCTAGCTCCTACGAGTCGCCCAGCGGCAGGCGGTGCGACATGATTTCGTGCGTAGATTTGTTCTGTGGGCTGGGTGGCTTGACCCACGGATTGAACAGGGGCGGCATCAATGTTGTTGCTGGCATTGATGTCGATGCGCAATGCAGATTCCCCTACGAACACAATAACGCCGCGAAGTTCGTTGAGCGGGATGTTCACGACTTGTCCGGGGACGACTTGTGCGCTCTGTGGACAGCCGGAGAGCAAACTCTCCTCGCGGGTTGTGCGCCGTGTCAGCCATTTTCCACCTACAGCCGGAAGGGCCGGCAGAAGAGAGTAGATACGAAGTGGGATCTTGTCGCTGATTTCGGGCGGTTGATTCGGGAGTCGCAGCCGGATTTCGTGACAATGGAGAACGTGCCGCAACTTTTGGATCACAAGGTCTTGGATGGCTTCCTCAAATCGCTGTCGGACTATCACATTTGGCATAAAGCCATTGAGTGTGCCGACTATGGCGTCCCACAGACTCGAAAACGACTGGTTCTGCTTGCGTCTAGACTTGGCCCGGTAGAGCTACTGCCGCCCCCGCTCATCAATGAACGGGGCAGGCCGACCGTCCGGGCGGCGATTTCCCATCTGCGGCCACTCGCTGCGGGTCAGACCGACCCTACGGACAGTCTGCATTCGGCGTGCAAACTGAGCGACCTCAACTTGCGACGGATCAAAGCATCCAAGCAGGGCGGCACTTGGCGAGACTGGGACCGCTCCCTTGTGGCCCGCTGCCATCGCAAGGCTACGGGGGCGACGTATCCGAGCGTCTACGGACGAATGGAATGGGATGCGCCAGCCCCCACCGTGACCACGCAATGCTTCGGCTATGGCAACGGCAGGTTCGGACACCCGGAACAACACCGTGCGATCACCTTGAGGGAAGCGGCGATCCTCCAGACCTTCCCGGAGTCTTATCGTTTCCTCAAAGAGGGGGAACGACTGCGGTTCAATGTTCTCGGGCGGCTGATTGGCAATGCGGTTCCGGTAAGGCTCGGCGAAGTAGTGGCCCAAAGTCTTATTCGCCATGTCGCTGACGTGAGCCGATCGCGGTAGCCGCCCGGTTCGACGGATTATCAACACACGTCACCGTCAGTACCTCAATCTGCGCGCGGTCGAAGTCGTAGACCCAGAACTCGTCGAAGTTGCAGAGGACGACGTACTTGGGCCGGTTGGGCGCGAGGCGAATCCAATAGTCGAACGCCTGTCGGTAATGCTTGGCCAGGTTCTGGCCGCGCTTCTTCATCTCGATCAGGACGACCGGCTTCCAAACATAGTCGGCAAACGCCGTCCCGCCGCCGTCTTCCTTCGCTTTGCGGATGCGAAATTCCGGCTGGCCGCCCACATCCAGCGTCCCCTTCTGGCCAAACGCCTGAAACAGCCGATCCAAGTAAATCTGAGCCTCACCCTTTTCGTCACCGCGAATGTGCTGCGAAGTCCATTGAACGAATTCTGCGAGCCGCTGCTGTCGTGAGGTGTCCATAGGGGCGTAGTCAACAGCCTCACACGCGGTCTGTCGAGCGAGCGGGGTGCATTTATACCACAGGCGGGTGAGGATGGCACATTTCACACTAACCCGAAGCGTAAGCGAGGACTTGTGTTGCCTCCTCGCTTACGCTTCGGGTTAGTGTCAGCTTCAACCGCGTGCGGTATATGTGCCACTCGCTCTAACCGCAAGCCGCTCCCTCCACGAAGAATGACGGGACGAAGACGGCGAGGATGCAGAGCATCGCTAGTAGTCGCGGGACGGCCGTTTGGGAATTGCCGAGTCGCACGGCGCGGGCGATCGAATGCGTGTACTCGAACTGTGTATGGATGTTCTCGATTTCGACAGTCGCTTCATCGAAGAGGATACCGACCGCGCGAGCCAAGCCGCCGACAGTCTTCAGGTTGATTGTCTGCTCGCACAACCAAAGCTCGACGACCAACGACATGATCGCCAACGGAATGTTCATCACCACGATCAGGGCCCTGCGCCAGTCGCGCAGGAAGACAAGGACCATCAGTTCGGTGAGGCACGCGCCGAACAGGCCCTCGCGCCAGAGGCTGTCGATGGCGACGCGCGGGGCGTTGCCCACTCGGTGAAACGACACAAAGGGCAAGATTAGCAGCCTGTTGAAAAACGGCTGTCGGGAGGGCGAGGCTCCTGCCGAGCCGCGAGAAACAAGCGACTTTCCTCACGCACATGGCTCGGCGGGAG
>JAYTGQ010000464.1:0-5349 GCA_043733345.1 Schlesneria sp.
CCCCCGGTTCTTTTCAAGAGGGCTTACGCCCAAGAACCGGGGGGCTGACGCCGCCCCGCTCAGATGACTCTTCACGGACCGCGCGAGGTAGAGACGAAACGGCCGAGGCTCTGACCTCTCGCACGAAGGATCGCAGTCGATGGACCTGTCATTCTGGGGATTCCGCCACTGGCCATTCGCTCGTTCGCTAAGCGAGCGGCATTTGTTTGTGGGAACCGCGCATGAGGAAGCCTGCGCGCGGTTGTTGTTTTTGATTGAAGAGCGTCGTCGTTGCGGGCTGCTCACGGGCGCAGCGGGGACCGGCAAGAGTTGCCTGTTGCGGCAGATTCAATCCGCCGCGTTGCGACTCGGCCGACAGTGTGTTCGCCTCGACGCGACCGGTTTGGATGCGAGCGAACTCGCGTGGCAGATCGCTGACGGATGTCATGCCGACTGCGGGGCTGGTGACTCGGCCGCTCAGATTTGGACGTGTCTTCAAGCTCAGTTGTCGGGACTGGCCGTCGTGGGGCAGCCGATCGCCGTACTCGTCGATCACTTTGATTGGGTTGATTTTGGTTGCGGACAGATTCTGCGACGGCTCATGCAACTGGCCGAGTCAACCGGCGCGGACCTCACCGTAGTGATCGCCGCACGCGAACGTTTCACCGCACCGTTGCTACTCGATACGGTGGAATTGCATGTCGAACTGACGGCGTGGTCCGCGCACGAAACGTCGCGCTACATCGCCGATTCAGTACGACATGCTGGAGCCAGAGACCCGATCTTCACCGCCGATGCGGTCTCGACCATTCACCGACAAACACGGGGCAATCCCGCACGAGTGGCGTGGTTGTGCGACCTGGCGTTATTGGCTGCCATGAGCGGCGATCAACGGCGCGTCAGCGCACACGTCGTGAATGCCGCCGCCGAAGAACTGGAGCCAACCTCATTCTCGTCGAAAGACCGGCTGCACAATGCGATGGCTCACGCCTGATGATCGTTATCCCTCGCGCGGCAGACGCGGACACGAACCCGAAGCGTAGGTTTTGAAGTTGCGTACTCGCGTTTTGTAGCTGAGTTCGCAAGAACTCAGGGGCTTCGCAGGGGCTGAATTCTTGCGAATTCAGCTACTCTGCAGCGCAACTGCGCAACTTCAAAAAGCGTCAGCGAGGAGGCAACACACGTCCTCGCTCACGCTTCGGGTTAGTGTGAAATGGGCCATCCTCATCCGTGAGCGGTATCGTGATCGCCGCTCATTTCACTCGGTGACCACCACCACCGGCTGCTTCGTTCTTCCCGACGCGAGGATCGCCTGTGTCAGGTCAAACACGGGGAGCGCCGCCGCCGGGGGGGAGACCTCTGCCGCACCGTTCAAGATCGTATCGAGGAGGCTCGTCACGGGAGTGGACTCCGGCTCATCGACGGCCAGCCGCTGACGCTCGCCACTGCAAGCCAGCCACAGTTCACCGTGACAGAGCATCAAGTCGGCTCGTTCGCAGTGAACGTGAAAATCCTCGCCGAGGTACTGTGCGTGGCCGATGAAGTCGATCGTCGCCGTCACTTCTTCAGTGAGGAGTGCCGAGACACTCGCCACGATTTCAACGTGACTACCCCACTTCTGGCTGCGGGCGAATGCTTCGAGCGGTGCGAGGCCCGTTACGTAAAAGATCGAATCGAGTTTGTGACTCCCCGCGTCGGTGATGAAGCCGCCGGGGTTCTGCTGTGGATCGTCGCGCCATGTGCCGCCGATGGTCGGCTGCCAGTGTTCGACGTTGTGCGAGACCACCGCGCGGACTCGGCCCCATCGTCCCGAACGAACTTCCCGCCGCAGCGTTTTGTAGAGCGCCGTGTGTCGCCGCTGATAGCCGAGCGAGAATGCTTGCTGCTTTTCGTGAGCGACCTCGGATCGCGCGATCAACTCCACAATTTGATCGCGGTTCGACGCGAGCGGCTTCTCGCAGAGGAGGTGCCAGCCGCGATCGAGACACCGCGTGGCCTGCTGAAAATGCTCGGCCGTCGGCGTGCAGAGAATGGCCGCGTCGATGTTGTCGAGCTTCAGTAACTCATCGAAATTGCGACAGACCAGAGCCTCCGGCCACAGCTCACGTTGCAGCCCGGTGGCCATCTCGGGAACCGAGTCTTGCAACGCCACAACCGTGCCGCGCCCGTCCGACAAGAGCCGCTCACTGTGATGCCGCCCCATTCGGCCGCAGCCAACAATTGCGAAACGAAGTCCTGCCATGATGAGCTTCCATTGGGGAGTGGGAGGGGCTTGAGCGAGGCCGCGCAAGCTTGGTGTCGATGTTGTCGGGCGACTGCTATACATCACACGGCACGAAGTGAGACATTTCTGAGCGGGGCGGCGTCAGTCCCCCGGTTCTTCCAAGTCGGGCTTACGCCCAAGAACCGGGGGGCTGACGACGCCCCGCTCAGATGTCGAATCACTGACTGCGCGAGGTAGAGCGGGCGGGCGGCTGGCTCCTGCACGAGCCCTCTCATGGCAGAAACGGCTTGGAGTGGGCAGGTGCTTCCGGCGAGTGAGTCAGTCCCTGTTAATCCTGGGATGCGTTCTGGCCGCGATGGGATGCGGCAGTCGGGAGACGGTCACCACCGATATCCGGCGCGAGAAATCGGCAGCGGAGAAACAACCGCAGTCACTCGCATTTCCGACGATGAAGGAGGCACGCGAGTCCGCAGTGGAATTTGTCGTTCCTCATAATCTCTCGTTCGTCGATGTGGCTCAGGAGCGCGGCCTGCGATATCGCTGGCCGGAACAACCGCGGCCGATGGCAGCGCTCGATGCGTTCGGGGCTGGCTGCGCCACGTTCGATGGTGACAACGACGGTTGGCAGGATGTGCTGCTGGTGGGAAATCCTTCACCGGCCCTGTTCCGCAATGTGGGGGGCAACCGCTTTGAAGAGGTCACTGTCGAAAGCGGGCTGAAGGAGGTTGCGGGACATTGGACGGGTTGCGCCCTCGGTGATTACGACGGAGACGGACTGCTCGATGTGCTGCTCACCGGCTATCACCAACTGGCGCTCTTCAAGAATGTCGGCGGGATGCGATTTGAATTGACCACGGAGACGGCGAAGCTCGACCCAACGAACCACGGGCAGTGGGGAGCCAGCGCGGGTTTCATGGATCTCGACGGTGACTCGTGGCTTGATCTCGTGATTTTGAACTACGTGGTCTATGGCCCCGATTCGCAGAAGTACTGCGAATACTCACCCGGGGTGCGATCGGGCTGCTCTCCCAGAACGTACCCTCCCGAACGCGGCCAGATTTGGCGGAACACCGGCACAGGCACGTTCGAGCTGGTCCCTCCGGAGCAGGGAATGGACCTGACTCACGGCGTGGGATTGGTGTTGGCGTTTACCGACCTCGACGAGGACGGCCGCATGGATTTCTATATCGGCAACGACGGCGTGGTCGCCGACCTCCTTCACAATCAGGGCCAGATGCGGTTCGAGAATATCGCGTCCGTGGCGGGTGTGGCCACAGATGCCAACGGCGGTGCGGTCTCGGCCATGGGCGCGGATTGGGCCGACTTCGACCGGGACGGGCGGCTGGACCTGGTCGTCACCAACTGGCAAGGCGACTCGTTCGTGCTGTTTCAAAGCTTGGGTCATCGCCTATTTCTCGATTGCGCGAAGCAGACCAACTTGGCGCGCGCCACGAAGAACCGCTTGGGCTTCGGTGCCAAATGGATTGATTTTGAAAACGATGGCTGGCCGGATATTTGTTTCGTCAATGGGCACGTCTATGACAACTCGGCCGAAATTCATGGGCCGAGTGTTCCGTTCCGGCAGCCGATGTCACTGTTCTGGAATGATCATGGCCGGAAGTTCAGCGACATTGTTCCCGGCCTCGGATCTGACATTCAGCGGCCGATGGTGGGCCGTGGTTCGGCAACGGCCGACTTTAACAACGACGGTCGAGTCGATCTGCTGGCGGTCGATTTTGAAGGGCCGGTGATGCTGCTCGAAAACAGGACCGAAACGAAGCAGCATTGGCTGAAGCTCGACCTGCGTGGCAAAGCCCCCAACGTGTTTGCCTACGGGGCGCGCGTCGTGGGGAAAGCAGGCGACCAAGTCTGGCTGGGAGACGTGTCGCCAGCCTCGAGTTACCTTTCCTCAAGCGACCCACGCATTCATTGGGGGCTGGGTGATCTCGATACGCTCGACACCGTGACGATCCGCTGGCCTTCCGGCTCAGAGCAGACGTTGCACAACGTTTCCGCTGACCGCATTTTGCGTGTTGTTGAAGAGTAATAATGGCTAAGCAGCCAACCGGTGCTCCGGGAGCGTTCCGAGGTTTGGTCGTTTGGTTTTGAGGGATTGCGGCGGGGGCTGATGAGGTTGCGAACCGAGACCGGGAGCGCGAGGAGTTGAGCGGGGTGTTCTCGAGTTGTCGGGGATGATGACGCGGGCCGATGTGGCCCGGCATCTTCAGATCAGTTGGGATGACGCAAAGGGGATTGTCGGCGCCGACCTTCATCGCCGAACCGCGAAGCCGAAGCTGCGGTCGTTGAAGCGGATCGCGATCGATGAAATCGCTCTTGGCCAACGGCACAAATAGTTGACCTTGGTGCTGGACTTTGCTGGTGGCGCGATCGGGTTTGTCGGGGATGACCGGGGCGAATCGTCGCTGGAACCGTTCTGGTTCAGGCTGAGCCATTCGCGGGCGAAGATCGCCGCCGTGGCCACCGACCTCTCTCCCGTGCACAGCGCCGAGATCCGAAAAAAACTGCCACAGGCGCGGCTCGTGTTCGCCCACTTTCCGCTGGTCAAGTTGCTCAACAGGCATCTGACCGAACTGCGGCGCGCGCGGCCACCGCCCCACTCCCACTCCCACAGCAGGCTGGAAGGGGACGCGACGGCTCCTCTGGAAGCACTGGGCTGACTTAACTGAGGACTACCGCGTTGGGGCGAAAATCCAAAAATGTACAACTTCAAAACTGGCGCGGCGGGCTGGTTTTGAAATCTGCTCTACTGAAAGATGGCCCATTTCAGGAAGATTGAAGCCGACGCCCTGTAACATCTCCGGATGTTCTACTTCTACTGTCCGACTTTCCGTAGGGTGGGCACTGCCACCCCTTTCAAGGTCTTTGCTTCGGTGTTGTTTTAGCGGTTTGTTTGAGTTTTTTCTTGGCCAAGAGTTTGGCGGTGGAGACGTGGTGGTTTTTCCGGCCGCTGGTTTGTGGGGGGCGGGGTTTCTGCGGGCCGCGTTTGTGTTTGGGGTCGCGTTTGAGGTCGATTCGTTGGGCGAGGCGTTGCAGCGTTTGTGCGAAGCGGGTCGGGGAGAGGGCGCGATAATGTTCCCACGCCGCGGGATCGACGGCGATGTCCATGCCGGTTTGGGTCAGGACCA
>JAYTGQ010000465.1:0-5349 GCA_043733345.1 Schlesneria sp.
CGTGGTTGATCCAGAAGAAGTCGCACCGGCTGTGGGTCACGCTGGCGGGCGGCTACTGCGATCTGTGTCTGTGGGCGCTGGCGGTCTTCGTCTGGCGGCTCACGGTGCAGGACAGCCTCGTCAATTATGTGGCGTGGGTGATCCTGACGATCTGCGGCGGCCGGCTGTTCATCAACCTCAACCCGCTGATGCGTATGGACGGCTATTACCTGCTCAGCGACTGGCTTGAAATCCCCAACCTGCGCAAGCGAGCGACCGACTACTGGATGCAGCATGTGCGCTGGCTGCTGTGGGGAGCCGATCGGCCGCCACCCGTCGAGCGTGGCCGGGCGGTCTTGATTTACGGACTGCTGAGTTGGTTCTTCGCGTTGATGTTTTTGGACTTTGTGATTGTGGGACTCTTTCAGTTTGTCAGTGGCCGACTGGGACCGCTGGGGCTGATCGGCATGCTGTTGTTGCTGACCATCGCATCGCGGCGTGTGTTTCGAGGCTTTTTTGCAAGTGAGTTCGCGAACATGATTGCCAACCGACCTCGACGAACGGCGACGTGGGTCTTCGGCACGCTGGGCGTGCTGGCGCTGCTGTTCCTGGTTCCGCTACCGTATGTCGTGAACGGCAACTTCGAGGTCCGGCCGGGGACGCGCACTGAAGTCCATGCGCCGGTCTCGGGCTTCCTCAAACTCGTGCATCGCGAGGAGGGCGACCGTGTCACACCCGACGAAACAATCGTCGAACTGGATGTGCCCGACCTCGGCAGCCATTTGAAACGCAAACGGGCCGAGGTTCAGGAAGTCGAGGCGACGCTGCGTCGTTTGCGAACTGGTCCACGTCCCGAAGAGGTCGCCGAACAGCGGCAGCGCGTGAAACGATCCGAGGGTTGGCGCGATCTCGCCCAGCAAGACCTCGAACGATCACGGCTCAGCCTGCAACAGGACTTCATCCGGCTCGATCAACAGGTTTTGCAGTCGAACACGGAGTTGAAGTACGCGGTCAACTCCGTGAATCAGGCGGCCAAGCTGTACAAGCTCGGCGCGCTGGCGGGCGAGCAGTACCGGTCGGAATACAAGCGCTACGAGTTGTCGGCGTCCCAACTGGCGCAGGCTCAGGCCACGAAGAAGGCGCGCGAGGCGGACGGGGTTCGCGCGGCGGAGGCCGAACTGGCCAGACGCGAAAAGGAACTGGAAGACACCCGCGCCACGCTGTCGTTGCTCGAAGCGGGCAGCCGCTCAGAGGACATCGAAGCCGAAACGGCCCGACGAACGCGACTATTTGAAGAACTGAAATACCTCGAAGACCAAAAGGTCAAGTTGCAGGTGCGGTCGCTGGCCGCCGGAGTCATCGCCACTCCACATCTCAAGGACCGGATCGGCCAGCTTGCCGAAATCGGCTCACTGATCTGCGTCGTCGAGGACATGGCCGTGCTGCGCGTCGAGATTCACATTCCCGAAGAGGATGTCGCCGGATTGCAGCCGGGACAGAGCATCGAGCTGAAGGCGCGGGCCCTGCCCTTCGACACGTTCGAGGCCAAGGTCGAGCGGATCGCACCGAGTGCATTGATCACACCCGACAAACGACAGAGCACGCTCACTGTCTACTGCCACGTCGCCAACGAAGCGGGAAAGCTGAAGTCGGGAATGACGGGAGTGGCCCGCGTCTACCGAGGCTACCGCCCGTTCGGGATCATTCTCGTCAACAGAGCCTTGTGCTATCTGCGCACCGAGTTCTGGTGGTAAAGAGATTTGTAGTTCGGACCCCTTATACTTCGCGCGGCCAAGAATGAGGTCCCATTGCCTCGTTTAACCGCGTGGGCAACGCCCCGCGCGTCGAGCGATGTGGAACGCTGTTTTGCCATCGACGCGCGGGGCGTTGCCCACGCGGTTAAACGACTCAATTCAGACCGCGCGGAGTATAGTCTGGACTACGGCTGCGACCGAACACTCGAATAGTTTGAAGGTCGCGATCGCAAGGCACTGTTGCTGGCTGGCTCCTGACAAATGGAGTGGCCCGCTTGCATGAGAGGTTGGCGATTCGCTGACGGCTCCGGATAGCGGGTTGCGTGTGAGTACGGTCCCCTCAGCTCGGCAGTCTCGGGCTGAGCAGGCGATGGTGGCCGGTTCGCACTTTGTGGCAGTGAGGCATTGTTGGCGAACAGGTCTTCGGCGTGACGTTGCACCGCTGCGCACGGGTCATCGGTCAGGTCGATGCCTCGGTTCTCCAGCAGGATGCCCTGCGCTTCTTCAACTCGGGCGAGTTGCGTGTTGTAGCGGGCGAGCAACAGCCCGGCGTCCGTGGTCGCGTCGATGTGCTGGCGCAGCGCGGCTTGATAGTCGTACAAGGCAAGCAGCAGCCAGTCTTGACTGTTGCCAGCGGGAGGCGGGTTCGAGAAGCGAATCCGCGCGGAGCGCAACCACTCCTGCGTGTTCTGTACTCGACGCAGTGCCAGTTCGTATCCCGCGAAGGTGGTCTCGGTCTCGCGGATCAGGTCCATCAGGCGGAAGCTGATGTTTTGAGTCGCCTGCCGCAAGAGGGCACGGTCGCGGGTCAGCGACAGTTCGACCGCCCGCAGATTGGACTTGGCCGCCCGATTTCCCAATGGGACCGAAAACGTCAGACCCAGCGTCCAGGTGCTGTACTGAAAGTCTGACATCTGCTGCAACGAAGTGTCCAGTTGCTGGCCGTTACCGCTGGTGCGATAGATCGCCTGCAGATCGAGCTGCGGACGGAGGCCGTTGCGCGCGACATCGTACTCCAGTTCGCGGATGCGCACGCCCAGCCGCTGCCGCACCAGATCGGGCCGGTTCTCGATGGCGTTGGCCACGGCGGCAGCATGGTCGAGTGTGAACGATTGGCGCGTCGGCAGATCGACCGGCACGAGGCGTACCCCATCGACGACTTCCAGGCCCATCAGGTTCCGCAGACGAAGTTCCTTCTCGACGACGCTGTTCCGCGTCTGAAGCCGCTGCTGCTGGAACTGGTCCGATTGGATGCTGGCTCGCGCCACATCCGCGCGCGTCGCGCGTTCCGACTGGGCGCGATAGCGTTCGATCCGCACGACCTCGGTGACGAGCGGCAAGACAAACTCCATCGCATCCAGCGTGACGAGCGCCGCCTGCAAGTCCCAGTACGCCTCCTCGACGCTGCGCACCTGGGCCAGCGTCGCCTGCTTGACCTCCCACAGCGATTGCTCGGCCCGTAACTGCGCGATCCGTAGCGGAGCGAGATTCACCTTCGTCCCCGCGCCGCGCAGCAGCGGTTGCCGGGCTTCAAACACGAGAGACGACGAGTAGATCGGATTGAACCGGCTCGGGTTCGAGACGCCGTTGGGTATGAACAGATAACCGAGCGGCGGCAAATAGCCCACACTCGTTGTGGCCCCGGTCGCCCACGGCTTGGAGAGCGACGCGATGAAGTCCCCTTCGTCGCGTCGAGTGTTGAGCGACAGACCCGGCCCGAAGAAGCTTCTGGGAGGCTCATCGACACGGCTACCGAGATAGGCCGCCGACAGACGAGGATCGAACGCGGCATTGGCTGCGCTCGACCTCGCCCACTGAATCTGAGGGTCATAGCGCGTGATGCCCGCGATCTGAACGCCGCCGGAATCGAGCGTCTGGACGACATCCGACTTGGCCAGCGACAGCTCAATCGCGTCTCGCAACCGCAACTCGCGCGGTGCGCTGTTGAGCGATAGCCGCTCGGACAGCGGCTGCACGTCAGCGTCCTCGGCGGCGAACATCGGTCCAAGCGGCAGACCACTCGCCCCGGACATCGAATCTAGGACTGTCGCGTCCGGAGCAGGCCAATTGGAACTGGGAGGTGACGGCATCCGCGTCTCGGCCGGTTGTCCCGTAACGACAGGCCCGCGTTCAAGACTGTTCAGTCGAACGCCCAAAGGTGGCTGTGCCGACACCACCACATCCCACCCGAGTATCACGCAGACCATCGCGCCGATGAAGCCAACCGCGTATGACAACAGCAACTTGTCAGCGGTTGTCTGTTTGGAAAACGACACCGCGCCCCGATCTCGGTTGAGTGAGGCGGCTCGACACGGCAACGGGGATGGTCGAGTCGATGGCAACACCACGACACTCGCTCGCTTTTCACGCCCGTTCGCATCGTCCGCGCGATCCGCAAACGATGGCTCGGCGCGTTCTAACGGCAGAACTGAAATTGAATTTAGGGGGGAAGGTGGGGATGGTAGAAGTGGACGTGAAATGTGACAAGACGAATTCAGTCGGTACGCCGAACCTCATTAGAATCTCACCCCGCTGGCACCCGCCGTCGTTCTACCAAGGCCGTGTCAAAGTGAAATCATGGCCGGGAGTTGCTTGGTTTTACGCCGCAGGAAAAGGAAATAGTCTGTGCTTGATATTCGTCATTTCGTCGGTTCAGCCGTCGGCTTGGATCCCTCTCGCGGAGTCAACAAGTCGTGCTGACGGGCGATGACTGTCAGCAGTGTCTGGTTGTCGAGGAACGGCTTGTTGCCGGTGTTGGTCCAGAGGACGGTGCCATCCGTGTTGACGACGAAGGTTCCGTGGAGCAGGAGTTCCGGCTGGCCGTCGGCTTCCGGTCGGAAGACTCCGAATTGCTGAGCCACGCGGTTGTCCTTGTCGGACAGCACGGGGAAGCCGAACCGGCCGTACTCGGCGAACCGTTTGGCAGTCAGATCGACCGGGTCGCCGCTGATCGCCACGACCTGCGTGCCCATCTCGACAAAACGCGGCAGATCCTCGTTCAGTCCAAACAGTTGGCCAACGCAATGATTGCAGTGGTAGCCGTAATAGAAGACCAGCACCACGGGGCCTTCGTCCAACAGAGTCTTGAGCGACACGAGTTTGCCGCCGTCATCGGGCAGCTCAAAATCAGGAGCCGTCTTGTCGAGCAACTCGTGCGGCTGCGACTCCTGCGGCACGAACTTGGCGTCCGCCAGAATCTCGTGCAGCGGTTCGACGAGCGGTCTCGTTTTCTCGGACCTCAAATACGCCTTGGCATCGTTGGCAATGTGCCCGGTCGGAACGAGGCCATACGCCAGACAAAGCTCCCGACAGCGTTCGAGCAGATTCGCGCTCGGGCCATTCGATTCTGTGGCCTCGCGCCGCGGCACGAAGGTGTGATACGCGAGAATCACTCCGTAGAAGACGGTGATGAACCCGAGAAACATCAGAAACAGTTGCCGCCCGAGTTTGCGCGGGGATCCATTGCGTTCGGCTGGCGGACGGTGAGAGCTGTTCGACATGAATCCTCCTGACATGGGATGTTTAGAAACGCGGTCGCAATCTCTTCACGAAGCGAAGCTGGCCGCGATCAGCCGCAGGGCGCTAGCCCCGGTTTGTGTCATTCAAACCGGGGCTA
>JAYTGQ010000466.1:0-5337 GCA_043733345.1 Schlesneria sp.
CGTGGAGTCCTTCGAGTTTCAAACACGACTCGTTGAGTCCAGTTCCTTTTTTTGCCTTCAAAGTAGCCTTCATCGCTCCGCGTGAAGACAGCCGTGCGCGAATTCAACGTTGATTGTTCCATCGACCTCTCCACTGACTCGGCGATCTTCACGCGGAGCGATGAAGGCTACTTTGAAGGCAAAAAAAGGAACTGGACTCAACGAGTCGTGTTTGAAACTCGAAGGACTCCACGCACCCTACGGTCGATCGCTCGCCGCGAGCAGCTTTTCTGCCACATCAATGCCGGTTACTTTCGCAAACGCCTGCCAGCCGGGGACGGCGTTGACTTCGATGACATAGCAGTTGCCTTGGCGGTCGTACAGCAGGTCGATTCCCGCAATGAAGGCTCCGGTGACGGCGGCAGCGCGGAGGGCAAAGTCGATCTCGCGCGGGGTGGCCTCGTGCGGCTCGGCGATGGCATTGCGCGAGACGTTGGTGCGGAAGTCGTTCGGTGAACGGCGGCGGATCGCGCCGAGTGGCTGTCCGTTCAGCACGAGGACTCTCACATCGAAGCCTTCGTGGTCGATGAAGCGTTGGAGGTAAAGGACCGCGTCGAGTCTCATCAGCGTGCGGAACGTCCGATGGGCGAGATCGGGATCGCTGACCCTCACGATGCCTCGGCCTTCCGCGCCGAAGAGCGGCTTCACCACAACATCGCCGCCGAGTTGATGAAAGGCCGCCAGCGCATCGTCCTCGTGTTCACAGACAATGGTCTCGGGGACGGGCAACCCGGCCTCATGCAGCTTCGCCGTGGTGAGGTATTTGTCCACGGCACACTCGAGCGACTTGGGCGAGTTGATGACCTTCGTCCCAGTCGCTCCCAGTCGCCCCAGCACGTCCATGCGGTAGACGACTTGCTCGAGCGAACCGGGCGGCATGGTGCGGACGAGGAGGAGGTCGAAACGAACATCTCTGAGCGGGGGACGTGAGTCCCCTGGTTCTTCGAGGCGTGAAGAGCCAGGGGACTCACGTCCCCCGCTCAGAAAGCAGGTCGGGCTGACGCTGGCCACCAGCCGCTCGAAGTCCAGTCGCTGACAAACGTCACCGCGCGCGCGGGCCGCGCGTTCCAGATCGCGGTAGTACCAGCTCCCTTCGCTGGCGAGGATGCCGATGTTCACAGTGGTTCGCCTAAAAGGAGTCTTAACCTTCGACGGCTTTTTTCTTCAATGCGTCGATTGCCTTCAATACCCGGTCCCGGTTTTTGCGACTGGTCAGCCAACGGGGCAGAGTTTCAATCCAAACGCTTTCAGGAAATGCGGCACGCTTCGGCGCTTGCACATGTGTTTCGAGCGCCAACAAGTGCTGCAAGTTGACTGCCCAGAGTAAATGGCCGTCGATGTCAGCACGCAGCCAAAACTTGTAGGCAAAGTACTGATCTCGTTGCTTGGCGTCCCAGTCAGCCGTTTCTGCGAACCTCACAAAGTAACGAACAAATCCACACTGGAGACAACTGATCCGGCTTGGATATGCCATCGACGCTGCCTCTCGGTATGTCCCATTCGTTCCAGCGAAAACCATTTCACTGGATGCCATACGCTGGCACTTTGGACATTCGACAAGGAACGTCGTGGAGTCAGAAGGAGGAAGTTGCGACACGATGGCAAACCCACGTCATCAAATTCCAAACGACCGCTTCAGCACGTCGTTGTTCACGCGGCCAGCGATGTGGACTCGGCCGGTATCGATGTTTTGAAAGACGATTTCGGCGGGGCTGAAGAGCAGGGGGTCGATCTTGTAGAAATCTCGACCGGCCGCCTCGAAGACACTGAGAAACGGTTGGCCGTACATCGTTGACGAGCAGGACGGCACTTTCTGAGCGATGGCGGCGATTGATTCATCGTCGCCGTTGACCCAGAGCGTGACGCGGCCTCCGTAGAGAATCGCATCGTTGGTGCGGCCGATTCCTTCGAGATCGTTCTTCGCCACGGGCGGGAGCGGGGCGGAGCCTGTCGCACTGCAAATCCGATTCACGTCGAAGCCGACTTCGTGCAGCTTGTGCAGAGCCGTTTCGATGGACCTCGCCACAACTTGCAGGTTGCCCGCCATGCTCGATGTCGGCGCGACGCAAAGAACGACATCCGCCGGTTCGACGTTGGTGTGTTTGGCGATGTACGCGAAGACTTCTTCGCCGGGGAGCTTGGGCGTTTCGAGGACGCCGACGACTTGCTCGGCCTCTTCGCGATACCAGAGCTTGTCGAAGAGTTGCTCCTTCGCGTAGACCGCCCGCATCGGCCCGGACCCCATCGCGAAGAACTTGCCGACGCTGATCTGCCAGCCCGCGTACTGGCTGAAGAGGCACGCGGCGACGGGTGAATCGGTCACGACCTGCACGTAGTTCCAACCGATGTCGTCGAGCAACCCCGGTTCGACGGTGATGTCCGCCAGTCCAGACATGCAGATCGACGCGAGGGCGCAGCCCGCCTCCAGCCCACCTTCGGCATCGACACCGAAATCGATCAACGTACCATCGCCCGGTTGATCGTGTTCGATGATCCGCAAACCTTCGGCGTCTCCGACCACATCCTCAACCAATTCCGAGGCAATGGCATTCAGTTCGAGATTCATTTCGGGAGGATGTCCTTGGGAACGGAACGGTGACAGTCCCGAACCACACAAATGGAGTCTGGACCCCATGTTCCGGGGGAGTTGCCCCGCTTGAGCAGGCAGACGTTCTAGGAGGAATCGTCCGGACTAAGGGGTCCGGACTACGGGGCGAATGGGACGATATTCTTGGGAAGTTCTTGCGGCTCGGAGCGTAGACGAATCTCCTCTTGGCAACAATCACACGGTTTCAACTCATACATGGGGATCGAGCAGATGTCGCACCAGTAATCGGTGTAGTGACGGCGTCCTTTGTCGTCGAACGTGTAGACCGCGAGGACGTTCAGGTACGGCAAGCCCGCGCGGCGGAAGCCGATCAGTTCGACATCGCGGTTCCGCAGCCGTTCGTCCTGATAAAACGCGCGGCCCCGCCAATCGGGCAGGATTGGGATCAGTTCGTCCGCCGTCTCCAACGCGACTTGGTTTTTGAGTTCCTCGGGATACGCCTTCACGCCGCGCCGCTGGAGAGCGTCATGCGTCTGGACCACTTTCCCCTTGAACAGCTTCTTGGCGGGAGCCGGTTCCTTGGGCGAATCCGCACCGGTGACCTGTTTGGTCGCAGTCTGGAGTGGTGAGGGCGTTTCGTCCGAGTGGCCTTGCGCGGCAAACAGGATCGCGGCAAGCACAACACCGGCGCATAGTCGCGGCGTCAAAACTGAGTCCGTTCGTCGCGTGGTCACAATTCGCCGCCTCTCTCCCACTGGAACATGAGTGTGAATGGTCTAGGTATTCTCAACGCGGTGAAACGAGGCGACCCGAACGCAGTGGGCGTTCGGGTCACAGGTTGTTATGGCGGTGGCTGACCCCGATCCCAATTAGTCGTCCCGTGATCGTCCGGCCAGCATCGCGATCAGACGCAGGATTTCAACGTAGAGCCAGACGAGCGTGACCATCAGACCATAGGCGGCGTACCACTCGCAATATTTCGGTGCGCCGTTCTTCGCGGCCTGCTCGATGTAGTCGAAGTCCAGTACCAAGTTCATCGCCGCCACGATCACAACGACCACGCTGATTCCGATCCCCAGCCAACCCATCGACATGATCGACACTTTCATCCCGAACATGCTCATCAGCATCATGGCCAAGTACATCAGCGCAATGCCGCCCGTCGCGGCGAAGACTCCCAGCTTGAAGTTCTCGGTCGGTTTGATGATCCCGGTCTGATAGGCGAGCAGCAGCGCGAAGGTCGTTCCAAATGTGGCCAGCAACGCTTGGAAGACGATTCCATGGAACTGGGCTTCGTACATGGCCGACAGTCCACCCAGGAACAGTCCTTCGGCCAGCGCGTACAGCGGCGCGGTCACGGGTGACCACGTTGGCTTGAAGGCTGTGGCGAGTCCAAAGACCAGACCGGCCACCACGCCGCCAATCATCCACGGCATCGCACTTTGCATGTTCTGACCAGCCACCATCCCCCACGTCATCGACGCCGCGCCCACGCATAGTCCGAGCAGAATCATCGTCTTCGTCGCGGCTCCCGTGATCGTCATCGCGTTCGATGACTCGTAGGAGCCGTCGCGGAAGGAGTTGAATGTCGAATCGTTCAGTGCCGGGTTGCCGCTTCTCATGGCTGAGTTCCTGTGTGCGAGGACTGTAGGGGACCGTTCCCGAGTGCGGACGAACTATACGCACGCTCGGACGGGTTGACGAGGAAGCTCAACCGGCGAGCAGGGCCATCGCCGTGTTGGGTCAGCGAAACCTGTAGGGTGGGACCAGCGGCGCTTCACCGCGCCGGCCCACCATGATTACTCGACCATTCCCAATGGTGGGCCGGCGCTCGAAGCGAGCTGGTCCCACCCTACTGTGAAACAGGCGATGGCCCTGACGGGCGAGTGACCATTCCGGATCACCGGCTTCATCAAGTTGTCGCCTTCACTGGAGCCAAGGCACTCTGGCCGGATAGGCTGGGGCGGTTGTGTCGAATTGATTTTCTCTGCTTCGCACATTCGTGTTTCTCATTTTCAATGGACTCTCCATGCAAACTCGCCTCCGTTCGCTCGGCTTGGGAATTGTTGTCGCAGCGTTGATTGCGGCGGCGGTCGGGCGGTCGCGGTCTGTCGAACCAACAACCAATGCGGCCGAGACGCTTCAGGCGGCAGGGTCACTCCAGTGGTATCGCGGCAATATGCACACGCATTCCTTGTGGAGCGACGGCGACGACTATCTCGAAATGATCGGACTGTGGTATCGCGAACACTCGTACGACTTCCTCGTCTACACCGATCACAACACGCTGGCGAACAAGGATCGCTGGGTTGAGGTCGAGAAGAACAAAGGGGGCCGCAAGGCATTCGACAAGCTGAAGGCCAAGTTCCCCGAGGGCTGGGTCGAGGAACGGATGAATGTGGACGAGCAGTCCAAGGAATCGAGACTGGAGGTGCGGCTCAAGCGGTTTGACGAGGTCTTCGCAAAGCTGGCGATCAAGGGCAAATTCCTGCCAATTCAGGGCGAGGAAATCAGCGACAAGTTCGGCAAGCTGCCGGTCCACATGAACGCTCACAACCTGCGCGAGGCCCTGCCACCGCTCGGTGGCGACAGCGTCACGGCCGTCATGCAGAACAACGTCAACGCGGTCATCGCTCAGCGCGAGCGGACCAAACAACCGATGTTCGTCCACCTCAATCATCCGAACTTCGGCTATGGAGTGACCGCTGAAGACCTCGCTCCGGTGCGCGGCGAGAACTTCTTCGAGGTCT
>JAYTGQ010000467.1:0-1807 GCA_043733345.1 Schlesneria sp.
GCACTCGGCGCGAGCGGCGTATGAAGCCAATCGAGTTCCGCTGTTCGTTGGATGGCCAGACAGTCGCGCTTCCGCACGTATGGGAACGCATTGTCGGAAGCGGTCACGCGACCCTCGCACTGCGTGCGGACTACCAGGCCCAGCTAGGACGCGCCGGCTCGGAGCTCGGTTTCCAATATGTACGCTTCCATGGCCTGCTGAGCGACGACGTAGGCACGCTGGTTCAGCAGGGGAATGACCGCATCTATTCATTTTTCAACGCACACCGTATCTGGGACGCTGTGCTTGATGCGGGAATGCGTCCATTCGTGGAACTATCGTTCATGCCGACGGCAATCGCGTCGGGCCACTCCACAGTGTTCCACTATCGCGGCAACGTTACCCCACCAGGGGATTGGAATGATTGGAGCGAGCTCGTCCGTCGTCTGACCGCGAGCGCAGTCGCGCGGTACGGCCCTCCTGAGGTCGAGCAGTGGTTCTTCGAGGTATGGAACGAGCCGAATCTGCGCTCCTTCTGGCGCGGTACGCGAGCGCAGTATTTCCAGTTGTATCGGGAGGCCGCTCGCGCGCTCAAGGAACTCAGCCCGGAGCTGCGCGTTGGTGGTCCCGCCACGGCACACAACGCCTGGATTGACGAGTTCCTGGACGAGTGCGAGCGCACACGGACGCCGGTCGACTTCGTGTCCACCCATCATTATCCAACGGACACGACCGTAACTCGAAGCGATAACGTCGAGATTCAGCTCGCCTTGATGCAGCGTGATATTCTGCGCGAGGAAGCACGAGACACGCGCCGCCGCGCACGCGGGAAGCCCCTGTTCTACACTGAATGGAACACGTCCGCCGATGGCCATGATCCGCGGCACGACGATCCGTACGCTGCCGCGTTCATCATCAAGACGGTGCTTCAGGCAAACGGACTTGTGGACGCTTATTCCTTCTGGACGTTCAGCGACATCTTCGAGGAGCGGTACTTTCCCTCGTGCGCGTTCCACGGAGGCTTCGGGCTGTTGACGTTGGATGGCATCGCGAAACCATCGTACCGCGCGTTCCAGTTGTTGCACCATGTGGGGACCGAGCTGGTGACACCGATGGACGGCATGCACGCCAACGTCGCGACATGGGTCATTCGCAATGGACGCCGCGCCACAGTTCTCATCGTCAACAGCGCACCTCCGATGCACGACCTCGTTCCGGAAGCTGTTGTCGTGCATCTTGTCACTGCCGCGACGGTGCAGGCGGCGACGATCGAGCGGATCGACGACACGCATGGGAATGCGAAGCAGCGCTGGCTCGAGATGGGCGCACCGGAGTATCTACGTCAGGCCGAGATCGGTGAGCTCCATGCAGCGTCCGTACTCCGCGCCGAGCCATACGACGTGCTCTCGGACGATACCGGCATTCACGTGCAGGTCGAGTTGCCGCGGAACAGCGTCGTGGCAGTGACGATCACCTTCGCGGACGATCTATGTACCAGGCATCAAGTCACCGACTTGCCCATCTCAGAAGCTAAATCGGGGTGAGGCATCACAACGGCAGCCGCGCGGTCAGGCCTGTGGACCTCTATCGTGGTGCACCCACCGAACAGGGCCAAGGCTCCCTTCTCGACGTGACTCGCCAAGTCGGCACTGATCGACGCTTGATCGAATAGGCTGCCTTCCCGCAGTCCGCTCGGCGTGGTACAGGTCAGGCGAAATTCCTCGTAGCCTTCGCGCAAGAGAACGGCGCGCTCATCGGTGTCCACGTCGCGCACGTGTCCGTCCTCTCCCTTGGGTACAATCCAGCACAGATTCATGGTGGCCTCGAT
>JAYTGQ010000468.1:0-1806 GCA_043733345.1 Schlesneria sp.
CGCGAATGACACTTCTCAGACACATCTCAGACACTTCGCTTGGTCGCCGTTACTTGGGCAATTCTTGCTTGAAGACCCATCCATTCGCACAAGTAAACTTCAGTGGAACTCGCAATTCGACTAATGACGTTCCCGACAGAACTACCTCGATGCCATTTTTCGACGCAACTCATTGAATAACATAATATTACAGCTATTTTCCGCTTGACTTCACTCTTCGCCATTCTATACTTAAGTAATTATTGAATAAGGAGTTGCGCCCGCTATGATCCATTCCGTCGACCCCCGACAAAACCGCCTCTTCGACCCGTTCCAAGGGATCATTCCGCCGGCCGGCAGGACGATCATCGGAAACGGTTGGCAGGGGGTCTTTCGACATGCCATCCTCGAAGTCATGCCCGTCGGCCAACTCGCCCAACACTTCAGTGACTCCCTCGGCGCTCCCACTAAAGAACTCTATTCCATGGCGGGCCTCGTCTTCCTCGCCGACTTCTTCGACTGGAAGGCTCCTGAGGCCATCGAAGTCTACATCTTTCGATCCGACGTCCAGTACGCCTTGAATCTCGAACCCGGCGTCACTCTCTGCACACGCACACTCGAACGCTATCAACAACTCTTCCGTGACAATGACATCGCCGCCACGGTCTTCGACAACGTCACCACAAAACTCATCGGTGCCCTTGACCTCAATGTTTCCCAGCAAAGACTCGACTCCACCCACGTCTTCAGCAACATGGCCACCTTCGGCCGCACCAAGCTCATGGCCGTCGCGATCAAGCGATTCTTGACCCAACTGACGCGTCATGACAACACCGCCTACGCCGCATTGCCCGAGGACTTTCGCCAACGCTACGCGCCGCCGCAATCGCGGCTCTTCGCCGACGCCAAGGATGCTGACTCCCGCACTCGCTGCCGTCAGCAAGCCGCCGGGGATCTGCACTTCATCATCAACCGCTTCGCTGATCAACCGACACACACCAGCCGGTCGACCTATAAGGCGATGGTCACGATCTTCGGCCAGCAATGTGAGATCCGTGACAAAAAGGTTGTCGTCAAGATCAAGACCGGCGGCGACTGCGTGCAAAACCCGTCCGACCTCGACGCCACCTACAGCGGCCACAAAGGAGCCGGCTATCAGGTGCAGCTCACTGAGACGTGCGTCTCTGAAAATGAGGTGCAACTGATCACCGCGGCACTGCCGCAAACCGCCTGTGAACAGGACTGCGACGCGGTTACGCCCATGCTCGATCAACTCGAACAATCCGGCCGGTTGCCCGAGGAAATGGTGGGCGACACGGCCTACACCAGCGACGAAAACGTGCGGGCCGCCGACGCGCGTGGGGTGGACCTGACCGGTCCCGTCCCCGGCCGCGCGCCCGAGTTGGACGCCGCGGCGCTGACCGTCGACGACTTCGCCTTTGACGAGCGTACCAACATGATCGACGCTTGCCCCGCGGGCCACGCGCCGACGTCGTGCGAGCGTGACGAGGCGGCCGCGGCGACGCGAATCGAGATGCCGGCGTCGGCTTGCGCGGCCTGCGCGTTTCGGAAGCAATGCCCGATTGAGAAGACACGTGATGGTAAGTACAAAATTGACATTAGTGACAAGGATCGTCGGCTCGCGGGACGCCGCGTGGAAGAGTCGACCAAGGAATACAAGGAGCGTTACGCGTCGCGGTCGGGGATCGAGTCGACCAACAGCGGCCTCAAGAATCGACTCGGGCTGGGCCATTTGCAAGTGCGAGGCCGTGGGAGCGTGTTCCGTGTCCTGCTTCACAAAGTTGCCGGTTGGAACGTGCTGCGAGC
>JAYTGQ010000469.1:0-13676 GCA_043733345.1 Schlesneria sp.
ACACGCATGAAAAACCGAGCGAACGCTTGAGCCAAGTGCTCGCGGTAGGGTGGGAGGAGTCGCACGCGGGGTGACTGTTCGGCAGCCAGAGCTTTTGCAACAGCGACGTGAACGCCAAACAGCGAACGGAAATCACACACCCAAAAGTCGGATTCGTGGTTCGGAAGCTCACAACGACTCAGCAAATGGTAGCCGGGAAAATGGCCTCGACGAAGGTCTTCACGGCCCCGCTTGTTCCGAAAGCGCTCGACCGTCGCGGCCAATTCCTCCAGCGAGAAAATCGGGCAGACTTGCACGATCTCCAGCTTGTCATTGGTCAGATCACACGACTGGCTGAGTATCACCGCATCCGCGCGAAGTCGTTGCATTTCATTTTCGGCGGTCGGTCGGAAGAGAGGGCATTCCCGCAAGAGATCACCTTGTTCCAAATCGTCTCCGTCGGCGAGACCGTACCAAGGATAAGACTCATTCATTGGAATCCTCCTCCGGCAGGATCACGCACGGAGGCAACTTACCGCCGTCGCTCACAGTGACAGCCACTGTTTCCCAACTAAACGGCCTCTGCAAATCTATTTCGTGTTCGATGTCGATCTCGTCGTCGGCCATCGGTCCTGAAGTCAGTTGCGGCCACTGGCTTGAAGACGATTCGCAGTCGTCCAAAACAACCATGACACGTCGCCCCTCCAAGTCCGTCAGAGACGCTTGAAAGCGAAGCTGCCCGTTCGTCACTTCGGCGGGAAAGGCTCGGCGGATCATGATGAACTCCTCTGGAATCTCGGATGCGTTGATAACGACGAATGGGCTTCAGGTTTGTGGTGCCAAGTAGTAAATCGGTCGCAAAGGTAACCGCCGTTTGTCTTCGTCCTTGATTCGGTCGTAATACTCAATCCAAAGCTCGATCAGCCGCTGGAGATCAACCAAGGTAATCTTCCTCGATTGCTGCGTCCGTGCTTCGTCCTGTGCATCCTTGGTAAATCCGGAGGTTGTGACAAACAGGCCGACATCATCGTCGCCCAACAATGCCATGAAGGAACGCAGGCCATCGACGGCAACGTTCTGCCCAACTCTTTTCACCTGAACTTTGATTCGCGGCGGGCGAGTGCCGAGCGGATCGCTCCACGCGATGATATCGACGCCGCCATCTTTGCCGGGCGGCGACACCCAAGAAACGTGATAGCCCATCGCAACCAGCAACGAGGCCACCAAATCTTGGAAGTCATACGGGTTCATTTCTCGCAAGTACTGCTCGATCTCTCCCCAAGCCTGCTCTTCCGCCTGCTCGAAGGTAATGCTGACGGCCTTGCCACTCACGGGGTCGTCAGTTTCTTCCACGGTTTTCGGCTCACCTCCGGGCTGGCTCGCCTTCCACACGCCATAGAGTTTCACGGCTTGGCGGTAGAACTCTTCGGGGTCCAACAATTGCGAATGTGCCTTCTCACCTTCATCTGTAACAAGCCATACGCCTTTGTGTTTGATCATCCAGCCGGCTTTGACACAGTCGATCGTTGCGAAACGAACGATCTGATCAAACCGTGATTGCCCCGATTCATATGTGCCCTTTTCATAGTCGGAAAGGGCCATCTTCTCCTTAAGCCTTGTCAGTGCCTCGCGTGCCCGTACTCCTTCGGGCTGCGGAATCAAGATGTTGAAAAGCTCTCACAGCATTTCGCCAGTTCGTCGTCGTGTAATTTCTGACATCGCCAGTCCTTGGAAAGCGGAACGCTCACCGCTCCATTGTCACGTCGGAGAATAAGGTTAATGGTTGAACAAAAACTCTTTGGTATTGATCAACGCCCAAATGAGGTCTTGGTAATTCGCATTCGCGGCGGTGCCGGGTTCATTCAAATAGTCGATCGCGGTTTTCAGTTCTTGCGGGCGCGGCTCGCGGGAGAAAGCGGCGAGGTACAGTTCGTGGATTTTCACTTCGGCCGGTTTGTCTTCTTTCGCGAGGCGTTCGGCTCGGCCGGTGGGGGCGGCGAGCTTGGCTTTTAGCTCGGCCGCGTTGAGCAAGTGCAGGCTCTGCGCGAGGCTTGATGATTGGACGCGTTCGCATTCGCAGACGCTCTCGGCTTCGGGGCGGCCGAAGACTCGCAGGAATTGCGATGAGCGGTTGTAGCTGTTGTCGGGCAGAGCGACGGCTCGCGTGCCCGGCGGGAGATTGGCGAAGTCGGTCTGAGTCCCCGCCAGCCCGTCGATCGCGTCGAGCAACACCTCGGCCTGCAACCGCCTTGGGTAGTAACGCGAGTAGTTCTGCCGATCGACGACGTTGTGTTGGTTCGGGACTTCGCTGAGTTGATAGGCGCGCGATTGTGTGATGACTCGCACGAGTTCCTTCAGATCAAACCCGCTGGCAACAAAATGCTTTTCGAGAGCCTCCAGCAGAGCGGGATTCGTCGGCGGGTTCGTGTCGCGGATGTCGTCTTCCGGCTCGATCAAGCCGCGCACGAAGAAGTGTTTCCAGTACCGATTGACAAGCGACTTCGCGAAGAACGGGTTGTTCTTCGAGCCCATCCAATCCGCGAGCTTCAGTCGCGGATCGGCATCGGCGGCGATCTCAGGGATTGCATCACCGAGCGCGGCTGGCTTGAGAGCGATGCCCGTCTTGATGTTCATGGCGACTGCGATCCCGCGCTTGTGGAAGATCAAATCCTCGCCGCGCGTCCCCGACGGCTTGCGTCCGACCTGACTGAAGAACGCCGTCAGCGAGTAATAGTCGTCCTGGCTCCAGCGCTCGAACGGATGATGATGACACTGAGCACACTGCATGCGCACGCCAAGGAAGAGTTGAGCCACATCCTCGATCTGCTGCTTCGGCTCTTTCACGCGCTTGTACCACGCGACCGGCGGATTGCCGATCACGGTGCCGGTCGCGGCCAGCAGTTCGCGGACGAACTGGTCGTAAGGCTTGTTGGCGAGAAAGCTGTCTCGCACCCACGCATGAAACGCGAAGTTGGAAACCGTGTCGCTCTCATCGTCACGGCGATTCTTCAGCAGCGCGGTCCATTTGTTGGCAAAGAAGTCGGCGTAGTCGGGACTCCGCAGCAACTCGTCGATGACCTTGTCTCGTTTGCCCTCGTCCTTGCTGGCGAGGAACGCGGCCGATTCTTCCTCAGTCGGCAGCCGCCCGCCGATGTCGAGCGTCACTCGACGCAGAAATGTCGCGTCGTCACAGAGGACGGACGGCGGAATGCCGAGTGCCTTGAGGTTCGCGAAGACATGCTCGTCCACGAAGTTCTTCGACGATGGCAGATTTTCGACCGGCGCACCGAGCGGCACCGACGCGCTGAACACCGAGACCGTTCCTTGATACCTCACCATTACCGCGACGTTGCCTGCCAGATCGAGAACTTTCACCAACCCGCGATCCGTGACCTCGGCCATCGCTCGGTCGTTGGACTCGTAGAGCGCCTGTGTCGTCACATCGCGCACACTGCCATTGGAATACTTGGCCAGCACTTTGAGTTGCTGTTCCGCCTGTCGTGGGATCGAACCACGATTTGGCTGGACCTCGAACGACATAAATTTCGGAGCGGTCTCGGTGTCATACGGCGCACCCTGACGAATCCACTCGCGAAGGACGGCATAGCCTTCCGAAGCAGCCTCTAATCGAACGCCGCCGCCGTGCGGCACTTGGCCCGACGCTTTCAGCAACAATAAACTTCGATCCGGGGCACCGGGGAAGAGCCGTCGATTGCGGCCTTCTTTGACCAGATGCTCGAAGTCCTCCAGCGGCTCGAAGCCAAGCAGGGAGAGTTGAAACCCCTTCTGCCCGCCGCCCGCCTTGGCATGGCAGACGCCAACGTTGCAGCCCGACTTCGTCAACACCGGCATCACATCGTTGATGAAACTGACGGGCGGCTCGGCGGCATTCAACGCGAGCGAACCGATCGCCACCAAGATTGCTCCTACTAGCGGCAGGAACAAACCCACCCGTTGCCAGCGTCGTCGAGATTCCTTGTTGTGGAAGGGCATGTCTTTTCCGTTTTATGCGACCGGCAACAAATGGTTTACCCGTAGACACCAACCCGAAGTGTGAACGAGGATGTCGATCGACTTCACCCTCGTTCACACTTCGGATTGGTGTGGGTCAGACAAGTCTTGCCGGTCGCCTTAGTCCATGATTGAGGCCCGAAGCTCACGGCAAGTCTAGCACGCTCTGGGACGCACTCCTCAAAACAGATCCGCAAAAGTTGTGGAGGGAGAGATTGAATTCGGTCGCTCGTTCCACCGCCACAGAGATCAGAGCCAATGCCAGTTTGATGTTGGGCAGGATGTCGAGGGGCCGGACCAGCGGCGTTTCGCCGTGCCAGCCCACCCCGAATTCCAGACGTTTCGAGAGGGTGGGCCAACGCTCGAGCTGAGCTTGTCCCACCCTGCTTTGTAGATCGCGATGGCTCTGGAGCGGCGCTCGCAGCCGATTGCCGCCAGTCTCACTAATCCTCAAACAAGCGAACCCCACCGGGCTGGCCCCGGTGGATTTAGGTTTTTGCACTACTTGTGACTTCACAACGTGAGTAGTGCAGAAACCCGCGAGCCATCGGGGCAAGCCCATTGGTCTCGACACAACTCTGAACAGGCCTCTGTTTGGTGATGTCCGCGGCAGAGTGATTTTTGTTCTTCATCCGTGCCCCGGCTTTGCCATCCGTGCTAAAGAGTTTCGTTTTGAACGCTCGACTGAGCACGGATGGCAAAGCCGAGGCACGGATGAAGCGGGGCGAATCCAGCGTGTGTGCCGCAATGAGTCGCGGTGGGGCTGTTGGAAAAGACTCCCGCATCAAGACGGGGTTGCCTGCTGCTCGTCGTAGAGTGCGTGAGGGGACGGGGACGGCTCACTCCGGCCACTTGCCTTCGAGGATCGGCTTGGAGGTGAAGTGCTTCGGATCGACGACGACGTGCTTCACGAGTTTTCTCTTCCACGTGTACGTGATGTGGACCAAACCATCGTTTGTCTCAATGACCGCCGGGTACGAGTACTCGCCGGGATCGCGTTCGAGGACGAGGGCGGCTTGCCAGTCTTGACCGTCCGTTGAGACGGCCACGTTCAGCGGTGAGCGGCCGCGCGGCGTGTGGTTGTAGACGATCAGATGCCGTCCGTCGGCGAGCGTCACCGCGTCGGTTCCCGCATTCGGATTCGGAAGCGAAGTCAACGTGAGCGGCCCCCACGTGAGACCGCCGTCGGTCGATGAGACCTCGAAGACGTGCTTCTGCTGTGTCCGTCCGACGGCCTGCAAACGACCGTCCTTGTGGACAAGGAAGCTCGGTTGAATGGCACCGATCTGTTTGCCATCGTTGATCGGCCCGGAGGCGGTCCACGTCTGACCGAGGTCCGTCGAACGTTCAAAGTGAACACGCCAGCCCGCATGTTCGGAACTGGTGCCGCTCAGGATGTCGCCGTTGGGGAGCTGAATCGGCTTGTTCTTGATCGGGCCAAGGATGCCATCGGGCAACCGACGCGGCTTCGACCACGTGCGGCCTCCATCATCGGATGTGATGAGCATGCCCCACCATGTGTCCGGGCTGGGGCCAACCTTGTAGAACAGCATCAGTGGCAGCGGCTGCTCCGGTTTCTTTCCACCCGCTGCCAGAGCCGGTTGGAACAGGATCGGGTTCCAGCACGGATACCGCTTCTCGGGCGATTCGACGCCGTTCGCGACCTCAACCGGCACGGACCACTTCCCGTCGATATGCCGCGAGAACCAGATGCCCACATCGGGATGCTTTTCGTATGTCCCACCGAACCACGCCGCGACGAGACCGTCCTTCGACTCAACGATGGTCGAGGCGTGACACGAGACGGTGGGAGCGGTCTCCGCGCTGTAGAGGAACTCGGTCGTGAGAAGTCCGGCTTTTCCGAAAGCCGGACTTCCTTCTGGAGCAGCCCCGTCCACTTGAGCCACGGCCTCGGTACGAAGTCCGGCTTGCAAAGCCAAGCCGGACTTCGCGGCGCGCGAGTTCTTCAAATAATAGAACCGACCGTCCTCGGCTCCGACGAGCAGGTCGGGCACACCATCGTTGTTCCAATCGACGGTCGTCGGGCTGGTGTCGTGTCCCTCGATCTGGCGTGGGTCGAGCGGTCCCATGTCCTGCATCACCCACGCGCCATCGCGCGTCTCCACCTGGCGCAACAGGTTCGCATTGACTCCGTTCAACAGCACGTCGAGCTTCCCGTCACCGTCCCAATCGACCACGCACAGCTTCCGCCGCCCGCTGCCACCGGCGCGCTTGGCATTCAGTTGCAGCGGCTGGCCCTGCTCATCGACGAACTTCCGCTGACCGGGCAGGAGGAAGGTTGAGGGTCGAGAGTTGAGGGTTGAGGGTTCTGCTTCCGCCTTCTGCCCTGTCCCCTCGCCCCTCGCCTTGGGCACCGCCGCTTCGGTGGTCGGGAGAGGGTTAGGGTGAGGGGTTCTTGCTTTGGCTGTTTGAGATTGGGGCGCGTCATCGCTACGCGGCCCCCTCACCCTAGCCCTCTCCCCCGAAGACGGGGGAGAGGGGATAAGAAAAGCATCGACGTACCGTCGCTCAAAAAATGCCAGATAACCCTCGTGGTCGAGCATCACCAAGTCACATAGGCCGTCTTGATTGAAGTCCACCGCGACGGGAGTCGTTCGCCATTGCGTGACCAACTCTTTTCCGGTCGGCTCCCACCACGTCCACTCGGGCTTCGGTGTTTTGCCGGGCCAAGCGACTTCGATCGGTTGAGCCGCTGCCAGTTCAGGCTCGGTGCGTGTCCCGACGTTGCGATACCAATGGACCTTGCCCCAGATCGAGTTCACGATCAGATCGGGCAGCCCGTCGTGGTCCCAGTCGGCGACGGTCTGAGTCGTGTAGCCCCACTTCGCTTCGGCCGGGCCTTGGATCGAGCCATTCGGTCCCGCCATGATGCGAATCGTTTCACCAGCCGCTTCGAGTTTGTCGGGGGCCGCCCAGCGAGGCCGCTCGACACCGGGACCGCTCAGGTTTTCGATGAACGCGACATACCCGGCCGTGTTCCCCGCGATGAGGTCCGTGTCGCCATCGCCATCCCAATCGAAGCCGCATGTCGTTGCGAGTGCCCCGAACTTCACATCTTCTGCCTCTTGCTGGAAGTATTTTGGCGCGAGGAACTGCGGCACACCCTCGACACATGGGCCATAGTTCTCAACCAGTGCGACGCGGCCGTCTTCATCGCCCACGATCAGGTCGAGGTCTCCGTCAGCATCCCAATCGAACGCGACGGGGACGATCATCTCCAGGTCCATCGTCAACGGATGTCCCTCGCGCAGGAGTCGTTTGCCCGCCGCATAGCGTGGCTCAGTCCGAGAGCCAACGTTCTGGAAGTACGTGAAGCCGTCGAGGAACTCGCCACAGAGCAGGTCGAGATCACCATCGCCATCAAAGTCAGTGAAGTTGGGCGATGCGAGGCCGAACGTGCTGATCGACTCTTCTCCTGTCCCCTCGCCCCTCGCCTTGGAGGGGAGA
Organism: Schlesneria sp.; assembly: GCA_043733345.1. Taxonomy (GTDB): domain Bacteria; phylum Planctomycetota; class Planctomycetia; order Planctomycetales; family Planctomycetaceae; genus Schlesneria. The sequence goes on from JAYTGQ010000469.1 coordinate 7,459, forward strand.
GGGTTAGGGTGAGGGGTTTCTTCTGCCTTGGTCTTCTGCTTAGTCAGAGTCTCCTCGCCACTCGGCCCCCTCACCCTAGCCCTCTCCCCTGAAGGCGGGGGCGAGGGGACCGGAGAAGACACCGCGCGTTGGCACGTCAGCAGCTTCGGCTCGGCGTACTTCGGCTGTTCGGTCGAACCGGTGTTCTTGAACAGGTAGAGCAGCCCGTGCAAAGGCCCGTTCTTCCAGTGGCCGTTCGCGTCCCAGGCATCGTCCCAGCCGTACTCGGACCAGTTTTCGAGGGCGATCACGAGATCCAGCGACTTGTCACCGTCATAGTCCACGAAGCGCCATTGGTTATGCCGCAGTTTGTAGACGCCGGACTTGTGCGGCTTGAACCAGTCGGGGTTCTTGCCAATCGGGTCGGCCAACAAAGAAAGCTTCTGCGGTTTATCGAGGCCCACGTTGAGGAAGTCGGGATGGACATTGCCCGGTGTCGTCACGACCAAGCGTCCGTCCACATAGGACGGTGTGACGTTGAAGTGCCCCGCGCTCAGACGCCGCGCCGGTTTGAAGACGGGGAACTTGTTGACGGGTTGGTGCGCCGCCGCTCCAAGAACCGGGGGACTCACGTCTCGGAGATTGGAAAGGGTTGGATTCTCGAAGAGGTAAGTCCCGTTGTACGGCTTGTCAGGACAGCTCACGATCAGATCGAAGTCGCCGTCGCCATCGGCATCACACGGCACCGGCCACGCCCACAGGCCGACTCCCAGATCAACGACCAAGCCGGGGTTGTTGTGCTTGAGTCGTTCAAGGCCGGTTGAAACGGAAGTTGATTCCGCAGCATCGGCTTTCTGCGTGAGCGGCAAGGCGCTCGCCGCCGGTTTCTTGGGCTTCGTCGAACTCTCACCGCCGGCTAGCGCTGTGCCGCTCACTGAAGATGCCGCCATATTCGAGGGTGATGCCTCGCGCGCAGAGGTCTGCTCCCCATCTCCTTGTCTCCCCCTCTCCCCCTCTTGCTTCCGAACGATCAACGCTCCGAGAATCTCCTTCGCCACCTTCTCGGCCAGCACCTGCGAGCCTTTCTCGCTGAAGTGGACATCGTTGAGATTCTGGATCTCGGCCTGTTGAGGCTTCACGAATCCGAACAGATCGTTCGTGAGTACCTTCTCGTCCGCCATCACCTTCGCGGCGAGCGTGTTGTAGTCGATGACATCGTAAAGTTTGCCGGGCGGGTTGAGTTCGCACTCGGGAACGGGCGTCGTCGAACACCAGACCAAAATCGCGCCGGTCTGCTTCATTCGCGCGACAAGCTTCCGCAGGTTGGCCTCGTAGTCGGCGGGCACGACCTGATGCTGGCCCTCGATCAGCTTGAGGTCATGCAGGCCCCAGTTGAAGTGAATCACAGCCCACTTCTCATCACCGAGCCAGGCGTCGATGTTCCTGATCCCGTTTGAGGTCGGCCCGCCGTTGACCGGGATGCGGTGGACATTGGCCTCGCCCTTCAACAGTTCGCGCACCGGCAGCGTGTAGCCGATCGAAATCGAATCGCCAATCAACAGAACGCGCGGCAACTTCGGGTCATCGACAATCTTCGCCATCGCCGGATTGGGTGCGGCTTTCGGCTTGGCCTTCGCTTTGTCAGCGGCTTCCTGCGCGAACAGGCTCGTTGCCGAAATCAACAGAAGTGGAAGCAGGCGTCGCGGCAGAGCGGAGCGGGCCATGATGAGTTTCCGTTGAGGGATCGATCCAGATGCAACGCGACAACAAGGCGCGAGAGATTACGAGGTGACGACCAATCGCTGAGTCCCTTCGTCGGGCCGAAACGTCACGTCTTCGTAGATTTCGGCCAAGGAAAGGGAGCATCCCAACGTCGGCAGCTCGACCACCGCATCCAGTCCCACGAAGTTCGTCAAGATCCACGAGCCATCATCGCGGCGCACGAACCGTTCCACGCGGGGCTGGTCTTGGGCGACGAGGACATATTCGCGGAACGAATCGAGTTGGAAGTAGAGCTGGAACTTTTCACTACGGTCGTAGTGCTCGGTCGATTTTGACAGGACTTCAAAGATCACACGCGGATTGGTGATCGCGTTCGGAGCGCGAGGATCGAACTCCTTTTCACCGCAAACAATATAGGCATCGGGATACGTGGCCAGCCCATTCGCAGGGACGTAAACCTGCACGTCGCTGTTGTACGGACGGCACGGGGTTCCTCTAAGGCGAGCGAGCAAACGGCCGACGATGTTCACGGCAATCTCGCCATGCTGCGCTGTCCCGCCCGCCATCGCGAAGATTTGCCCGCGATAGAACTCGCTCTTGCCGACAGCGGTCTCCTCGCGCGCCAAGTACTCGGCCAGCGTGTATTGAGTGACGGGAACTGCGGACATCAACCATTCTCCAGATCGAGCAACTCGTCATAGTCTTGGTACAAGGGCGAAGTTGTTCACGAGACAGCCAACTCAGGCAAAGGCTTTGTCGGCGGGAACGTCACGTCTTCGTAGACTTCAGCCAGCGGCAGTGAACAGCCGAGCGTCGTCAGTTCCAGAACCGCATCAAGTCCCTTGAACACGGTCAGCAACCACGAGTCATCCGCCTGCCGCACGAACCGCTCGACGTGAGCCTCATCCTGGGCGACGAGAATGTATTCGCGCAGGGACTCAAGCTGGCGATAGAGTTCGAACTTCTTGCCCCGGTCGTAGCTCTCGGTCGAGTCTGACAGGACTTCAAAAATGACGCTGGGGTTGTTGACTGCGGTGGGTGATTGCGGATCGCGCTGTGGCCCTCCGCAGACAATCGAGACATCGGGATAAGTCACCAGCCCGTTGCCCGGAATGCGAATGCGCTGATTGCTGTTGAACGGTAGGCAGGGCGATCCTCGCAAACGAATTCGTAGGGCAGTGAAGACATTTCCCCCGACTGTGTTGTGTTCCAGCGAACCACCGGACATCGCGAAGATTTGTCCGCAATAGAACTCGCTTTTGTAGACGGCGGTTTCCTCGCGAGCCAAGTACTCGGCCAGCGTGTATTGACTGACGGACACTGCGGACATGAGCGGTCTCCTGAACAAACTGCGAGCGTTGATTCCTCGCGCGGGCGGAAGTGAGGCATTTGCCGCTGCGGCACACTCACCCGAAGTGTCAACGAGGAGCTGTGTGGCGCTCCTCGCTGACGCTTCGGGTGAGTGTCAGCCTCGGCCGCGCGAGGTCTAGCAGCCTGTTGAAAAACCGTAGGATGGACGCCTCGTCCGTCCGATTCCAATTGGTTTTCGCTCGGACGAGGCGTCCAAGCTACGGTTTTTCAACAGGTGGTTAAGCGACGGGCATCATTCAAAGGTCAGATCACGACGGGCTTGCCGAGGGCGCGACGGACGGGGACGAACTGGCCGGCGTGCATCATCGGGTGCGTGCCGATCAGGCCGAACAACGCACCGACCGTCGGGCAATACGACCGAAAGGCTTCGGGGGCCGGTTCGTCGAGACGGGCGTCGGGTAGCGCATCAAGGGCGGCGAACGTGGCGGTTCGCGTCTTGTCGAGCAGCTCAACGTATTGCTGCTTCGTGCAGAACTTCGAGGCATCGTTGCTCTCTTTCGTCTCCTTGCTGTGTTGCTCGGCGAAGCCTGCGGGAAGCTCCGCCGCTGCGCCGGGGCACATCGAGTTCAGCAGATGGGCCTCGGACGAGATCAGGTGTCCCAACTGCCAGGCCAAGTGCTGACAGCCCGGTCCCGGCCGGTGCATTAGCTCCGCGTCGGACATGTCTCCGAAGTAGGTCTTGAGGACCATCAGGCTGATGTCCATCGTTCCGCGAATCGAGTCTTTGGCGTTCATGGTCGGGGTCTTTCTTTGAGGCGTTTTGAGGACAGATCAGGTGAGCCGGGTGCCGTGAGGCCAATGGCACTTACTATGTCATTAGCCGATTGAGCGGCAAGGCGCTAGCCGCCGGTTCTTTACTTGGAACTTCAACTCCATCCCACCGGCGGCTAGCGCCTTGCCGCTCAACGTGAGTGCCATTGGCCGTAAGGCCCCGGATTCCACCACGAAGAATCCGGGGCCTCACGGCACCCGGCTCATCTGAAGACTTGGAAGATTCAACGAATCTTATGGTCGGGCAGTTGCTGTTTGAGGCCCTCGTCGAGCGGCATCTTATCGTCTGTGATTCCGACTTCCGCCATCACGCGGGCCAGTTCTGCTTGGAGTTCTTTCACCTTGGCCGCGTGTTCCGGCTTCGCGATCCGGCTTCGCGATCCGGTTGCAGCGTCCTGTGGAGCGCGACGGGGCGATGTGACGCAACTCCTTCGGAGTAAAGACAGGCTCAGTTCATGACGAATAAGCGACAACGCAATTCGCTTTGGGTTGCGGGCCAAGCCCGCGCCGGGTCATCCGTGGTGGACAACTCTTCACCTTTCGCCTTCACACCGCAGGCGACAAGAACGACCGGTCGAGGTTTGTGGCGCGACCCTCAAGCTGAGGGATCTGGTCGTACTGGCTGGCCTTGACCCCGGCGATCGTCTGCTTGTGCAGCGTGCGGTTGGTGAGTTTGCCCTCGGCCTTCTTGATCGTCTCGACGAGGAAGTACGTCAGCGCGCCGTTGAACTTGCCGCCGATGAAGGCATCGGCCGAGGTCTGCGTGTCGCGACAACCGGAGACCAAGACCTCGGCGATGTCTGCCGTCACGACATCGCTCTTCTTGGTGCCAGCGGCGACGAGGACTCCGCGCGTACCGCGCAGCTTTCCCGTGAGCTTTCGCTTCGTCTCCGTCGCGATTAAGTCCCACGGGCTGGCGAGGAACTTCGAGCGCGGGGCCTTGGGATCAAAGTTCACCGCGCGCGTGGCCGTGCCCGAATGGCAACAGTCGAAGATCACCGTCAGGCTGGCTTGAGGATGCAGTTTGTCGAACGTCAGCCGCAGCCAGTCGTCGGTCAGCGGGTCATTCCAGTTGAGGTCCGCCGGGCAGAGAATCTCATCGCGGTTGTCCGCTTCGTCGCCGTTCTTGTCCGGAACATTCGAGCCATGTCCCGAGTAATGGAGCAACACGACATCGCCCGCTTTGGCGTCCATAACCAACTTTTGAATCCCGCTGCGCATCGCCTTTGTCGTCGCCTGATCGTCGAGCAGCGTGGTAATGTCAGTCGGCTTGAAGCCGAAGTATTTTTTGAGCGTCGCGGTCATCGACTTCACATCGTTCACGCAGCCACGCAGATCGTTGCCGGGAATTTGGTAGTGATTGATACCGATGAGCAATGCCTTCTTCGCCATGCTGACTCTCCGCTGAATTTCTTGGCCTGTGAAGCAAACTGAAGGACGAAGCCCCTCGCCCAGCGACGATACCGGCGGACTTGAGAAGAGTACACCATCGCGAGCGGGCTTCAGGCTGTCGTTGTTCAACGGGTCGAGAGTTCCAGGCTCACCTCTGCGGCGAGGTTCACGATGGTCGTCCAGACGGGATGTTGCTCGTACAGGACATCGCCGGTTGAGACCGCGATCGCGCCGATGATCGCATGGGTTGTCGGATCGTGCAGTGGGACGGCGAGCGATGTTTTGCAGGCGAACTTCACCAGCCACGAGGCGGAGCCGGTAAGACCCGTGTCGCGCGGATCAAGCTGAGCAAGCGTCGGAGCATTCGTGTTGACCGCGCGCACAATCCCGAACTGGTTCTGGGCGAGGGAGACGCGCCCCGTCACCTCGATGAACCCGTGATGGATCTCGCGCGGCATGTCAGCGACCGACGCGAAGCCGATCATTTCCAGATGCCCCTCGCGCAGCCGCCACAGCCCCGCCGCGCGCGACTTCGTTTCGAGGACAAATTGGTAGAGCGGCTCATCAAGTGAGCGGCCGGTTCGCAGAGCTTGGATGAGAAGTTCGGTAACGTTTGGCATGAGTTCCTCAAAGTAGTTTATTCGTCCCCGTGGGGGACACTCGTAGGGGAGGAACGGTGGGCAGATTGGCTTGGATGCCCCGTTCAGTTCTGCTCTCAGTTCGCCTTCTCTGTGCCTCTGTGTCTCTGTGGTAAACCTTCTTCAATGACGTTCCCGCAAGAGAATTGAACCACAGAACCACAGAACCACAGAGAGGGCAAGTCGAGGTCTGTTCCTCAGCAGCCATCATCGCTCCGCGTGATGAGCCTTGTACGACTCATGTTTTGTTTCTTTGCGGGGCGCGAAGATTTCCGCACTGTCACCAAGTGAGACCCGCTGCCGGAGAAGCTTGTGACTATCCCACTTCATCCACGAACGGCCGTC
>JAYTGQ010000470.1:0-1803 GCA_043733345.1 Schlesneria sp.
CCAACGGGTGCCGCCGATTCACGGACGAACGCGGATCCTCCAGACTCTCGAAATACTTTCCGACCTCCAAGAGGCGATCACGCTCCAAACCAACGCTCACTATATCACTCATCGGTCAGCCTCCCTGCACCGCGATCTATACAGATCCACACGGCCGAATACATTACAAGCTGACATCGCTTCGCGCTAGCCGCCCACTCCCCCACGCCAGCCCAGTGCGCGCGCTGGCCCTGCTCATTTTTCTGTCTCTCTCTTTCTGTCACACTGCTTCGGCCTCGCAGGCAGGAGACAGAAAGTAGAGAGGCAGAAAGTAGAGAGGCAGAAAGATTGCTGAGAGATACTTCGCGCGGCCGTAACTGTCACTAACCCGAAGTGTAAACGAGTACGCAACTCACGTCCTCGCTTACGCTTCGGGTTAGTGTGACTCAGCTTCAGAATGTGTCGGTTTCGGCCGCGCGAAGTATCAGAGGTGGAGCCGGACGAGCAAGTGTGCCTATTGGGGAAATCACGTCGCAGTTTGAATCAAACAAGCACCCGATCGGAAATTCGGACTTTAAGAATACACAGGCCGTTCCTGAGAGCCACTCTTGGCGGCCATCGCTGCGGCAGTATCCGGAAACAGACTGAGCCGGACAAATTGTCCGGCTCAGTCAGGTTTGCGTGGTTAGGCGACCGGCAAGAGTTGTCTTACCTGCACCAACCCGAAGTGTGAACGAGGGCGAAATCCGGCGGCCTCGTTCACTCTTCGGGTTGGTGTGTTCGGGTAAATCATTTCTTGCCGGTCGCCTTATTAAGACGCCCGTGGTGAGGCAGCGGATTCACAAGGGACTGCGACCGGTCGTTTCCCAACGCGCTCATTAGATCGACATCGCTAAACTGACTGCGGACGTGCTTGTTTTTTCTGACTGTTCAGCCCGGAGGGCGACAGATCGTCGCCCCACTGCGCGCGCCGTGGGTGAGGTGGAAGCAGGACTGCGTTTAGCCCGGAGGGCGACACGGCGACAGACTTTGAACTTCCTTCGATGTGTCGCCCTCCGGGCTGAGGAAGCCTGCGACAAAAAACCCACGGCTCACGCCGTGGGCTACGATCTATCGCCCTCCGGGCTAAAGAACTCACGTCCAACTTGGGCTACGAAACACTCAGATGAGCGCTGTCGGTTTAGGGACTAGTCCCGTTCAAGCGATCGACAGGCGTTGTTACTTCGCCGCGCCTTCGACTCGAACTCCCGCCGCCGCCGCACCGCGCTGATGCTCGCGCTGGATGGCTTCGTAAACTTCTTGACGATGTACAGGAACTTCTGTGGGGGCTTCGATGCCGAGGCGAACTTTGTCGCCACGAATATCGACAACGGTGATCTTGATATTGTCGCCGATGAAGATGCTCTCATCGCGCTGACGGGACAGAACGAGCATTGCGTGTCTCCTTTTTATTCCATGCCGGCGACGTCGTTCTCACGCGCCGACCGTACTCCCAGGTTGTGATCTCTCCAGAACTCCCGACGAATCGCGAACACCTCAACGGCGTGGCCGACAATGAGTGCGTCCCCATTCGCACTTCGTTGCTACACACGCATTGCGGGTGGGACGGACGCCAGAGCCGTCATTCGCTGCGGCAGTCCTGATCCCACGTTGCCACCGTCGCAGGCGACGGATTTCAGCGGCTTGAAGTGATCGGGGAGAGCCGGTTCCACACCAGTTCGCGACACGATTTAGGATCGTCATCCTGTCCACTGATCTGGGAACACGATAGCACGGATTTCAACTTCGGCGAGAAATGACTGTTGGACTCGGCACGTCGTAACG
>JAYTGQ010000471.1:0-1799 GCA_043733345.1 Schlesneria sp.
ACGCGCAAGCGAGGGCAAACCGTTGTCGAAAGTGAAGCCCTCGCTTGCGCGTCGGGCTAGTGATGAACCCCTCAAGACAAAGTTGTTCGACCACTAGCCTGGAGGTAACGCGGAACGGAAGACGACCCCATCCGCCTTGTGCGGATGGTGAAGCAGATTGGACGCCGCAAATCACTTCGTGGCCGGATCATCTGATTCACCATCCAGACAAGCGGGATGGGGTCGAGGCCCTTGCGAATGAGGTGCCAACTAGCTCACCGTCTCGTTCACCATCCGCACGAGGCGGATGGGGTCTGAGGACAGCACCTGCAATCCGGTAGGGGTCGGGAAATTTGAATGCCCGACCCCAATTTGCATGATCTCTGAACGACATCCACCTTCGAGTACCCCGCTTCGTGACATCGCCCAATCTCAATCAACTTGCTCAGCGCGTCAGTGATCTTCGTGAACGGACTCAACGGGCTGTTGAGCAGGTCGTGGTCGGGATGAGCGACGTGACCGATCAGATGCTCATGGCGTTGCTCGCCGGTGGGCACGTGCTACTCGAAGGAGTCCCCGGTACGGCGAAGACGACGCTGTGCCGCACGTTCTCAACGGTCCTCGGCATTCATTACGAGCGAGTTCAATTCACGCCCGACCTGCTGCCGTCCGATGTCACCGGGACGCAGGTGCTGGACCGCCAGACGAGCGACTTCATCCTGCGGAAGGGGCCGATCTTCTGTCAGCTTCTGTTGGCGGACGAGTTGAACCGCGCACCGGCTCGCACGCAGTCCGCGTTGCTCGAAGGGATGCAGGAGCGGCAAGTCACGATCGAGGGAAAGACGCTGCCGCTCCCCGAGCCGTTTATGGTGCTGGCGACTCAAAACCCGATCGAGCAAGAGGGCGTGTATCGACTTCCCGAAGCCCAGCTCGACCGCTTCCTGTTCCGCATCCACGTCGGCTATCCGGCGCGAGACCAAGAGATCGACATGCTCGCGCTGCACAGCCGTCCCGCCGCGAAGCCGGTCGCGATCACTAACGCCGAGGAAATCGTTGGCATTCAGCGTCAGATCGACTCGGTCTTCGGCGCGCGCGAGTTGCAGGAGTACATCATCGACCTCGCTCGCATGAGCCGTCAGCACCCCGATCTCGCGCTGGGAGCCAGCCCACGCGCGGCGATCAACCTGATGAAGGCTGGCCGAGTTCACGCCCTCATGCACGGACGGCACTTCCTCACCCACGAAGACATTCAAGCGATCTGCCTGCCGGTCTTGTCGCACCGCCTCATCATCCGCCCCGAGTCCGAGATGGACGGCAAAACGATCAGCGACATCGTGCGACAGTTGATTCAATCGGTGCCAGTCTTACAGACAAGTCCCGTGAAGTGACGTAGGGTGGGACCAGCTCGCTTCGAGCACCGGCCCACCAGCTTTTGCAGGCGTTCCGAACTGGTGGGCCGGCGCTCGAAGCGAGCTGGTCCCACCCTACAACGTCCCCCAACTCATCACAGGTGAGACAACCAACCATGACACCGCGTGGCCGTTGGATGGCATTGCCCGGATTGGTCGGACTGTTTCTCGGCGTGTTGCGGGGACAGGCGGAGCTGTCGTTGTTGTCGTTGTCGGTGCTGGTCTGGTTGGCGGTCGAGTGGGCGCTGTTCAGTTGGCGGGTGTGGGTCGAGCTGCCTGCATTTCAGATCGAGCGGACAGTGAACGGTCGTGCGGAACCGACGGGGCTGTTGTGGGCGGGGCGCGTGGTGACGATCACGGTTTGCGTGACGCTGGCGTCCCGTCGGCGGAGCGACGGGACTACGGTAGTCC
>JAYTGQ010000472.1:0-13643 GCA_043733345.1 Schlesneria sp.
TCTCAAACTCGGCTACCAACTCACCCCAACACCACCCACAACAACCTGATGTTCCTCAGGAGGGTGGGACCAGCTCGCTTCCAGCGCCGGCCCACCCTCCTGCAATCACTGGAAATCCCAGCGCGGAACACCCGCAACCCAACGCAGCGAGAACCGGAATGGCAAAATGATGAAGCACAGAATGATGGAAGAGGCCCGCAAGCACACCGACCGCCCGGCATGATGATTCTGCGCTTCATCATTTTGCCTAATCCGCGCTGCCGAAATTCTTCGCGCCCGGCGAAGAAACGAAACGTTAGGAGTCGAGTGGGCCGGCGCGGCGAAGCGCGGCTTGTCCCACCCGACATCATCTTGCCCAGCTTCAAAGAGACATTGGCCCTGGACCCGACACATCCGTGGCTTGCTGTCAAGTTGTCTGGCACATGATTACGATTCCGCCCCGTTCGGCAGGCTGGCTGCCGAGCAGAACTTTCTCATCACAGTACTGCCGCTAGGAGAGACGCATGAGTCGACAAACGTCACGTCGCGAGTTCATTCAAAACACATCGGCGATCGGAGCCGCACTGTTCGTCGGGGGAGCCGTCGATCTGCGCGGACAGGAACGCTCAGCCAACGAGCAACTCAACGTGGCCTGCTTCGGAGTGGGAGGCAAAGGGGGCAGCGATTCCGCCAATGCAGCCACGTTCGGCAACGTCATCGCGATCTGTGACGTGGACCGCGGCACGCTGGAAAGCAAAGGGAAGTCCAAAGGTTTTGAGAGCGCTGAAAAGTTCACCGACTACCGCGAACTGCTCGCCAAGTTCGGTAAGAAGATCGACATCTGCAACGTCAGCACTCCCGACCATATGCACGGTCCGATCACGCTGGCGGCCATGCGACTGGGAATCAGTTGCTACACGCAGAAGCCACTCACACGCACCATCTACGAAGCCCGGTTGCTGGCTCGAGTCGCACAAGAGACCGGCGTCTGCACACAGATGGGCAACCAGGGGACCGCTCTCGATACGTCTCGCGAAGCCATTGCCCAGATCAAGTCGGGCGTACTCGGAACGTTGAAGGAAGTGTTCGCCTGGTCGAACCGCCCGATCTGGGCGCAAGGCCCCGGTCGCCGCATGGACCTCGAAAAGTTCTCCGCCCAAGCGAAGAAGGAAGATCCCGAGAACGCGGGGAAGTTGATCGAAAAGAAGACGGAAGAAATTGCCAAGGCGATGGAAAAGGTCGATTGGAAGAACTGGCTGGGTGTCGCGCCCCCGCGCGAGTTCTGGCCCGGCCTCTACCACACGTTCCAACATCGCGGCTGGTGGGACTTCGGCACCGGTGCCTTGGGCGACATGGCCTGCCACCAGTTGACGGTTCCGTTCGCTTCGTGCGGTCTGCGCGATCCGATCTCCGTCGTGGCCAAGTCCACGGGACACGACTTCGACAGCTTCCCCGCCAGCTCGGTCATCAAGTTTGAGTTCCCCGAGACCTCGGAACGACCAGCCATTCCGTTCTGGTGGCTCGACCGCAAGGGGAATAAGCCGCCGATGGAAGTCTTCGAGAAGCATGGCATCACGAATGTCTCGGACAGCGGCGTATTGATCGTCGGCGAAAAGGGTGCCTTCTATAGCTCCGACGATTACTGCGGCAAGTACGAGTTGAAGGGTGTCGAGAAGGTCAAGGTGGACTACGAAAAGGCTGAGGACAAAGGCAACAACGACCTCAACAACATGTACGAGTTGTTCCGCGCGAAGCGGGCCAACGATCCGAAGATTTGCAAGTCGAACTTCATCGACCGAGCCGGTCCGCTCACTGAGACCATCCTGCTCGGCAATCTCGCCGTGTGGGCCGCTGCCGCTGGTGGAGCCGATGGCGCGATGGGCGAATGGGGCGAAAAGGTCGAGTGGGACGCCAAGAATCTCAAGGTCACCAACCTCGCGGCACTCAAGACGCCGCGCGTCGCCGACCTGATCAAGCCGGTTTACGCCGAAGGCCATAAGCTCGATTAGTAATTGTAGGACGGGCACTCCTGCCCGTCCTTTGAGACCAAGCAGGACGGGCAGGAGTGCCCGTCCTACAAATTTCCAACAGGGGTACGGTTTGCCGTACCCCTGTTGTTTCCTAGATATCGAGTGAGGCGAGGACATGTCGAGTTTGAGTTGGTCGCGAGTCACGGTTGCTTCTGCGGTCGTCGGTCTGTGCTGCCTTGTGGGTTGTCCCAAACCACAAGGTGGTGGCGGAGCGACTCCCTCCGCGAACGGCTCGAAAGCGGAAACGCCCACCGCTACCGCGAAGCCTGCGACCGCCATCGCGGATGATGTCAAAGCGGCTCGCGCCCGAATTGACGCACTCGGCTCGCGTTCCAAGTACGCCTCCAAAGCGGGTGGTTTGCTCACCGAAATCATCATTCAAGACGGATCGAATCTGACCGCCGATGATCTGGCTCTATTCGGAAAACTCAGCGATCTGGAAAAACTTCAGATCTTCAACTGCCGGGCGTTGAACGATGAGATGGCGGCGACGCTGAGCGGCTTGAAGGGGCTGACCAGCTTGGCCCTGACGAACACGGTCATCAACGATGCGACAGTGGAGATGATCGTCAAATCGTTTCCGAACCTGATCGATCTCGATCTCTCATCGAACACCAACATGACGAGTGGCGTGGTCAAGATCGTCAGTGGAATGAGCCAACTCCAGCGTTTGACCTTGGTTCAAAACCAAGTCAATGACATCGGGGCACAGCGTCTGTCCAAGCTGCAGGAACTACGCACACTCGATCTTCGAGGCAACATGGAAGCGGGCGACATGGCCCTCGAAGTTGTCGCCGCTCTCCCCAAACTCACCGGTCTCAAGCACCGTAGCACGGCGGTCACCGATTCGGGCTTGGAGTACCTCAGCCGCAACCAAAACTTGGAGTCACTGCTGATGCAGGACTTCGCCGTGACCGATCAGTCGGGGCCGCATCTCGCGAAGCTCGGCAAGCTGTCGCAACTCGAAGTCTTCCGCTGCCAGCAATTCGGGACGGAAGGAGTGCTGGCCCTCAAAGGGATGGGACTGACTCGACTGACGCTGCGCGACTTGCCAAACATTGACGACCGAGCGATGGAGGTCTTCGACGATCTCCCCAAGTTGAAGCGGCTCTACTTGCATGAGATCGCTTCAGTGAGCGACTCCGGGCTGAAACATCTCGCCGCACTGAAGTCGCTCGAATTGCTCGACATCTGGACCGTGCCGCAGATGACGGACGCGACGGTCGCTGTGATCGCCACGCTCCCCGCTCTCAAAGAGTTGTCGATCCGGGCGACCGGCATCACCGACGCGAGCATCGAGAAGTTGCTGGCAATTCCAAGCCTGCAAACGCTGACTCTCAAAGAGAACGGCTCCGTGACCGCCGACGGGTTGAAGAAGCTGGCTGCGAAGAAGTGGTCGAAGTTGGATCTCGGGGCATCCGACTCCGGTGACGCGGCTGCTCCTTGAAGCTTGAAGCGTATTTCAAAACCAGCCCGACGCGCAAGCGAGGGCTTCACCATTATCGAAGGTCCAGCCCTCGCTTGCGCGTCGGGCTAGTTTTTCGAGGCAAAACAGGTTTTGAAATGCCCTCGACTCATGTTCGATGAAGCCCTCATTCGCGGAACGGCTCGGTTGTTTGTCGCCTGCTATGTGGGGCGGCTTTGTATTGATGCGGCCGGTCGGCGCGATCTCTCTTCGCAGCGAGTCGCCCTGTGGTTGTGGACCGCCGGTTGTTTGGTCTTTGCCCTGCATGTCGCGGCGGCGTTTCACTTCCAGCACGGTTGGAGTCACGCCGCCGCCTTCGAGTACGTTCGCCAGCGGACGCTGTACCACACCGGCTGGGATTCCGGGATCGGCCTCTACGTCAACTATGCCTTCGGCGTGCTGTGGCTGGTCGATGTGAGTCTCTGGTGGCGACATCTGAACTGGTCGGAGCGACGGCTCCCGTACTGGATCGTGCAGAGCCTGTTCGCCTTCCTGATGAGCCAGGCCACCGCCGCCTTCGGCCCTGCCTTCTGGGTTCCCATCTGGATAGCGGTCGTTCTGCTCTTGATCGTCATTGGATTGCGAAGCCGTCGATCAAGTCGCGGATCGTAAGCAGACCTTCATGCATTTCGTCAAACCACGATGAGGTTGAAGTCTCCCTCCTACGGTTCCCCAGTTGACCTGGTTTGATCGCAATTCATCCCACGAACCGAAGGGGTGCCTTAGGCATCTGATCGGTCCAGCCTGATCGACGCCCGAAACCTAGATCGTCGATCAACCACTCTGATAGTTCATCCACCATTCCACTTGATTATGAACCCGACAGACTGAACAAATCCCTCAACAAAACAGTTGCGACAATGCAGTACTTGGGGACCGGATTCATTCTTGCCGTTCACGAGACTTCTCGCTTTGAAAGAACAATGTCTGACGGGGAGTTCTCTGAAATGCCGCTGACGAAAAGGACAGTACTTTGGATGGATGCCCCCATTTTCCTCGCCGATGGCGTGCGATTGGCTAACGCTGCACTCGAAGGGGATTGCTGCAGCGATCACGAAGCCACACAGTTCAGTAACTTGGTCGATCAATTCGGCCACAAAGGAGTAAATGATGAAGCGGACAATTTCTGTCTTGTTGGTTCAGAGCGTGGCTGCCACGCTGCTGTTGACCAGCGGTTTTATGGTGATGGCTCAGGACGACGTGCGTATTAAGGCAAAAGCGGATGCGGATCCCGCTCAACCCGCTGCCGGGCAGGTGGTCAGGCTGAGCAGGATTTTGAAATCAAAGGTTTTGATCCAGCAAGATCAACCGGCGGGCACTGTGACGGATGTGGTCCTCAGTGATGCTGGCTGCGTCGAATACCTCGTAGTCTCGAATGAAGATCAGTTCTACGCGGTTCCCTATGCTGCCACACAAATGCGATACGCAGACCAAGTCGTATTCTTGGATATGGCTCCAGCGCAGTTTCAAAAAGTCACGTACTTCGGTGCGAATAACTGGCCAAATCTTTACGCTCCAGCGTACCGGAACCAGACTTATTCCTTCTATGGACTAGGTGTTCCGGGAGCCAACGTCAACGTGAATGGGAATGCAGGTGCCCGAAATCGCACTGCTGTGGATCCGCAAGCCGATTCAGCCACTCCAACTCCGCGCAAGACTCTGAAACCGGAACTACCCGATACGCCGGCAACACCTGATGTCAAGAAGCCAAAGATTCCCGGCGATCAACCCGTGCAGCCTCAGCCCAAAGAGCTAAACCCTCGGACTCCCAACAAGGACATCAATCCTCGGACTCCAAATACGGAACTGAATCCTCGGACTCCGGACAAGAAGCCGGATGTTCCTCCAATTCCCAAGGAAGTTCCAAAGCCGAAACTTCCGCTGTAGTTCTCAAAAAGTCGAGAACAAACTTGAGAACCCGGCGTGGAGCAACCGCGAAACGCTGCGATGAACAAACGGCCCGGCTGCATCAGCAGTCGGGCCGTTTTTTTTAATCAGTCCTTGGGATCACGGTGACGAGACGCCGCCTAACAGCTTGTTGAAGAACCGTAGCTTGGACGCCCCGTCCGTCCGTTTCCAATTGGTTTTCGCTCGGACGAGGCGTCCAAGCTACGTTCTTCAACAGGCCGCCTAACTGAAGATGCTTTCGTCTTCATCGGCGGCGGTTTCGGACAGCTCAATGTTCCAGTCGTTGCTCAGGGCGACGCGACGCAGGCCATTCAGGCTCAACTCACTCGCACGGGCCGGAGAGTCGCCGGTCTCTCGACTGAGGATGAAGGTCTCGGCCAGATCTTCACTCACGCTCGGACGCTGTTTCAGAATGTGCGTCTCGGCATGACCGGACGATTCGTGAGCGGCTCGGCGGAGCCGTTCGTGCTCAAAGCATTCGGCCGCCTCGTGCGCCGTGAACTCAAAGACGTGCTCATGCCCCACTGAAACGATCAAGTCCCAGCCCGATCCAGCCCTCGCGCCGCTTTCGAGGCGACGCTGCAACTCGGGAGTCTGGGCGATGTGCTGACACAAGTGAACCACGGCGGCGCGCGACATGACGGACTCTTTTCTGAGGAAGCTGGAATCTCACAATCCGATCCCCGTCCTTGGTCCAAGAACACCGACCTCCGGTCAATCACCTGCAAGAAACACCTGAAGTGCGGCGGCCATGCTAGACCGCAGCCAACAACGGTTCAACTCTGCCGTCGCGTGAGTGGACTCGTCACCAACAGTCATCGACGAGCGGGAAACTTCGCCGCCGTCATGCTGCCGTAGCCGCCGGGCCAGCGTGAATCGACCTCCACCTGGCCGACGAAATCCTTCGCGCCGAGTTCGGCCTGCCAGTCCTTTTCCAGACGGCCTGCTCGATCAACGTAGATCTTCACGAGGTACTTGCCCGGCGGCAGTGTCGGCTGCGCGAGCAGTTCCTTCGCGCGGGCCGAGTCGCGCGGCGCGGTCAGACTCAACGTGTGCTGCCACAGTCTCCCCTTGCCGAAGACCTGGCGGTCCGACGTGGCCCAGCGCTCCTTCGACCAGCCGGACTTCGATCGCGTGTCCTGCCGATACACATCGAGTTGCAACAGTTGCTTGTCGAAGTTGTCGGGGACATCGGTCAGCTTGAACCAGACCTCACTGACGCGCGAGACCTCGGCGTCCGGCTGGGGCAGTTCTTTCGCGGTCTGGTACTTTCCGGAGGACATCGCGGCGTAGTCTTCCAGAAACTTTCGGAACTGTTTGTAGGAGCGGTCTCCGATGACCATCTTGATCCCGCCGCCGTGCTTCACCTGCATCGTCGGCTTTTGCAGGAGCGTGCTCTGCGTCGGATCGGTCGCGTCGATCAGCCCGGACTCGACGAGATACTTCAGCGTCCCAGCCGGATCGTCCGGCTTCATCCAACTGACTCGCTCGCCAAACTCTTTCACCTGCTTCTGATTGGTCAGCGGTGAATGGCACGCGGCGCAGCGAGTCGCCTCGACCCAGATGTTGTCAATGAACGACGCCAGCACCCGGTCGTTGCGGGCATGCCGCACAACTTCAACCGGCAGCTTCGGGCCGAGCGATTCCGAACCGGCTTTCGCCTTGAGCAACTCCGGATCGCGAACCGCCTCTTCGATCCATGCCGTGAACGCGGCCAGTTCTTCCTTGCGCACATCGGCCGACACAATGGTCGGCTTCGCGGGCGAGCGGCTGATGAATTCGAGCAGCTTCGATTTCTTCGGCTGCTTCGCGTCGATCATCCCTCCCTTGACGAGGGCCGCGAACGTCTCCGCCTGATCCGCGCGGATGTAGTCCTTCAAATCGACGCCGCTCAAGTGGCACTCGGCACAACTCGACGGCTTCGCCGAATTCATGATCGGCAGGATGCGTCGAGTGAAGACATCGAGCGATTTCGATTCGGCCCGAGCCATCTGCCTCGCGCTGAAACAACACAAGCACAGCAGCATCGTTTTGATGTTCAGCATCTCATCTGCCCTTTCAGTAGAAGCAAGCTGCGGCGATCAGGACACCCACCAATGCACCGATCAACAGGCCGGCTACGTCACCAATCAGATACCCAGTACCGCCTGTGGCAGTCATCACTGGGAGAAAGCGAATGAAGAAATTCAATGCCAAGGTCGTACCGGCTTCCAATTCGCGATCCTCGACCTCTTGAGGTTCGGTGTAATTCGTACGCAGCACCCCGACCGGAGCCGCTTGCAGATGACCACAACTCGGACACACTTTGTCCGCGTTCGTGATTGGTGCAGCCCATTTCTGGCAGGGGCGCATCGCATTGCTCCTGATCACATCCTCCATCAGGTTTCATTACCGCCGCAACATACAGCGTGCCCGACCCGCCTGACAGAGTTAACCCGTTGATCTCCCGCCTTCCTTCGTTGTCTTCGTTCCCTTCTGTTCAAATTCTCTGGCTCGGAATGAGGAAAGAGTGGGAACAGAAGGCAACGAAGGGAACGAAGGGGAAGGAGGAGGCGATGTCCATTTGGAAGCAGTGGTTCACTCGCTTTCGTCGCGGCGGCATTGGTCCTATCGTGTCGGCCTGTGTCGAGACCGGACTCATTTCATGGAGACTTCGCCGTGCGTTTTCTGACCGCTGCTTTGATGTTGTCGCTGATGACCGCGTCCCCGTCGTTCGCGCAAACCGAAAAACCCGCCGAGCCGCAGAAGTATGAGCTTGGTCCCGAATCGAAGCCGGTCGCAGGGACTGCCGAAGGGAAGGTGACCAAGCATTCGTGGACGAGCAAGATCTTCGAGGGGACCGTGCGCGACTACTACGTCTACGTTCCCGCCAAATATGACGCCGCGAAGCCGACCGCCGTGATGGTCTTTCAGGACGGCCATGCCTACGTCAACAAGACGGGCGATTACCGCGTGCCGGTCGTGTTCGACAACCTGATGGCCAGGGGAGACCTGCCGCCGATCATCGGCCTCTTCGTCGATCCCGGTCATCGCGGCGAACCGCTTCCCGAATCGCGCTGGAAGGCGAACAACCGCAGCGTCGAATACGACTCGCTTGGCGACAAGTATGCGAAGTTCATCCTCGAAGAAATCCTGCCCGAGGTCGGCAAGAGCCACAACCTGACGACCGATCCCGACCAGCGCGCCATCTGCGGCGCGTCTTCAGGAGGCATCTGTGCCTGGACGGTGGCGTGGGAGCGTCCCGACGCCTTCCGCAAAGTGCTGAGCCACATCGGCAGCTTCACGAACATTCGCGGCGGCCACGTCTACCCGGCGCTAATCCGCAAAACCGAACGCAAGCCGATCCGAGTTTATTTGCAGGACGGCGACCACGACCTCAACAACGAACACGGCAACTGGTGGCTCGCCAACTTGGAGATGGAATCGTCGCTGAAGTGGTCCAAGTACGACGTCCAAACCGTCTGGGGCTACGGCGGCCACAACGGCAACCACGGCGGAGTTGTTTTGCCAGACGCGATGCGCTGGCTGTGGCGGAAGGACAAGTAACCGCGTGTTCGGCGGAGGCAGGAGTTCCGAGCCGAATGCGAGAAAGTGTGTCAATCTACAATCCATGGGAGATCAGACGATGCGGCCATTATTTATCACTGTTATTGCCCTCGCCCTGTGTGGAGTCGTTGTTCACGCGGCGGAGAACATGAAGGAGATCGAGTCCCTGCTGCGAACTCATGGAGATGCCGTCGCGCGGGCCGACAAGGCTCGTGCTCAAGCCATTGGAAAATCTCGCGATGACACGATCGCCAAGCTCGTTAAGTTGGCCGGGCGTGCGTACAGCGATAAAGACCGGGTCAGTGAGACCAGTGCTTGGCGGTCTGTCTTGCAACTGGACCGTCAACATCAACGGGCACGCCAATACTTCTCCGATCTCGGCACCTTGGATCAGGTCGAGACAGAGTTGGGAGAGGCCAATGATGATGTGGCTGCCCATGCCCGCAAACTGATGGGGAAGTGGTCTGTGTTGTTCAGCAACAGGGCAACAGGTCCAATCGTCATACCGGCCGATGGTGTCGTACGCAGGGGAGACGGGGAAAAATTGATTGGCAAAATCACTGTCGAACGGGGCGAAATGATTCTTCGGCTCCCGGCGGATATTGTGGAACGTTACACGATCGCGGGTGAAAAACTCTTCGTTGAGCAATGGGCTCCAGCCTCGACGTATCCCAAATCTGCTCCGCTCATCTTCGGCTATGGAGTCCGCGTGGATTGATCGAACGCCGGGTGCGGGTGCCACGGTCACGGAGTCCTCGACGTGGCCGTGCTGAGGGACGTTGGACGTGGCTTGTTGAGGAAGCCAAACCGAAGAGCACGGCCACCCCGAAGACGGTGTGACCGTGGCACACATGGCGGAGGCTCGTTGTTTCGGTTCCGAGGGCCAGCCAATGGTTCTTGTTCGGCGCGGGTCTCCTGACCCCGCCGAAACGCCCGACCGCAGGTCTCCTCTTCTCTCTCCTGCGTCCTCTTTAGATCAGAAGAACACCCATCATGGAACGCTACCGCATCTACAACGATTGCGCGTTGTACTACGTCACGTTCAGCGTGGTCGATTGGCTGCCCGTGTTCACGTCCGAAGCTGCGTTCCGAATCGTGACCGACAGCTTCAATCACTGTCACAAAACGAAATCACTGCGCATCAACAGCTACGTCATCATGCCGACGCATCTGCACGCCATCGTCTTCGATGCCGAATGGCAGCCCGCGCGACTCGAACAGACGTTGACCGACTTTCGCAAGTTCACTGGCCGTCGGCTGGCCGACCATTGTGCTGCCCACTTGCCCGCGTGTTTTTCCCAGGCATTGAAAGCGGCGGCTCCGGGGGATCGAGAGCGCCGTTTCTGGCAGGCCACTCGACATCCGGTGGCCCTTGTCACCGAGGCGATGTGGAAACAGAAGCTGGACTATCTGCACGACAACCCGTTCCGCAAGGGACTGGTTCGGCGAGCGTCCGACTGGCGATTCTCGTCTGCCAGTTACTTTGCTTCCGACGGAAGTGTGCAGAATGATGTTGAGATCAGCCGCTTGATGTGGGACTGAAGTTTGTTGTGCGCGGGTCTCCTGACCCCGCACAGGTCGCGACCGTAGGTCTCCTCTTCGTTCTGGAAGAGCGGGAATCGCGGTTTGGAAGAGATTCGCAAGAAGACGAAGAGGAGACCTTCGGTCGGGCGTTTCGGCGGGGTCAGGAGACCCGCGCCGAACGCGAGCCGAACGCGAGGCAATGGCCCTGATTCGAGTGGCTCGCGTCACCGTTGCGGCTCGGCAATACTCCGTTCACTGGGACGCACCAATCTCTCGTCGTTCTGCCCTCGGGTGGACGGGAACACCGGCTGTGGCCGGAACGACGGACTGGCTCTGCAACGACGAACTCTTCTTTTCAAGGAAACTGATCATGCGACGACCGTTGGCTTCGTGCGGACTGTGGCTTGTGTTGTGGTCGCTCAGTTGGTGTGCCGCTTCTGTGGTGCAGGCCGCTGACCCGGCCGACGCCGTGCCGGATTCGGCCAGTGTTGTGGTGCGATGGAAGGCTCCACAGGCGACGTTGGCGAAGCTCGCCGATTATGCGAATGCCGTGCAGTGGGGATACGGGGAGTTTGTGACAGACATCTTGCCCGAGCTGGGACGGTTTCTTGAAAATCCAGGATTCGCCGGAGTGGATATCGAGAAAGATTGGTGGGCGATCGTCTTCGCCGAGTCGGGAGAGAAGCCGGCCGTCGTCTTCGTGATCCCGGTCACAGATGCCAAGGCCGTCGAGGATGCGCTGCCCGACAACTTTGAGTTTCATACGGCGGACAAGCTGGCGATCTTCTCGGACAACGAAGACGCACTCGACAAAGTTCGCGAGCGGCTGGGAGGCAAGGGGAAGGCGCTCTGGTCGAAGATCGACGCGGCCTCGAAGAAGCTGTTCGACGCTTCCGATGTTTCGGTGCTGGTGCATGTGCGACAGCTTGCCGAAGAGTTCGAGACCGAGTTGGAGCAGGCCGAGCCGCAACTCAACGCGCTCATCGATCAGATCACCGCCGCGATGCCCGAGGCGCAACGCTCGCAAATCGCGCCCGCCTTCGACATGTACCGCGTGCTCGGCAAGGCGGCGTTGCAGGGGGTGCAAGACTCGCACAGCCACACGCTGGGAATCACGATCTCGAAGGAGACGATTCGGTTTGAAGATCGGCTGCAAGTGGAAGCCGGGACGCCGACCGCGAAGTTTCTCGGCAGTCAGCCGACCGGAGACCTGTCGCTGATGAGCCGTCTCCCCGCGAACAAGGCGGCATACTTCGGAACGAAAGTGGACATGGCGGGCATGATCGATTGGTCGATGAACATGACCAAGACCATGCTGCTGGCGAACACGTCGGACGAGCAGAAGGCTCAGCTCGACGCCGCCATCAAACAGATGCACGGTCTGAAGTATGGCGAGATGGCCGGCTACATCGACCTCGATCCGAAATCGGCCGGTGCGATGCGCGCCGGTTCAGTCTCAGAGGTCACGCCGGGCGAACGCATGCGCGAAATCAGCCGCACGATGCTGAAGGCGATGGGCAAGATTCAATCCATCGGTTTCACGCAGACCACGACTCTGGAACCAGCCGCCGAAAAGATCGGCGGTGTGGAGGTGGATCGGATCACCATCAAGCAAGAGGTCGATCCGACAGCCGATCCGCTCGGCTTTCAAGAGAAGTTCCGGGACATCCTGTTCGGTGCCGCGGGGATGCAGCAACTGGCGATGTATCAGCCCCAACGCGCGTTGCAGACGTTTGGCGGCGGCACGACGGAACTGCAGGGCCTCGTCACCGCATTGAGTTCCACGCCGTCGAAAGAGGCCCCCACAGCCGCAGCACGAAAACGCTTCTTCGAGAAGGCGAACGTGGTCGTCCTGGTGGACGTCGCGCGACTGATCGTCAACGGCGTCACATTGGCTGCCCGCGAAGAGGCGATCCCGGTTGATGCCGAGACGCTCGATGGCCTGAAGCTATCGCCCTCCTTCATCGGCTTTGCCATCGCCTGCGAACCAACCGCCGCCCGATCGCAAGTGGAGATTCCGATCGCGCAGGCGCAAGGGATCGCCGATGTCGTGATGCTTCTCCGGGGGGACAAGCCGTGGGCCAAACGAAGAAGAACTCTGCCCCAGTGACGGGTGATGGAATCTGCCGTCACTGGGCGGCGGCGTTGGATCGGCTCGGCAATGAACAGGATGATCGAACTCAACGAGGAACCCTCGTAGAAAAGCGCGGGGTGGCGGGGTGGCCCAGCTTGCATCAAGCGGGGTGCGCAGCACAAGAAACTACAGCACGGACGTTGATCAAGATTGAGCGTTCCACTTCACAGATCGTCCACTCCAAGTTTCTTGGGCCTGCGGCCCCCGGCTTGAAGCAAGCCGGGTCACCCAGCGGTGATGGCTCCTGAGGAACTCCCTTTTGGAGTGCGGCGGCACCAGTCTCTGCCATCAGTTCCTTCCCAACGAGTATCCCCCACGGGAACGGAATAACTACTTTAAGGAGTCCGATCCCGTGGCATCCGCATGCGGTGCTACTTGCTTTCACCGGCTTTCTTGGTCGGTGTGCTGTCGAGCTTGATCCAGATGGTGTCACCCACCGCGATTCGTTCGAGAGGGACTGGGTCGAACTCAACGGTCAGGCTTCCTCGGACCCGATCCCAGACGAGGCCAGTGACCTGGCCAATTTGTTTGTCGCCCCGATAGACGGGATCACCGAGCGCGACGTTCGGACGAGTCTCTCCCAAGCCGCCGTTGCGTCCCGTGTGACCGGGCGTGTCGCCCTCATATTTCGCATTGAAGCTTTCCACCACTTCAAAGACGAATCTCGAACCATCGGCGGCGGACTGAACAGCCGCCGGCGGCTTGGACTGTTGAGCCAGCGTTACCGCGTGCCAGACGGCTCCGGCCGCGAGCACCAGCGCGGCCGACATCAGGACTCTCGTGGAAGACTTCATGGACGTACTCCTTGTTGAACGGAAGGGACGATGGGTCCGCAGAGGTAATAAGCCGACCGGCAGTAGTTGTCATATCCACAATAGAAGCCTGACGCGCAAGCGAAGCCTGGGATATCGAGCAACCTTCGCTTGCGCGTCAGGCTTCGATGGGTACGCTTTTTCTCGCCGCTCGCCTAACAGCCTGTTGAAAAAGGGAGGGCGAGGCTCCCGCCGAGCCGTGTGCGTGAGGAAAGTCGCTTGTTTCTCGCGGCTCGGCAGGAGCC
>JAYTGQ010000473.1:0-5304 GCA_043733345.1 Schlesneria sp.
TTCGGAACGCACCATGAATCAGAGGCTCGCTATAATCCCGGTGCGTTCCGAAGACTGCACGCACCCTACGGCTTTGGCAAAGTAGCCTTCATCGCTCCGCGTGAAGACAGCCGTGTGCGAGTTCAACGCGGAACGTTCCATCCACCCGGCATCTCACTCGGCCTTCTTCACGCGGAGCGATGAAGGCTACTTTTGGAGGACTCGTCGCATGAAAACTTCACGAAGATCATCGTCGCGCCGGTCAGGCATCACGCTGATTGAGTGCCTGGTCGTGCTAGGAATTCTCGCGCTGCTCGCTGCGTTCTTTCTGCCAGCGACACGAAACGCGCGTGAGTCGGCGCGGCGGACTCAGTGCAAGAACCAACTGAAGCAATTGGGGCTGGCTTTGCACAACTATCACGACACGTTCCTCACGACGATGCCGCCCGGCTACATCTTTCACACTCAGGCCGCCGTCCCGGAATCGGAAGAGGGAGTGCCATTCAGCAATGGCTGGGGTTGGACGATGATGTTGATGCCCTACATCGATTCGAGTCCGCGCTACAACACAGTTGCTACGACTCGCAGTATTCCAAACATCAATGTCGGACTGACGGCATCGACCGCACCGCAAGTCCCCACGGAGGGCAGTGTCGAATGTGTGATTCCGTCCCTTCGTTGCCCGTCCGATTCCGGCTCCGCAACAGTCAACGGCCTTCCCGGTGGGTTGTCGAACAAGCCGTGTGGTCGGACGAACTACTTCGGGGTTGTCGGGAGTGCATTCCTCTATTCCGAGGACTCACCGAATCCGACCTCGTTCTGCTCGAATGTCGCTTCGTTCTCAACGCTCCCCATTCCACCCGTTGTCGGTGCGCCGGTGCCCGGTGCGCTGGGGAGATGCTTCGCGACGGAGAACGATCCGTTCTACAGCTCATCCACGGTGCCGGTTGCCCTGATGAAGAACTACGGCGGCGTCTTCGGAGCCAACAGCACGTGCGGCCTCCGCGACATGATCGACGGCACATCCAACATCATCATGGTCGGCGAGCGCTACACACCAGTGAACGCCAGCCCTCTCAAGACGACCGTCATCGGCGACGGAATCTGGCCCGGCGTGTCGGCTCTCGCGGCCGAATACAACGCGCTGGGCGAGGCGACTCATCGTATCAATGCGGGTATGACCAGCGGCAACCCGCGCCCACCAACCACCGGCTTCGGTAGCAATCACGCGGGAGGTGCCCAATTTCTGATGGGCGATGGAGCGGTCAGGTTCCTGAGTGAGAACCTGAACATCGTCACGTACCGCGAACTTTCTCGAATTGCCGACAGCCGAGTGGTGAGCGGTGAATGGTGAGTTCTGACACGGACAATCCTGTTGAGAACGGGATGTCGGGTGGGACCAGTGTCGCTTCGCCTCGTCCATGATGAAGTACCGCCTCCACCAAAGGTGGGCTGGCGTTCAAAACGAACAGGTTCCACCCGACCCGCGTTTTTCAACAAGCTGATTGTCTTCGCTGAGGTCAAGCAAACATTCGATCTCGCCACAGCACGCACAGTCCACCTCAACGTTTGCCTGCGCGTTGCTGCTTACCATTCGCAGCTTACATGTCGGCAAGGTGCGAGAAATGGTTGAGTGCTGAATGCTGGACATCGGGAGTAAGATGTCCGCGTCCCGTTCCTCGTTGAAGTCGCCGGTGTCTGGAGAATGGTCATGGCTCAATCTCGTTGGCTGTCGGTGGGTGTGGTTGTTGGGTGGGGCCTGATGGGTCTCGCGACATTGCAGGCGAGCCACGGACATGGCGGCGGAGGTGGCGGCGGGGGAGGCCATTCAGGTGGTGGCCACATGGGTGGCGGCGGTGGCCACATGGGTGGCTTTAGTGGTGGCCATGTTGGCGGTGGCCACATGGGCGGATTTAGTGGTGGGCACACGGGCGGCTTCAGTGGCCATACCGTTCATCAAGGTGGTTCATTCAATCAGGGTGGCTCGTTTCACCAAGGTGGGGCGATTCATCAGGGGAACAACTTCGGTTCTCAGTCGATTCACTCGGGGGCTGTGCATCACGGTGGTCTCAACGGCGGGTTTCAATCGGGGACGATTCACCACAACGGCGGTCAGGGGATCACGGGGAATCACCAAGTGATTCAGGGTGGTCAGCATCGCCTCGGGACGACTCAGCAACATCTCGGGCAGACTCAGCAACACACCGGGCAGTTCTTTCAAAACCACGGCACGCACACCGGCCAGACTTTGAATGGCAACAGCCATGTGTTGCACCACGGTGCGAACTCAGCGACGACTCACACGGCGAACCAGCACCAGTTGGCGAATCAGAATTCACACTTCCTCCAGCAGCATGGTAATCACGGTCTGTCGAACACGACGGCGGGAACCGCGCATCGCGTCGGACATCAGCCCGGTGCAACCACGTCGGCCAACCATGCGAATTCGTTCTTGTCTCAGCACAACAACCACGCTCATCAGACGCAGACGGTGGCGAACTCAGCGGCGAATCGGCATCACACGGGTGTCGGTTTGAACGGGGGAGTCAACGGAGCGCGAGGCAATGCCATCATCGGCTCCGCTGTGACGGGGACGAACCATCACCATCATCACCACAACAATTCGGGATGGGGATGGGGTGGCTTCGGGTTGGGTTATGGAGGCTTCTCGTCGTGGAACTACTTCGGTTCACCATGGGGTTACGGGCTGGGATACAACCGCTACGGTTATGGCGGGCTGGGCTATGGTGGGTTTGGTTACGGCGGACTCGGGTACGGCGGACTCGGGTATGGCGGACTCGGGTATGGCGGCTACGGCGGGTATGGCGGTCGTCGTTGGGGCTGCTACAGCTACCAACCGATCTGTGTTTGTCAGCCCTATAGCTACGGCTACGCGAGCGCCAGCCCCGGCTTGATCGGCTACAGCGGCGTGGGATTGGGGCTGGGAGTCAACTCGACGAGCGTCGGTTATTCGCCGATCTCGCAGGCGATGGTTCTCGGCAGTGTGGCTCCCGTGGCGACGGATGCGTTGGCTCCTGATCTAGGCGCTCCTGCACCCGCCGTGGCTCAAGCCAATCCGAAGCCGGCTTCCGCTGATGACCTTCAGTCGTCGGCCGAGTTCGCGGCGGCGGGCGAAACGGCGTTCAAGAGTCGCGACTACAAAGGTGCCGCGCGCTCGTGGAAACACGCGATGGTCGAGGATCCCGAAAATGCCGTGCTGATGTTGATGATGGGGCAGGCCCTCTTCGCCAACGAACAGTTCGACGAAGCGGCCGGTGCGACGCAACTCGCCCTGCAAACGCTGCCCTCGGAACAGTGGGATGTCGTCGTCAAGAACTTCCGCGAGCTGTATGGCAAGGTCGATGACTACACGACTCAACTGCGTGCCTTGGAGAAAGCCGCCCGCGCCAAGCCCGAAGAACCCGCGCTGCGATTTCTGCTCGGCTATCACTACGGGTTCCTTGGCTATCCGAATGAGGCCATCAAGCAGCTCGACAAGTGCGTGACTCTGGCACCGCAAGATGAAGCCGCAGAGAAGCTGCTCGGCCTACTTCGGGCCAAGCTACCGAAGTCGAGCGACAAGCCAGCCGAGGGAGCGACCAGCGTTCCTCCCACGACAGAGAAGCCTGCGACATCGACGCTGCCCGCCTTGAACAGCGACCCTGCCACACTCCCTCTGCCCCCCTTGCCGACGGGCGAGGCTCGTGCGGATGTACCGGCCGATGCACTCAAGGTTGTTCGGTAGGCGGTGGTTTCAGTCGAGCCTCTTCATCTCTGAGGCCATGACACGTCATCCGTGATCTCACTTCATGCTGCACTCTTGTCTCCTCGCCCCGATCTCTCGCGGCGAGGAGATTTGTTTTTCAGGGGCGAGTGAAGGTTCGGCTCGTGACGTTTCATTCCCATCCCCACCGAACTTGTCTGCTACTTCGTGACGCGCCCCACTCCGAACTGGTCCCCCGCGCGGATCGGCTCGCCACCGCGCCAGTCGATCTCCAGCATCTTTTCGGACTGCACGGCCGCGCCGGTTTCGTCCTTGAGCGTCGCGATGATTTTCCGCGAGGCGACATCGAAGACATCGCCGGTCGAGGGATAGGCGCGCGTGCCATCGAGACTGAACGTGATCCAACCCGGTTCGTCCTTCACCTTCAAATTGGCGACATGCTGGGGTGGCAGCGTCGTGACATCGTAGACGTGCAACTGCTGGTTGAAGGCATCGCAGACCCAGACTTCCTTCTCATCCGGTGTGAGGCCGATGCCGTGGCTGGGGCAACCGTGTCGTTTGACCGGCCCCTGCTGGAAGCCAGCCACTTCCACGCGATGCAGTTTCCGGCCGGTCACGATGTCGCCGATCTCAAACCCGAGCAGTTCGTTCACGCAGACGAAGCAGAGCGTCTGGCGGCCGTTCACCGTGAAGGGGCGAACGCTGGCGCTGAATGGTCCCACCGTGCGAGTCGCCGTGTGCGAGGCGGTGTCGGCGACTGTCAGTAGCGGCGACTTCAGACCCGCGAGGTAAACGTGCTGGCCGTCGAGACCGCAGACCGTGTTGTGTGCCCCCGATTTGGGTTCGATCTTCGCCACGATGTCGCCCGTCTTCCCCTCAACCACATGCCAGTGATCCTTTTCAAATGAGGGGACATACAACCACGCACCATCCGGCGCGATGGCCATCCGATCACAGCCACCGTCGTATGGCCGTTCCCACAGCAACTTCTCGGTGACGAGGTCAATGCACTGCAACGTCGTGATCGTCGTGATGAACAGCCGCCGCGTGGCGACATTCGCGCAGACCCCCTTCACATTGATGGGCTTGCCGGACTCATCGAGTCCCGCCGCCGGAATCCGCTTCACAAACTGGTGCCCCGCGTCGATGTCGAACACCAACACACCGTGCCCACCGTATTCGAGATAGTTCCGCACACCGGGGACGGCCACGTAGAGCAGCCTCCGCACCGGAGCGTCCTGTCCGTACGCGGTTCCGCCGTTGAGAATCGGGTCCGTGAAAGTCGGCCCGAATGCAGCGAGTGTCATTCCGACCCAGAGCAGCGGCCAGAGCCTGCGCACGCTGACCGACCCCATTCGTTGCGTCATGCGATCCTCTCTTTTGTGATCCGTTTTCCATCGTCACGTCCACCACGATCGGCGGGTTGGTGTTTACCGTAGCGGTGTCGCTCGGTGACATGAAGCGTGAGGCGCAACCGACACTCCGAACCGACCTTGGAAAACCCAGCGTGGCTCAGCCGCAACCAAAGGGAACAAGAAGATGTTGGACAAGAAGATAAAAGCCAGATCCGTTTTTTGCTTTCCCATCTTCTTGTCCACCAT
>JAYTGQ010000474.1:0-5303 GCA_043733345.1 Schlesneria sp.
CACTCTCGCACCGGGGCGTTCGCGAAACTGACCTCCGAATACTGACAGTCTCGCGCTCGCCCCTGCCACAACTGACCTCGGGTTACTGACACTTGGCCGCTCAAACCACATCTTCACGCCGGTCACGGAAGACTCCCGCACCCAGTCTGCTGTTTTCCTCGACTGTCAATACACCCGAACGGCTGACGTCCCCCGTGAGAATTGAATTATGGTGCTCCGCACGATCGATCGAGTGATCAAGACTCTGCAACGATCGTTGTTTCCTGATCCTCGGCTGCGACCGCGTGGACGGCCGCATGGGTGTTCCCCGTGGGCGGCGGCGGATGTCTGGTGCTTTCCCAAGACGGTGGAGTCGCTGGAACCGCGAATGCTGTTGAGCGGTGTCGCTGTTCAGACCGCGAATGTCCCACGCCTGCCGCAGAACGCACTCAACCTCAAAGCACCCGTGGCCAATGACGATTCCGCCGCAACCGCGCCGGATGCAGCGGTCACCATCAATGTGCTGGCCAATGATTTTGACCCCGACGGGACGCTGAATTTCTCTTCCCTCGCGATCAGTTCAGGCCCGGCGCATGGAACGGTCGCCTTTCGGCAGACGATTCTCGACTCAAACGACGATGGCAGTCCGGTGGGTGACAACCGCGGTTCGGCTCTCAATGGCGTTGTCGGTCTGGATGGCCGCATCACTCTGGCGGTCAGCGGCTACGGTGATGTTGATTTTACGGGCGCTCATGGGCAGTCGGGCGATTTTGCCCTGTTCGTCCGGCTTGGAGAATCGGACTTCTCGAACTTCGATCCCGGCGTCTTTGATTTTCGGTTCACGGGCAGTCTGACGCCCGGTGAAGCAGACCCCTTTAGCCGCTCCGGACTAACGCCGGGAACATCGTTCGTGGCCTGGATCGACAACACGGTTGGCTCGGTTGCGCCCGACACGGTCCTGGGTCTTATTGGACCGAACGCGGTTGTCTACACTCCCGACCCCGGCGCAGTTCAGAGGTTGGTGGTCGATGATTCGAGGGATGTGAACGACGGCAACTATTCGCCGGGCCACCTGTCACTGCGCGAAGCCGTTCTGTTGGCCAACGCGGGCTATCGCGATGTCTTTCGCTACACGGTGAGAGACAATGATGGTCTCCTCTCCCGCCAGGCCACGGTGACGATCGAGGTCACGGACGCCACCACGATCATCACCTTCGCCCCCAGCTTGACTGCGCGCGGCCCGGCCACCCTCTCACTGTCACAGGTGGGGGATACTTCGGCGGACAATTCGGCGTTCGCGATTACCAGCGACATCACGATCATCGGACCGGCTGGACGCAGTAGCGCCATCGGTCCGTCTGGCGGCAGTGGAGTCATATTGGTCGGCACTGGCAGCAGCGGGGATTTGCGGCTGTTCCGCGTCCTGGCGGGCGGGAATCTGACGCTCCAGGGACTGACGATGACCAATTGGAGTACGGACACGAACGGTGGGGTTCTCGCAGTCGATCCGAGCGGCATCGCATCCCTGACTAACTGTACCCTTTCAAACAACTCCGCAGCATCCCAAGGGGGAGCGATTTTTAACGTAACGAGCAAGGTGACGCTCACCAACTGTACGCTTTCGGGAAATCGGGCACACGATGGGGGTGCCTATTATGGCATCCAAAGATCGTCGGCAGATCAGTATGGCATCGACAACGCGGCCACATTCTCCAATTGCATTCTGAAGGGAAATACCGCGGTGGATCGCGGGGGCGCGATTGCTCTCGACAATTCGAGAGCCAACCTGACGAACTGCACACTCGTCGGCAACTCCGCACACCAAGGGGGAGGGATCGCCGGTGGTGACATCCACCTCGACCACTCGTCACTGATTGGGAATACGGCGGTTGACGGGGGGGCCATCTTTTCTGGAGTCGGCGGTGGTGGTGCTGATTATCGATACGATCAGGTTGGTGCCCCAGGGGATCCCTCGGTGGTCAAACTCGACAGTTGCACGCTCACGGGCAATTCCGCCCAACATCGCGGTGGAGGGGTGTACCTCGTCAAAACGCAAAGCCACATCGCGAACTGCACTATAACCGGCAATCACGCGCAGCAGGGCGGGGGTGTTTTTGAAGACAATTCTGCAGTGGGGTTCGTCAGCAAGGGTGAATTTGAGTTGCGGGTCAGTGGAACAGTCTTCTCGGCTAACTCCGCCGTATTGGGGGGAGGCATCTTCAACGGCAATGGTGCGGCGACAATCAGTGCCTGCACGTTCAAAAACAACGTCGCCCAACGAGGGGGAGCGCTGTACACCGAACTCGGTTGGGCGGCGGTGACCGACAGTACCGTGGCGGGGAATTTCAGCGCGCGCGGAACTCAGTTGTTCAATCACATGGGGATCCTGCCGTTGACCCATTCGACGGTCAGTGACATCGCCCGGATGAGATTCCTCGCGACCGACAACACCTCAGGAACGCAATTCGCGGCGACAAATCCTGGTCTGGAACCTGCCACGGTCACTCCTCCGCCGAGAGGTGCAATCGTCACGGCACCCGATGGAATTCGGTATGCGCTTACTCCCAACCGTCTGCTGCTGCGGCAACTCCCCGGTGGCAATTGGTCCATCCTGGCTGACCTGGTTCAGAGCTACAAGATTGCCCCGAATGGCGACTGCGTTTGGCTGGACGACCGCCGCGATCTGTACCGGTCCCAAGCGGGTTCTGTAGGGGATCTCCTCGGACAGGCTGTGCAGTCCTTCGCGATGGACCAGCACGTGACGGTTTACGATCTGAGCAGTGGAAACGGCCCGGGCAACTTTGCCGCCTATGCGTCACTCACCGCACCGCTGCTCGATCCCGTCGAAGAACACGACGATCTGTTCTGCATGGATCCCCCAACAGCAGAGGAAGTCTTGCAGGCCACGGGACTCGCAGGGCCTGCAATCCAGAACCTCAGGATGGTGGTCGAACCAATCGTAGATCGGCTTGACGATCCTCGTTACTTCCCGAATATCGGGCTGGCGCGGATGCATCACTGCCACTACAAATGCACGGTCTATTATTCGACCGATCTAAACGGAGAGGCGAGTCACATCATTTACTTGGACAGAAACCACTTGCACCGTTATGTCCTAGGCCAAGCCCCCCAGAGCACTCTCGCGAGCCAGAACCACAATGCCACAACCGTGACTGCGACGATTGCCACCGTGTCGGATGCCAATCGGAGTGACAAAATCGTCTCGATGTGGACGGGTTCAGACGGAACAATCTACAAGCTGGGTGGGGATTACAACGGACAACAGAGCGTCGGGACGCCACCGGTGCCGCTGGTGCTTTGGAAGCTGCCCCCCGGCGGGAACTGGCAACCCCTGTTGCGCGTTTATTCGGCGGCGGTCGCTCCTGATAACACGCTGTTCGCCTTGAACACGAATCATGTGTTGCAGCGGCTCGCTCCCGGAGCCAGCCAGTGGACCACGGTCGCGAGTGGCATCCAGTCCTTCACGATGACCAAGGACGGCACCGTGTACGCCCTCGATGCCAACGGCCGGTTGATCCGGGAACAGCACGCGCCCCGTACGAAACAATGGATGTTATCGACGCTGGATACGGGCGTGCAGTCGTTTTCCGTGACTGCGGACGGTGTGCTTTACGACTTGAACAACCGGAACGAACTCAAGCAGTTCACCGGGATCGGTAACAGGTTCGTCCGGATTGAGACTGGGGTGTCATCCCTGGAGCAGGCTGCTGACGGCACGATCTATGCCCTCAATAAATCGGGCCAGCTCAAGCGGCTGGAACCCCGAGGTCGGTGGTCGCTTCTGGGGACGGGGATTCAATCCTTCCAACTGGATGCGGACGGAGTGTTGTACGCCCTCAATCGCCAGCACGAATTGAAGCGGTTGACGGCCGGCGGCCATTGGAGCCTCGTGGATGTTGACGTGCGGTCGTTCGTACTCGCCCGGAATGCCTTGCGGAATGTCTACATCCTCACCACTCACCATGAATTGAAGCGGTTGGAGGCCGGTTATTCGTTGAGTACGCTCCGCACGGATGTCATCTCATTGTCCATCGACTCGTCAGGGATCGTGACCGCTCGCGATGCGCTCGACCGGTCGTGGATGTATTGGTCCCCCTTCACGGCGGCGGTATTGGAACCGCTGGAAGGCGAGAGCCAGGCGTTTTGCCAGGATCCGCCGACACGGGACGATATCCTGCAACTCCTGCACATCCCCGATGGTCCGAACGTGGACGTCGTCATCGTCGAGCCGACAGAGGACACCACCGACCCGCCGCGATGGTTTGCCAATCTGGGAGACATCTCTGCGGTTCGATTGCACCATTGCCGTTATCAATGCACAGTCCAATACACGAACGCGCAAGGACTCCAAACAGTCGTGATCGATATCGATGCCGATCACCTGATTCGGTATGCAGGGAACCGCGAAAAAATAACTTGAGCTTGACACGATCAAATTGGTGCGGAATCCAAGGAGCGGCTCAAAAAAATTGCTCAAGTTATTTTTTCGCGAACACAGGCGGCCCCATTTGAGGAGTTGCGTAGGGTGTGTGAAGCGGAGCGGAACACACCGGATCAAGTCGGGCCACCCCGCCGAAGTCAACAAGAAGAAGCGGCACCTGCCGTTGCGACAGCTTTTCGGTCGTGTGCCGAATCGACTCGTCCGACTCAAGCCGTGTTTGATGATGAGTCCGCTCGCGGTCAGCACGTACCTTGAATCGCCAGAGTTTCAATTCGATGTCGTCATCTTTGACGAGGCTTCACAGGTGCTCCCTTGGGATGCCATCGGTGCGGTTTATCGCGGATGTCAACTTGTGGTTGCCGGAGACCAGAAGCAGTTGCCGCCCTCCACGTTCTTCGACCGTATGGTCAACGATGACGACGATTCCGATGACGAACGACGACCTCGGGTGCCGTCGTCAATCGGTGGTCGCCTTCCGGTCCCCTCGCCCCCGTCTTCGGGGGAGAGGGTTAGGGTGAGGGGGCCAAGCGGTCGAGAGACATTGAATTTGGTGAACGCAACAGAATGGAATCGGTCGCCGTGACTCCAGCGGGTTCTGCCCCGAGGAGAAGCCCCCCTCACCCTAACCCTCTCCCCCCGAAGACGGGCGGGAGAGGGGACCAGAAAGGTGAGAAAGCGACTGCGGTGGCATTACCGCAGTCGGCGCGAGCCGCTCATCGCGTTCTCGAACCGGCATTTCTATGACGACGACCTCGTGACATTTCCCAGCCCCGATGATCTCGACGGTTCGACGGCGGTTCGGTTCGTGCATGTCCCCGATGGTCGCTGGCGGTCCAAAGCGGGATTCAATCCCCTCGAAGCG
>JAYTGQ010000475.1:0-5289 GCA_043733345.1 Schlesneria sp.
GGCACAATTCACACTAACCCGAAGCGTAAGCGAGGACGTGAGTTGCATCCTCGCTTACGCTTCGGGTTAGTGTCAGCTTCTACCGCGTGAGGTATAAACGAATCACTTTCGGCAGCGCGAGATATCAGCGAGAACCGACCGCTTTCAACCCGGTTACCGATAGAACACGCTCCAATACCATCGACCAACTTCGGATTCGGTGCGAAACAACTTCCCGATTTCCAGTCGCTCGTTTAACCGCAAGCCAAAGGCGAGCGCGGAGGGGTGACACCGTGCATCAACTCCGTACCGCCTCCGCGCTCGCCTTCGGCTTGCGGTTAAACGGGGAAGTTGTTTTGAACCAGTTCCTTAGCAACACGCTTCCTGACTCACTCTCTCGCACACGATCACCATGCCCACCACAACCAACATCGCCGCCTACAAGTTTGCTCCTCTTTCCGAACTCAAGCCGCTGCGAGAACGGCTGCTGGCGCAGTGCAAAGCGGCAGGACTGAAAGGGACGATCCTGCTCAGCACGGAAGGGGTCAACCTGTTCGTGGCGGGGCCGCGCGAGGACATCGACGCACTGCTGACTGAACTGCGCGGCGTTCCCGGTCTGTCCGAGTTGCCAGCCAAGTTCAGCGAGAGCAACCATCAACCGTTTCACCGGATGTTGGTGAAGATCAAGCAAGAGATCATCGCCTTCGGGGTCGAGGGGATCGATCCGGCGCGACGGCCCTCGCCCAAGCTGTCGCCTCGCGAATTGAAGCAGTGGCTGGACGAAGGGCGTCCCGTCACGCTGCTCGACACGCGGAACGATTACGAAGTGAAGCTGGGGACGTTCCAGAATGCCCTCACCGTGGGGATCGACCAGTTTCGCGAATTCCCTGAGGCCGTGAAGCAACTCCCCGACGCGATGAAGCAGCAGCCGATCGTCATGTTCTGTACGGGCGGCATTCGTTGCGAGAAGGCCGGGCCGTTCATGCAGCGCGAGGGCTTCGAGCAAATCTTCCAGCTCGACGGCGGCATCCTCAAATATTTTGAGGACTGCGGGGCCGCGCACTACGACGGCGAATGCTTCGTGTTCGATCAGCGCGTCGGCGTCGATCCTCACCTCGAAGAGACCGCCAGCGACCAGTGCTTCGTCTGTCAATCGCCCCTCACGTTTGAAGAGCAACGCGACCCGCGCCATATTCCCGGCCGATCGTGCCCCCACTGCTTCCGATCCGACGACGAGCAACGCGCGACCGTCATTGCCGCACGCCACGAAGCGCTCCGCCGCGCGACGACCCCGCTGCCGGGAAGCGTCTCCTACGAGAACCTGCGGCCGGTCAAAGTGCCGCCCAAGTTCGATGGCCACACGTTGGTCGATTGCTTGGCGGGACTGTTTGATCACATCCCGCGCGACGAGTGGCAGCAGCGGTGCGAACAAGCGCGGCTGCTGCATTCCGACGGCCACGCGGTCGGTCCCGAGCATCGCGTCCGCACGGGCGAACGCTATCTCCAACGGCAGCCCGAGACGATCGAACCCGATGTCAACGCCGACATCCGCATCCTGTACGAAGACGAAGCGATCGTTGTCATTCACAAGCCCGCGCCGCTGCCGATGCACCCGTGCGGGCGGTTCAATCGCAACACGCTCCAACACATTTTGGAGTTGGTCTATCGACCTCATAACCCGCGCGCGGCACATCGCCTCGACGCGAACACCAGCGGCATCGTGTTGCTCTCACGCACCAAGCACATGGCCGGACTGTTGCAGCCGCAGTTCCAACGGGGCGAGATCGACAAGACGTACCTCGCCCGCGTCATCGGTCATCCGACTGAGGAAACGTTCACATGCGACGCGGCGATCAGTTCCGTTTCCAGTGACCTCGGTTCGCGAGCCATTGATGAAGCGGACGGCCTGCCCTCGCGCACCGACTTCCGCGTCATTGAACGACGCGCGGACGGCACCGCGCTGCTGGAGGTCGTCCCGCTGACGGGCCGTACCAACCAGATTCGCGTCCATCTCTGGCATCTCGGCTGGCCCATCGTCGGCGATCCGACCTATCTCCCTGAGAGGCAACTCGGCGACACGCAGACTCACGCCATCAATGCCGCGCCGCTCTGCCTGCTGGCCCAGCGCATCACCTTCACGCACCCGATGACACACGAACGAATGACGTTTGAAGCGGAGTTGCCCGACTGGGCCGTGTGAACCGCACACAAGCCCGTGTCGGGTACTTGGCCACCAAGAACGCCAATCAGCCGCGTCCCCCTTTGCCGTAGAGCACCATGAACCGGCCGAGGTCGAGCGTGTCGATGACTCCGTTCGAGTCCATGTCCGCAGCGACTTCTCCGCCTGCATACGCTGCCATGAAGGCACTCCAGTCTGGCAGCGTTACTTTGCCGTTGCCGTCCATGTCGGCACGCGAGATCGGTCTGAGATAATTCCGGACGACGTACTTTCCCAACTCCGTTCCCGCACGGTTGCCGTCGGTCGCATCGAAGCGGTAGTGAACACCCAGATAGAGTCGGCTGAGAGCGTTCTCCCACGCGGCATCCGAGAACTTTTTGAATGTTCTCGATCCGCCTCCCAACGCGACATAGAACGGGTCTTCGGAGGTGATGGTGAACGTCACTTGGTCTGTTCCGAAGTAGCCCGCCATCACGGCGGCATGAACAGCTCCGAACGTGGCATGTCCCGAAACGTAAGCCGGGAACGGCGGCGTAAAGGGATTGAGTGGCTCCCAATTGGGATCGGCCACGGTGCGCGCATTGCCGTCGGTGTCAGCCAGTCGGATCGCCGAGATCGGCCGCCACAGATCGATGTTCGTGTCGTACTTCGCATCCCACGCCACCAATCCGGCATCGCCCATTGCCAGATTGATGAGGGCGAACAGTCGCGCGTTCTCGATCATGGATAAACCACGATCACGCGAGACCACCTGCGTGATCGCGTTGAGATGTCCCGGCGGCTTATAGGTGCCGTTCACATCGTTCGCCCAGAAGAAGGCGATCCGCGTTTGCTCGGCCGTGCGTAGCGGGCTGTTCCGCGAACCGATCGCCTTAATTTCGTTGACCTGATCCGCATATCCCCGACTGCTCAACAAAGTACTCATCTTGCGAATCCCGAGTGGCCCCGCCGGACGGAACTGATCGCCAGCTAACATGGTCCACGGAACCGCATTTCCCCAGCCGGGATTAAACGGTGGACTTGTGTTATCGGGAAACGTCGGACGCCAGTCGCCGGGATTCGTACCGATGACATAGGGCGGATCGTTCTGCGTTCCGTCGTCGATACGCTCGCTCAGTAGGGCATCGGCCACCGCTCTCCCCAACGTCACACCGGCCGTCTCGTTTGCTCCGTCCGGTACGTCAGCCAGCGACGCATCCAGAGCGGCATCGTAGAGGGCACCTCTCGCCGGAAACAATGTCTTCAACACGCGATGCGCGGCTGATGCGGCGGCCGCGTCGGCAAACGCTCCCACCGGCGCGGCGACGAAACCCAGATATGGTTCGTGTCGTCGATCAATCGAGTTCACCGCGTCATAGATTGCAGCATGCACGAGCGCCTGCGTGCGAGAGAGCGGACACGGCGGACCTCCCGTGGCGCGGATCGTGTCGAGCAACACGTTGTTCCAAGTGACCACGACATCCGACGCCGAGAGCCGGGCCGCACCCAGCAGGAGGGGACAGATGCAGACCATCCAACTTTTTAAAGACGACATTGCAAGTCTCCGATCAAGCGGACGAGATTCTGTTGCACCCCCTGTATCGCGAAGTTGGCCATCAACCGAACTCGCGCAGGTCATGCAGCGGCGTTCAGACAACGAACGGGATCGAGACAACACGATTTTTAACGTGCTCGACCGCCACTTTCGTGGCCGCCTCAAGATGAAACGAGAAACGACTCCAAGTCTCAATTGGAAAAATGCCTGTCCGAGCAGAACGACCACAAGTCCGGTTGCCGATGAAGATCTGAGGCGAAACGGCAACGGGACCGTCTCCATTTCTCAACACGTTCGAGGCGGCAACTACGAATTGAACAGGAAGTGACAGATGTCGCCGTCTTGCATGACGTAGGCTTTCCCTTCGACGCGCAGCTTGCCGGCCTGGCGAATGTCCTTT
This sequence comes from Schlesneria sp., assembly GCA_043733345.1. Classification (GTDB taxonomy): domain Bacteria; phylum Planctomycetota; class Planctomycetia; order Planctomycetales; family Planctomycetaceae; genus Schlesneria. The sequence goes on from JAYTGQ010000475.1 coordinate 4,093, forward strand.
TCAGACTTGTAGGTTTCGAGATCGTTCAGCGTGTAGATCTCGGCGCGGATGAAGCCCTTCTCGAAGTCGGTGTGAATCACGCCGGCGGCTTGCGGCGCGGTCGCTCCGATGGGGATCGTCCACGCGCGGACTTCCATCTCACCGGCGGTGAAGTAACTATGATAGCCCAGCACGCGGTAAGCCTCCCGCGCGAGCAGCCCCAGCGATGGCTCGGCCAGTCCGGCACCGGCGAGCATCTCGGCGCGATCCGCTTCATCGAGCTCGGCAATCTCGGCTTCTAGCTTCGCGCAGACGGGCACGACCGACGCGCCGATCTTCGCCGCGAACTCGCGCACCTGTTGCACGAGCGGCCCTTTGCCTTCGAGATCGTTCTCATCGACGTTGGCCACGTACAGAATCGGCTTGGCCGTCATTAGTCCAAAGCTCGCGACGGCCTTGGCTTCGTTCTCATCGAACGTCAGCTTCCGCAGCGGTTCATCGGTAGCCAGATGAGCCAGGCATTTCTTGATGACATCCGCGCGCAGCTTCGCGTCTTTGTCGCCGCTCTTGGCAGTCCGCTCGGCTTTGGAGAGAGCGTTGTCGAGCGTCTGGATGTCGGCCAGCATCAACTCAATTTCGATGGTCTCGATGTCCGACACGGGGTTCACAGCGCCGGTCACATGGATCACGTCGGGGTCTTCAAAACACCGCACGACTTGCAGGATCGCATCGACCTCGCGGATGTGTGTCAGGAACTTGTTGCCGAGGCCTTGGCCTTCGCTCGCCCCCTTCACAATCCCCGCGATATCGACCAGTTTGAGCGCCGCCGGGACCAGCTTCTTCGGAACGATGTGTTTGCTGATCCGCCGCAGCCGATCGTCGGGAACGCTGACGACACCTTCGTTCGGCTCGATCGTGCAGAACGGGTAGTTCGCGCTTTGAGCCGCCTTGGAACTGGTGAGTGCGTTGAACAGAGTGCTTTTGCCCACGTTGGGCAACCCGACGATGCCAGCTTCCATAATGCCGCGACGACCTTGTTGAGTGACGAGAGAAAACAAACTTTGGAACCGCTGCCGCGTGGCTCACCACCTATGGCACTCACTTTGATCAAGTAACCCGCAGCGTGAGTTTTGAAGTTGCGCACTCGCGTTTTGTAGCTGAGTTCGCAAGAACTCAGGGGCTTCGCAGGTGCCGAAAAGGCTGAATTCTTGCGAATTC
>JAYTGQ010000476.1:0-1788 GCA_043733345.1 Schlesneria sp.
GGGCTGACGCCCAAGAACCGGGGGGCTGACGCCGCCCCGCTCGGAGGTCTCATTGTCCCCCGCGTGCGGTACAGCCTTCTCGGCTGAGATTCCTTGACAGGTCTACGTCGTTTTGAGGGCGGCCCTCTACGGAACGGCAATGTACGAGCCGTAAATCAGCAGTTGAGTCGAGGCGGTGGTGAAGGTCAGGCCCCCAAATGGACCCGGTGTCCAAGTGGCGGGAAAGCCGTTGTTGAAGTTCAGCTTGGTGATATGCGATGTCGAAAAGTTGTTGGGCTTGGCGTAATGCAGATTCTGATTGTTATCGCTGAGGGACGCCGCCAGCCAATAGGTGCCGGGGTTGAGGACGATGGCGGGGATGCTGCCGGTGACCCAAGCGGGGGCGGCCGATCCCGTAAGCGTTCCCGTTTGCGCGAGCCGTATGAGCGGCTTGCCACTCCCATCGGAGTAGATCGCCAGACGGATCGGCAAATTGTTGCAGTCGATGTAGGCCGACAGTTCCAGCATCTCACCCTTGACGGTCAGGGTGACGGGTGAGGCGACCATGATGGTGCTCAGTTTGTTAAAGCTGCCCGCCTCGGTGGCGGTTGTTGACAGTCCGACCTTCTCCAGCGACGGATCGCCGTTGGAACCCGCCCCCGCCGCCCACAACAGCGACGCCTTGAGCAGAGCTTGGCCGTCGGCAGTCAGGTTGTTCGCATCGAACGAGTAAGTCGCCCACGGCAACTGCACGCGACGGGCGGGAACGACCACTCCATTCACATCGGATCGTCCGGCGGCGAGCGTGCCGAAGTTCACTTTGTAATCGGACGTGTTCAGTCCCAAGATCGACATTGAGGTCGCCGTGGGATTTGAGAACGATTGCAGTGTGCCCGATGTGCTGAGGATCGAGACCTGTTGCAGCGGCGTGTATCCCTGCGTGATGTAATGGTTCGAAACGCCGATTTTGAGTGCCGTGCCCATGGTCGTACTGAAGCCTTTGTAGAAGCCGAAGGTTTCATTCATCACGGGGTACTCCGAGACCAGACCGATCGGCGCGTTCTTCAACACCGCTTCGGCGGTCGATGTCCCCGGCTCGCTCGACACGAAGATCACGTCGTTCTTGGCGTAAGCGGCGGTGAAGTCGGCCGCCGGTTGCGAAGCCGAAATGGTTGTGACCGTGAAGCCCCCCGACTGAAACAGTGAAACTTTCGGGCCTTCGCTCGGCAGCGTGGTCACTTTGCCTGGCTGACCGTTGAGTTGCTCAATAAAGGTGGGGGGCGTGTAGGTGCCGCCCGACACGAACAGCAGCCGTCCCGATGTCAGCGGAGACTCATCCGGGACGACGGGAGCCGTGATCGATTGAGTGCGATAGCTCAGTTGGAACTGTTGCACATTGGTGGCGAGGTTCTGCACGGTGCCGCCGTTCATCTGCAACGTCAGCGGGGAACCGGCTCCGGCCCACGCATAACGCAGTTTCTCTGGCCGTCCGTCGCCCGTGCGATCGGGGACCGTAAACGTGACTGCCGACGCGGTCCGTTCGGTGAAGCCCGTCGCGCGCTGGAGATCAGCCAAGAAATCGCGTTGCACGTCGGTCGAGATGGCTCGCGCACCGGAACCGGTATCGGCCAACGACAACGAGCGGGTCGAGACCAGCACGGCGGAAGCCATGCCCCCCATCAGCATCACCGACGCGGACAGGCCGATGATGAGTTCCAACAGCGAGTAGCCGCCGCGCTGCGCGGTCTGGTCGTTGATACCTCGCGCGGTCAGTAATGAGATCTCTGAGCGGGGCGGCGTCAGCCCCCC
>JAYTGQ010000477.1:0-5266 GCA_043733345.1 Schlesneria sp.
GGTGGAGGTGGCGGTCGCAACATGACCCTACCCGACATCAAGCAGCGATTAACCGCCAATGGGCGACTGTTGTTATTCCGCTACTTTGACTTCGATGTGCAACCCGGCATGGCCTATCGCTATCGCGTCAAGTTGAAGATTCGCAATCCCAACTTTGAACGCCCTCCGGAAGAGGTGACGGACGAAGCCTTCACAAAGGATCCCGAGCGTGGAACCGACTGGAGCAACATCTCCAACGCTTCGGTGATTCCTAATAGCGTGGACTACTTCCTGAAGGACGTGGAACGCGATCCGTCACGAGATGACAAAGTGCGATCCACCAAGGCTGTGGCCAATATCTCCATGTTTGAGTGGGACTCCAAGCTTGGAACCATGCTTTCGGACTCACTGAGAATTCTGTCGATCGGACAGTTTATTGCGGAGAAGAAAAAGACAATTATCGTGGACGCCGCTGCTCAGACTTACAAGGAGGCTGAAGAGTTCGCATTTACCACGGGAGATATCCTACTGGATGCTGCCGGCGATTTCGATCTCAGCCCCGATCAGCATCCTGAGTTGGGCCTGAAGCCAGACAAGGGGCGTCCGCTGGCCAAGCTGGGCTTGCTTCCCGAAGCCGTCGTACTCACGTCCCTCGGCGAACTAAAGCAACTCGATCCCGCTTCAGACAAGAAGGAGCAAGCCTTGAAGAAGCGTGTCGATGACGAGCGTGGCTTGTTCATTCACCTCAAAGACGCGGGTACAAAAACGGGCGGAGCACTCGACGGGGCAAGTGGCATGTTTGAGGCAATGATGGGAGGGGCAGGTAGCTCCGCGATGGGGAAACCTCCTGCTAAAGGCGCAGGTGCCAAGAGTCCGAAAAAGAAGGCGTCAAGCTCAAGTGGTGATTCCTCCGACGGTGCCCGTGCCATCCCCGGCGCGGCACCTTCGAGTGGCGGTAAGCCAGGTTCTCGGAAATCGTCCTAGTGCCGCGTCACGGCTAAGAATTCGGGTTTGACCCATCAGCCGCTGGGCGCTAGCCCACGGTTAGAACCGGACGCTAGCGCGTTCCGGCTGATTTTGCTGAACCCGAAAATTAAGACGTGCCGCGGCACGTCTAAAACTTCGGGTTGGCGTTGATCGAGAATTCGACGACTCTACGTGGACCACAAGGAGGTGGTCTATGCACAAAAAGTATGTGGTTCGATTGACGGACGAGGAACGGGAAGAGCTTCAGTTGGTGATCAAGAAGTGGAAGGGGCTCGGCCAGAAAGTGCGTCGTACTCAGGTCTTGTTGAAGGCGGATGTGGACGGGCCGGGGTGGACGGACGAGAAGACTGGCGAGGCGTATGGGTGTCGCGTTCAGGCCGTCGAAAATGTTCGCAGGCGCTTGGTGAGTGACGGGTTTGAGTTGGCGTTGAAAGGCGTGCCGCGTCAGACGCCTCCGACGCTCCCATTCTGGATGGCGAGGCGGAGGCGAAGGTCATCGCGACTCGGTTGGGGAAACCTCCGGAGGGGTCTGGTCGCTGGACGTTGCGGTTGCTCGCGGAACACGTCGTCGAGTTGGAGATCGTCGAGTCCATCCGTCACGCAACGGTCCGCCAAGTTCTCAAAATACCCGCCTGACGAAGCGCAAGGTCGAGTACGGGGCCACTGAGGAGATGCAACGGGGCGTCTCGAAGCCGATGCGGAGTTCGCGGCGAACAGGGAAAACGTGTTGATCGACGCCAAGCCCGAAGATTCGCGGCATCCGGTGGTCTGCATGGAAGCAAGTCTGGCCACCGACCGATGAGAGAGGATGCTGGCCAGATGCGGTCGCCTTCCAAGCAACCGGTGCCGTTGAGAGGTGAAACTCGCGTGGCCATTCTCGCCACGAGGACTCACGCAAAGCGCGTGGACGACGAATACGAACGCCGAGGAACCGCCAGCATTTTTCTGTTTGCCGAACCGCTCTGTGCGTTCCGTCAGGCGACCGCGCGGCCGCAGCGCACCCAGTCGGACTGGGCGTTGGAAGTGGCTCATTTGTGGGACACGCGCCAGGCGAAATGCGAGGCGGTCACGCGGGCCAGCGACAACCTTCACACGCACACGAGGGGAGCCTTCTACGAAGCGTTTCCGCCCGAACAGGCCCGTGCCTCTGTGAAACGCCTCGACCTCGTCCACACTCCCAAACACGGCAGTGGGCTGCGGCTGTTGAATGAACTGTCGAGTGAAAGGAATTGCTCCGACCGGCAAGCAAGACATCGGTCAAGCCACCGGTGCCTCATGTTCCGTTGGCCAATGACACGACCAATGTCACTGGACTCGGCTCTGTCGGAAAACTCAGTCGGGGACCAGCCGCTGTTTGCAGTATCCCGGACGCTTTGAGCGTCCGGGACATTCTTTCGACCGTTTTCCGACAAAGCCTAGTGCGTCATCCAGTCTTAATGATGGGGTATAGCCGCTTCAACTTACTGCGGGCGTCGGTGATTTTGAATTGCCAATCGACGCCGCGTTGTTTGGCGTTGGTTTTGTCGGCCCAGATCTTGATCTCGCTTTGCAGGAGCGCCAGTTCGCCGATGCGGCGGCCCGTCAGACATTGGCTGGTCAGGCAACTCAGTTCGCATTCGGCGACGTTCAGCCAGCTCCCGTGTTTCGGCGTGTAACAGAAGTCGATCCGTTTGACATACGCCCGTGCCACGTCCGGTGCGAACGCCTCGTAGAACGCTCCCTTCGTGTGCGTGTTGAGGTTGTCGCAGACCAGCGTCACCTTCGCGCAAGCGGCATACCGCGTGTCCAGCAACTGAGCGACTTCGACCGCCCAATCGACCTTGGTCCGACGCGGGCGAGCGGTCGCCTGGCGAAAGCCCGACAGCGGTTCCGCGAACATGAAAATGCTCGCGGTGCCATTGCGTTCAGATTCATAATCGACGCGCCGGGCATGCTGCTTCGTCGCGGGGATCGGCACCTTGGTCTCCAACAGCAACTGCACCGGCTGCTCGTCCATGCACAACACTGGCTGCTGCGGGTCATACGCTGTGGCGTAGGTTTCGAGTACGTCTTCCAGGTGGGCCACGAACTCCGCATCCTGCTTGGGCGGTATCACCCAATACTCGATCTTGCGCTTCGTCATCCCGTTTTTTTGAGCGTCTTGCGCACCGTCTCGGGACAGATCGAATCGACCACCTCCAACACCACCAATTCATCAGCCAGCAGTTGCAGCGACCATCGTCCATATCCTGCTGGCGGTTTGCCCAGTCGCATCGCGATCAGCTTCGCCTCGCCGACACCATCCAGTTTGCGCGGCGTCGGTGAAGTCTCCCGCCGCTTGCGCTCCAACGCCTGTTCAAAGCCCTGCGTGACGAGCCGCTTCCGCAGACTCTCGACCGTCTGCACCCGGCAATCAAACGCCTCGGCGATCCGGACATCAATCCACGCGGGACCATCGGCATCTGCCTTCAGCAGGATCTGTGCACGCCTCACCTTCTCAGCAGACCCCTTCGGTTTCTTGACGACCGCCTGACAAACGCCACGTTCCTCATCCGACAGCCGGACGAGATATTTCTGGTGCATGGGACACCTCCTTGTGCGCGGAAGTCTCCCGAAAAACCCGCGATTCACCAACCCCACCTTTTTGCGTGGCGGCAGCACTAGGCCCTCGATCGGCGAGTTGCCGAGTGGGTCTTGAAACAAGGTGGGGCATGTTTGGTTGCCGATCTCGACACGGGCAAGGCCGATCTCGACACGGGCAAGACAGTGCCATTTAAGGCGGAGCGAGGCATTGCCGATGAGGCCGATCTCGCTCGATATCGACACGTTACACGCTCAAGGCCGGAAGTAAGCCGACGCCCTGCTTCAGACTCTCCCGCCGCAGTTGGCGGTGTACGCGTACAACCTGTCCAGTTCAGACGTGACCGACGAGGGACTGAAACACCTGCACGGCCTCTGACCCTGTTCAACATTTGTTGGCCGCGTCGCAATTACGATTCGCCCTACCTCCGTGAGTTCCAAACGACGGCTGCCGAGGGGGCGGGCGAGAACATGGAGGTTCGTCGGGGAATCGCATTCACGTCATCGGCGGGCGTCGGGACGGGCCGCGACGATGGGGAGTCGTAGTTTTGCGAACGACTCGATGAAGCACCCCGCGCGGGGATCGTCTGCCACTGTTCAATCGGCCTCTCCGCAGTGATCGGCGTCGGGGCGAGGGCCGTTTGCGGAACGGGCACGGTGATGGCAGGCATGGTCGGGATCGAGGCTGTCAGCGGGGCACCGTAAACATAGGACGGGGCGTAGCTGACTTGCGGGGCGTACCCAAACTGCTGCGACAACATCGGCATGTGCATCGCGGTGGAACCGTGATCACAAACGTTGCACGACGAAGCCGCCGCCGTCGAGAAGGTCATCGGGGCGGGGACGGCCATGGTTGTCATCTGCATCGCGACGGGGACTTGTTCGGTGATGTGTTGGACCGTTTGCACGGGAATCATTTGGGTCGAAACCTGTGGCACGCGGCGAGTCACCTGATACGGAACCGACCGTGTCTTCACTTGCTGTTGAACGACGGTTTGAGCGACTTGCTTGGTCACAGGCTTGGGAACCCAGACCATCTGATAGCCACCCTCATCGACCGTGACATTGCGATAGGTCGTACTCGGAACGTTCTCGACGACGGACTCGTTGCGCACGTGTGTCTCGGTCACGTCGCGATAGGTCGTCACCTGCTGTGCCCGAAGCTGCGTCTGTACGACCGGACGAGTCCGCGTTTGCATCTGCATGTGGGTCTGAGTTTGAGCACAACTGCACTGGGCCTGCGGCAGCTCGCAGGTTTCGCAACAGTTGTGGAATGGGCGTGTGAAGAGCTGTGCCTGCGAAGCCTGAGGCGCCGAAGCGGCGAACCCAGCCAACAAAAGACATCCCCAGAAGGATCGTTGCATGGCACCCACTCCTAAACGCGATCGATGTACGTGAAGTCACTGGCTCGAGAACAAACCCCATCATCTGAGTGTTCGGCTGCTTTGGGGTGGCTGCTCCAGCAAAAAACCGTGACGGTTCGGGCACTGCGGCAGTTCCTGCCACAACACGGTCGAGCGCGTCGCCGCACCACAAGCAAGACGTTCGTTGTGATGTCACGAACAGGCGTCGAACGGACGACACTCAGGCCCTCACCCCCGAGAGGTTGCCCAATACGAGGGGCCTAATCGCGACGAGTAATTAGGCGACCGGCAAGACTTGTCAGACCCACACCAACCCGAAGTGTGAACGAGGGCGAAGTCGATCGACATCCTCGTTCACACTTCGGGTTAGTGTCTAT
>JAYTGQ010000478.1:0-13539 GCA_043733345.1 Schlesneria sp.
GCCGCCGGTGAGTTGGAACTACCGGCGGCTAGCGCCTTGCCGCTCACAGAATCACTGCGTCAAACCGGGAAGTTATTGCGAGCCAGTTCCTTAGCTTCAAAACTCACGCGCGGCATCGTGTGAGCTGCGCGTTGCCCGTCCTGAGGCCTCCCGCATCCAGCGCCGCTGTCACGCGAGACGCCACGCGCTGCCCATCCCCCACTAACGAGTACTCCCAAATCCGCACCACGCGTCACCCGAGCCGCTTCAACGTGCGAGTCACCCGCCGGTCGCGACGCTGGTTCGCCTCGAACTTCTTCGTCCAGAAGGCCACATTGCTGGCAGGCACCTGGCCATGCCAAGGACATCCATGCCAGAAGCAACCATCGACAAACACCGCCACCCGCCCGACAGGAAACACAAAATCGGGCCGCCCAAACACCGGTCGATTCCTTCGCCACCCGGTAATCCCGTGCGCGCGAAAGATCGCGATCAACCTCAACTCGGTCGAATGATTCCCCCGCGACCGAATCCGCGACATGACCTCGGATCGTTTGGCTTAGGCGAAGACCTCGGCTATCGACAGAGCTTTCAAAGGCAAGCGACCGATGTGGCGGGGAGTGCATCGCGCTTCGAGGAAGCCTCCGAGGTGTCACCAACTTACGGGGCTTCCGCAAAGCCAGTATTCCCTCGGCCACCACGGGTGATCTGCTCGCGAACATTTGCCGCGTGCTCGGCGCGATTAACAGCCCGTTGAAAAAGGGAATAGAAGCCTGAAGCGCGAGCGAAGGATGTCGCAAATGCGGACGAATTAGGCTCAGAAATCCTTCGCTCGCGCTCAGGCTTCTATTTTCAACAGGCTGCTAAGACAGCGCGATTCGCGCCGCCAGAACCGACCGATCTCCGCCCTCCCCTCACGGGAAGCCGATCCGCAAGTAGCTCTAAATAAAGAAACCCTGCTTTGACGTGACTCGAAGCAGGGTGTTGCTCTCCCTCCACTGCGGGTCAGCAGTGGAGGGAGAGCAACGTATTATCGGGATTTCGTTTTGACCGCTACATCCGGCACGACAGGTAGAAACGGCACTTGGTGAAGCGAGTGAAAGGTGTTCGGTAAGGCTTGCGGGTTTGGTTCCGCGGGGCTTGTCTGCTCACCGTCCAAGACGGGCGGTACGCTGCCAGTTTGAATCGTCGATTGCTCCAGTTTCAACAGTTCTTTAAGGACGAGACGACGAAACTGGCGGGCATCTTCCTCGGTCCAGCCGGGAACTTTCTCGATGATCGACCGCGCAAGGTGTGTGAAAGGCATGTCGTAAAGGTATCGCTGCAGAAAGTTTTCGACAGCGGTCGCAACTTTCGGATTGATACGTGCGTCCAAGATCATGGTTTTTCTCCTGCATCTGTTGAGGCGAGAAACGAAAATCGTTCGATTTCGATCGGGGGAGTAGAGGAATTGGTAATGGGAAAAATGTGCCAAGCTTCTTCATTTTGGTGCTCCCTACAACCGAGGAACGCTCTCCCGGTGAACTTCGTGACTGAATTGAACCGTATGAGCCGCGCAGGTCTGGAACTCGCGCGCGCTCAGAAAAGTCGAAGACCACCTCCGGTCGCAGCCAGTGCCTTCGGCCGGTTGACACCGGCCGCTTGCCGGGATTTGAAATGTGCCGTCAGTGAATTCCTCACGGTAGCCTCGACGCCAGCATCTTCCAGACGCGCAAGGCGACTCGTCGGCCGTCCCCCGTCAGGGCGTGCTCCCAAATCCGGAGCACCTTCCAGCCCGCCCGTGTGAGCGTGCGCGTCACCAACCGATCCCGCGTCCGATCCGCGACGAGCTTCCGCCGCCAGAAGGCCGCATGTCCGGCGGGCGCGGTGTAGTGCCGGGGACACCCATGCGAGGCATCTCGGCTTGACTTGGCGTCGAAAGAACCGATGCTCTGCGATCGTGATCGGCATCCTTTCGGCAACAGACGGGCCTGCGATGAATCAACTGTATTTTGGCGACAACCTTCACGTGCTGCGGGAGAGCGTCGCCGACGAGTTGGTGGACCTGATCTATCTCGATCCGCCATTCAATTCCAAGCGTGACTACAACCTGCTGTTCAAATCGCCGAAGGGTCAGCAGAGCGAGGCGCAGATCACCGCGTTTGAGGACTCGTGGCACTGGGGCGAGCAGGCCGAGCGTGAGTTCGACGAACTGCTGCATCAAGCCAACACCGACGTGGCCGAGATGATGAAGGCCCTGCGGGCGTTTCTCGGCGAGAACGACATGATGGCCTACCTCACGATGATGGCCAACCGCCTGCTGGAAATGCACCGCGTCCTCAAACCGACTGGCTCGCTCTACCTCCACTGCGACCCGACCGCCTCACACTATTTGAAGATCTTGCTCGATGGCGTGTTCGGGAAAACCAACTTCCGCAGTGAAATCGCATGGCGGAGAAGCAGCAGTCACAATGACGCGAACCGCTATGGTGCGAACCACGACGTGATCTTCTTCTACACGAAGGGAAAGACTTGGGCATGGAATCCACTCTTTTCCGCATACTCTGAGAGTTACATCAAACAGAATTATCGATACAGCGACGGAAAGGGGCTGTTCCGCGTCTCGGATATGACCGCCAACAAGCCGGGCGGTGATGTCTCCTACGAATGGCCGACCCCAGATGGAAAAATCGTCCGGCCCTACAAGGGGAGGTATTGGGCTTACTCGAAGCAGAACATGAAGGAGATGGAGGCCAAGGGGCTCATCTACTATCGCACGACGGGGATGCCGATGTTGAAGCACTACCTCGCTGAGATGCCGGGTGTTCCACTTCAGTCATTCTGGCACGACCTTGCACCGATCATCTCAGGCAGCCCCGAAGGACTCGGATATCCGACGCAAAAGCCGCTCGCGCTTCTGGAGCGAATCATTTCAGCGAGCAGTAACGAAGGGGACGTGGTGCTCGATCCGTTTTGTGGATGCGGGACCGCCGTGCATGCCGCGCAGAAACACAAACGAAAGTGGATCGGCATCGACATCACACACCTCGCCATTTCCTTGATCGAGAAGCGACTCAAGGATGCGTTTGGTGCGCGGTGCAAGTTTGAAGTGTACGGCACGCCCGGCGATCTCGACGCGGCTCGCGATCTGGCTGCTCGCAGTAAGTATCAATTCCAGTGGTGGGCCGTCTCGCTCGTCGAGGCTCAGCCGTTCCAGGGGAAGAAGAAGGGAGCCGACACGGGGATCGACGGCCTGAAGTTCTTCTACGACCTCAAAGACAACGACGCCCGGAAAATCGTCGTCAGCGTGAAGGGTGGCGGACTCAAGGCCGACGACCTCCGCGCCCTGAACCACGTCCGCGATCGGGAGAAGGCGGACATCGCGTTGCTCATTTCGCTGAATGAACCGACCGCCAAGATGCGGGCCGACGCGGCCTCGGCCGGAATCTTCCACGGCGGACCCGACGGCCAGACGCAGTATCCCCGCGTCCAACTGTTGACCATCGAGGGCCTGCTCTCCGGCCAACACCGCGCGGAACACCCCGACTACGTGAAGAACGTCAACTTCAAGAAGGCCAAACGCGAAACCAAGAAGCAGACGAACAAGGAACTGTTCGATGACGAGTAGCCGAAAGTAGGGTGGGACCAGCGGCGCATCGCCGCGCCGGCCCACCAGCCATTCGCGATGTTTCATGCTGGTGGGCCGGCGCTCGAAGCGAGCTGGTCCCACCCTACGCAACTTCGGGTGCCACGGTCACGGCTTTGCGTGGCCGTGTTCTTGTCGTCGTGAAGACACGGCCACGCGAAGCCGTGACCGTGGCACCCGGCGGACTTTCTGATCTCGCGGGTATGTTCTGGCGCGTTGGAAAAGACTTTTTTACCTCGCTGGCGGTCTCCGGCGCGTTGGAAAAGTCTTGTGCGGCGCGCTGGCGGGCTGTGACGGGTTGGAAAAGACTTTTTTGGCGCGCTGGCGGCCTCCAGCGCGCTGGAAAAGACTTTTTCAGCGCGCTGGAGGGCTACGGCGCGTTGGAAAAGTCTTGTTTGAGGCGCTGGAGGCCGCCAGCGGCTTGGAAAAGTCTTTTTCAAGACGCTGGCGGACGAATTGGGCGTGGAAAAGTGGTCTTCGCTTGCGTTTTTCGGTCGCAAGTCGTGTAGTGGTCTGCGATTGATGAGCCTTGCAGGGTGAAGGGAAAATCGAAGAACCCCTCACTCTGTTCGTCGGTTCTCCCCATTCCCATCCAGTCCAGCTTGCAGGGTGAAGGGAAAATCGAAGAACCCCTCACCCTAACCCTCTCCCCGCAAGGCCGGGGCGAGGGGACCGGAAACTCTCAGGCGGAAGTCTCTGCCGTCCGGGTGGGTCAACAGTTCACAGCTTCTCCCCCCCTTTCAAATTGGAGTTCGATCATGGCCAGCAATGCGCTTCCCGCCAACTTGGACAGTCTGCTCGCGATGGGTGATGCGATGGCCGATGGGCTGAACGATCTGGAGGTGCTGATCGGCGTGCTGCAACACACTCAGGTGAAGTTGCGGGTGAATCTGGCGGCGGCGCTGGCCAAGCAGTTGGCGTTCAACGGGTCGAAGTCGGCGCGGGTGGCGCTCACGCAGGCTCAGGCGACGGCCGACAACAACGGACGGACGTTCATTGGGCAGACCAAGAACGTGCTGGCCGCGACGCTTGGCGGGCAGTGGTCGCAGGTCTGGGAGGCGACCGGCTTCCCCAATCAGTCGCTGGCGGTTCCCTCGACGCTTGACGAGCGGCTGTCGCTGATCGGGTCGTTGCAGGCGTATCTGACGGCGAACCCGACGCTGGAGAACGCGCCGCTGAACGTCACCGCTGTACGAGCCGGGCTGCTGTTCAACGCGCTGTCCGACGCCCGTAATGCGATCAACGCGAATGTCGCAGACGGTGCTCTGAAGAAGTCTGAGCGCGAGACGGCGGTGACGGCACTGCGCGTCCGGATGCGCGGCGTGATTGACGAACTGACCAGTTTGCTCACCCCCGACGATCCGCGCTGGTATCAGTTCGGGCTGGTTCCTCCGGCGCTGTCGGACGCGCCCGAGGCTCCCGAGAACCTGATCCTGAGCGCGGGTGGTTCGTCGGGTGAAGTTCTGGCCGACTGGTCCGACTCGCCTCGCGCGGTTTCGTATCGCGTCTACAAAAAGATCGTGGGCGTCGATCCCGATTTCGTCCTGATCGCGTCTCCCGCCGACAGCGACGCCACGCTGACCGGCCTCCCCTCGGGCCAGACCGTGCAGGTCCAAGTCGTCGCGGTCGGCGCGTCCCCTCAGAGTCTCGTCAGCCCCGCGAGCGCCACCCAGCAGATCGTCGTGCCTTGATTGCAGTGGGATACTTTTGTCCAACAGGGACGAGTCTTTGAGGTCTCACCATTTCAAAGGTCGGGGTGGGTGGACTTTTGAAGACTCGCCCGGCCTTGAAATTTTCTCTGATCGAACGCAAGGAAAAAACATGTTTCGCCCCGTGTTGACGATTGGTTTGGTGTTGTTCGTGTCGGCGGTCGGTGGAGCGGAGGATGCCTCTCCGGTGATTGTCAGTGCGGTTTATGGGGACTTGGGGAAGGACGGCGCGAAGGTCGATTCGGCGCGGGTGGTGGATGTCACGCAGAAGGTGGCGGGGGCGGTGCGGGAGGGGAAGGTTTCGCTGGAAGTGACCAATGAGTTGTTTGGGGATCCGGCGGAACAGGCCTCCAAGACGCTGAAGGTGAAGTTCAAGATCGGTTCGGTGGAGTCGGAGGTCAGCGTGGCTGAGGGGGAGACGCTGCTGATCCCGGTTCCCAAGTTGGAGGGGGCGCTCGTCATTCACAAGGCGGTCTATGGCGACATCGCGGGGGGCGTGGTGAATGACGTGACTGAGGACTTGAAGGGGCGGCTAAAAGAGAACGGCGTCGAGATTGAAGTCTCAAACGATCCGTTCGGCGACCCGGCGTCAGGCGTCTTCAAGCGGTTGCGGGTCGAATACAGCATCGGCACCGTGCGACTCGCCAAGTCGTCGTATGAGGGCCAGACATTCAAGATCGTCGGGCCGAAATTGGCCGACAAGAAATGAAGGCTATCGCGAACCTGCTGCAACCTCGCGCAGTCTGAAGTGGCGTGTTTCCCTGCCAGGCACAGTAACCCGAAGTGTCAGCGAGGGCGCAGTTCAATCGCCCTCGTTGACACTTCGGATTGATGGCAGGTCCAACCGCTCGGGTCGTCGTCCACGCGGGGAAACGACTTCGTTCTGGCCGCGTGAGGCACCAACCACTTTCGCACCCGCCATTCACTGGAAAAGATGCCGCATGGACCGAACACATCTCAACCCCGAGCTGATCTACTCGGTGGGGACACAGGTGGTGACAAAGGTCGCTGTGGTCGGGGCCTCGGGGAAGATGGCTTATCCGAGCGGGGCCGTGGGCGTGGTGATGCAGGCTCCGCTCGACTTGAATCACTCGTACCGAGTCCGATTCCCGGACGGGTTCGAGGCTCCGTTACGGCGCGATGAAATTGTGATGCTGGCTCACTTCAAGCGGGGCGTGCTGGATGAGACCGATGGGGCGTTGGCCGCACAAGGTTTGACTGATCGCGTGATCTTGAAGGTCGTGATCGGCTCGCGGGCCTACGGGTTGGAGACTGAAGACTCGGACACCGACTATCGCGGCGTCTATCTTCCTCCCGCCGATCTCCACTGGTCGCTGTTCGGCGTTCCCGAGCAGTTGGAGAACGATGCCGCTCAGGAATGCTTTTGGGAGTTGCAGAAGTTTCTGACGCTGGCACTCAAGGCGAACCCGAACGTCTTCGAGGTGCTCTACTCACCGCTGATCGAACATGCGACGCCCCTCGGTCGCGAGTTGATCGCGCTGCGGGAGAGCTTCCTGTCGCGCGTGGCCTATCAAACGTTCAACGGTTACGTGCTGTCTCAATTCAAGAAGCTGCAAGCCGACGTGCGCAATCACGGCGCAGTGAAGTGGAAGCACGTCATGCACCTCATCCGCCTGCTGCTGTCGGGCATCTGCACGCTGAAGCACGGCTACGTCCCGGTGCGAGTCGAACAGCATCGCGACCAACTGCTGGCGATCAAGCGGGGCGAGTTGTCTTGGGCGGAAGTCGAAGCGTGGCGGCTGAGCCTGCACCGCGAGTTCGATCTCGCCCTCACCGAAACCACGCTCCCCGAACGCCCCGACTACAGCCGAGCCAACGAATTCCTGATTGATGCCCGCCGCAGGGCGTTGGAGGAAACGCTGCCGTGAGTCCAAACTCACGGACAACACCAACCCGAAGCGTGAGCGAGGAGGCCCATTTCGAGAGACCGTCGCTGGAGAATTCTGTCTGTGAAACGGGCCTCCTCGCTCACGCTTCGGGTTGGTGTGTTGGATACAACCCCCTGAAAGGGACTTCACCATGACCAACTTCATTCTCGATCCGCGCGTGGTTGCTCAGGTGGACGAGCATCCGTATCCGACTTTGTTCGTCACGATCAGCGGCGCGCACTTGTACGGCTTCCCCTCGCCCGACTCGGACTACGACATTCGCGGTGCGCATGTCCTGCCGCTGTCAGACGCCGTCGGTCTGTGGCCGGAAAAGAACGAGACCATTCAGGTCGAGCGGATTCGCGATGGCCTCGAAGTGGACCTCGTCACGCACGATGTAAAAAAATTCTTCGCGATGTTGCTCAAACGAAACGGCTACGTGATGGAGCAAGTCTTCTCACCGCTGATCGTTCGCACGTCGCCCGAACATGATGAGTTAAAGGCCCTCGCGCGGCGCTGCCTGACGCGGCACCATGTCCATCACTACCTCGGCTTCTTCCAAACGCAGTGGCGTCTGTTTGAGAAGGAGCAGCCGCGTCGAGTGAAGCCGCTCCTGTACGTTTATCGCGTGCTGTTGACCGGCATTCACTTGATGCGCACGGGTGAAGTCGAAGCGAACCTCGTGACGCTCAACGAGGAATTCCGATTGCCGTTCCTGCCCGACTTGATCGCTCGCAAACTGGCAGGCCCGGAACAATCGACGCTCCCCGACGCGGACCTCGCGTTCCATGAGCGCGAATGCCGGCGATTGGAGTCACAGCTCAAAGCGGCCAGTGAAACGAGTTCGCTTCCCGAGGCACCGCAAGCGTCACACGAATTGAACGAGTTGCTGGTGCGCTGTCGGTTGAAGGTAGACGTAGGGCCATCGCCTTTTTCAACGTAGGGTGGGACCAGCTCGCTTCGAGCGCCGGCCCACCATCGGAAATCCTCGAGAAATCATGGTGGGCCGGCGCGGCGAAGCGCCGCTGGTCCCACCCTACAGCTTTCGCAGACCCAACAAGGCGATGGCCCTACGTCTCTCCTGCGTGGGAGCGTCCTCGCTCACGCTGCGGGTTGATGTGAGTGGAACAGGACTGCTCGCTCGGCTTATCCTCGGGACATGACTTCACTGATCTATCTCGATAACAACGCGACCACGCCCGTGCTGCCTGAGGTGGTGGAGGTGGTGGCGCGCGTGATGCGGGACTGTTTTGGGAACCCCGGCAGTCCGCATCGGGCGGGACGCAGGGCACGGCAGGTGTTGGAAGAGGGTCGCGAGCAGATCGCTCTGTTACTGGATGCCGATCCCAAGGAACTGGTCTTCACGAGTGGCGGGACCGAGGCGAACAATCTCGCGCTGAGAGGACTCACTCACGGGCTGACCGGAACGATCGCGCTGTCGCCCGGTGAGCACCCGTCGAGTCTCGAAGTCTGTCGCGCACCGGCGATGCGTGCGTGGAACCTGCACAAGTTTCCCGTCGATCACTGCGGTCAGATCACGTCGTGTGAGATGCCAGCCGACACGCGATTGGCCGCCGTGATCCTGGCTCACAACGAAACGGGAGTTGTTCAAGACGTGCAGCCGCTCGCCGCTGAGTGTCGTGCGCGCGGCGTGGCATGGCATCTGGACGGAGTGCAGGCGGTGGGAAAGATCGCCGTTTCGTTTCGCGATCTGGGTGCGACGACGCTTAGTTTTGGTGCTCACAAGTTTCACGGGCCGCGCGGAGTGGGTGGTTTGCTCGTGCGAGACGGCACGCGACTGACGCCGTTGATGCGCGGCGGTCATCAAGAGTTGGAACGACGGCCGGGGACCGAACCGGTCGCGCTGGTGGCGGGCATGGCGAGGGCGCTCGAACTGGCTTGTGTCGCGATGGATGAGCGGACACGGTTCGTGACCGGGCTACGTGATCGGTTGCAAGCGGCGCTCATCGAACTCTGCCCACCGGCCGTCGTGAATGGCGACGGAACCGCGCGACTGCCGAACACGTTGAACATCTCGTTCCCCGGCGTCGATGGCGAAGCGCTGCTCGTCGCGCTCGATTTGGAAGGGGTCTGCTGCTCGCTCGGGAGTACCTGCGCGAGCGGTTCGGCCGAGCCGGCACCGATCTTGGTCGCGATGGGTTTGACCCCCGATTTGTATCGGTCTGCCGTGAGATTTTCGCTCAGCATCCTGAACACTCAGGCTGAGATTGACGATGCCGCGCGTTGCATCGGCAAGGTCGTCGCGCGGCTTCGCAATTCAAAGTGACCGTCGCTATCATCCCGCCCCGCGACACCAACCCGCCGCGTGAGCAAGGACGAGCGTTTCAGAGTATTCCGGCTTGGAACTGGTCGGATGCCGAGCCGAACATCCTTGCTCACGCTGCGGGTTAGTGTTGGTGTTTTGTCCGGCCGGTTTGCGTTTCAAACCGTGCCCTTCCATCAGGGATGACCACCCGCAAACGGACGCTTGCGAACTCGACTCATGAAGGTCGGTTCTCAATGTTCGAGGTGTTCGTGACACGCAGCCACGCGGCCGTGTCGAGTCCTGAATTGTTTGTGCCTCTGGCCGAACACGCTTTCGCCCGCGCGGCTCTTTCGCGGCTGACGAGCCTCCGCAAACGAACCGCCTCCCACGCGCAGGGCCTCACATTTTTGTCGGGTCCGGAAGGGAGCGGCAAGTCGCTCCTCGCGCGGCAGGTGATTTTGGAATGCCTGCACCGGCAGCCGAAGCTGCGGTACGCGATTGCCTCGGCGACTGAGTTGTCCGAACTGCTTGCCCGCGCCGACGAACAGCAGTCGCTGGAGGAGCTGTTGGAGTCGATCTGTGACCTCGACCTGCTGGTCTGCGAAGACTTGCACGGTTTGGAAGGAGACGCGGCGCGACAAGAATTGTTGCTCGCGCTGATGGATCGCGCGCTCAGTGAGGGACCGCGCGTGCTGGTTACAAGCCGCAAGCGGCCGGGTGAGCTGCGCGAGTTCTCTTCGCGCTGGATCAGTCGCTGTCACGGCGGTCTCTGTGCGACGCTGCCGCTCCCCGGCTTGGAAAGTCGCAGCGACTTGATCGCCCGGCTGGCTCAAGCGAGACACTTGCCATTGTGCGAACCGATTGCCCCGTCGCTCCAATGGCTGGCCGAACGCTGGGCCTTCTCACCACGAGACATTGCCCGTTCGATCGACCAACTCGCGCAGGCGTGTTCGACTCAACAGGCGGTCGTCGATTTGAAATTTCTCGAACGCGGGTCGTGGCAGGAAATGAAGACCATCGCGCTTTCGATGGACATCATCACGACAGCCGTCGCCCACGAGTTCGGGATCGAGCCGGACGAACTTCGTTCACGATCGCGGCATCAAGGGCTGATCGTCCCACGTCAGTGTGCCATGTTTCTGGCGAAGGAACTGACGGGCCGCCCGCTCGAAGTGATCGGCCTCTATTTTGGCGAACGGACTCACACGACGGTCTCTCACAGTTTGAGCCGTCTCAAGGAACTGCTGCCTCAAGCCCCGACGATCCGTCAGCAGGTGCAGAAGCTGCGGCAGCGTTTGGCCGAGTTGAAACGGGCCGTCGGTTGAAGCCTGAAGCGCAAGTTTTGAAGTTGCACACTCGAGTTTTGTAGCTGAGTTCGCAAGAACTCAGGGGCTTCAGGTGCCGAAAAGGCTGAATTCTTGCGAATTCAGCTACTTCAAAGCGCGACTGCGAAACTTCAAAAAACGCAAGCGAAGGGTTTCGCACTCGACGATGATTCTTCGCTTGCGCTTCAGGCTTCTCTGTGCGGGGCGAGGATGACTTTCGCCAACCAGTCACTCGTGCGAAGAGTGTGGAGAACTCGTCGAGACGAGCTGCTGTTTGACGGTGTTGTCCACACGGCCGGATCGCGAACAAACGTCGATGATGAGAACCCCCCGACTTTCACCCGCGTTGCTGACACCTTGTGCGAGTCTGTTCCACAAACCCTCCACAGCAGCGGGATGTGGACAACCACGAACAAGTCCTGAATCGGCCACCTGTTACAAAGCCGCTCATTTCGACAATCCACAATTTTGAGGCCCCTCTACTAAGACTGTTGCTAGAGAGTTCTCTTGTAAGAAGGAAGCAAAGAGAAGACCCCTTGATGTTGAGAACGTGGCTCGTTGAGGTGGCAAGTCGTTGGTGATCGACCGATGATCGGGGCGGGTGGAGACGGGGGACTCGCCCACACCAACCCGCCGCGTGAGCAAGGATTTCAAACGACCGCGTTCCTTGCTCACGCGGCGGGTTGGTGTTTGGACGAGGACTCACACTTGAGAAGGGACGATGCTTGTGGCTCGCCGACGGACTTGGTTGGAGTGGCTGAACCCAATGACACGTTTGCAGCGGTGGTTCACGTTTGGAGCCATCGTGTGGGTGATCGGAGCGGCTCTGTTGCTGATGCAGGCGTTTCGCTCGAAGACGCAGCTTTCCGGGCTGTTCGCGATTTACCTGTTGCTGACGGTCGCGTGCAGTGCAGTGGTGTTCGTGCTGTACGGCATCGACAAGCGGCGCGCAGTGAAAGACAAGCCTCGCATCTCAGAACGGACGCTGCACCTGTTGGCGTTGGCGGGAGGCTGGCCAGGTGCGTACCTCGGTAGCCGTGTCTTTCGACACAAGACATTGAAGGTCTCGTTCCGTGTCGTCTTCTGGCTGACGGTGGCGGTTCACCTCGCGGTGATCGGTTACGGCTTCTGGTCAGGCTGGTGGTGGGTGGCCATCAAGGCGCTGATCCAATCGCTCTGGTCGGGCACGTAGGGTAAGCGTCTCGCTTGCCCGTTTTCTCTTCGCGAACTTGGGTTGCAAACACGGGCAAGCGGGACGCGGACCCTACGGTTGGGCGATGTACCGCGCCAGAGCCTCTTGCCACGGCGGTAGCGGTCGGCCGAGGACTTCTGCCAGCTTCGTGCAGTCCAGCACGCTGTAGTCGGGACGGCGGGCCTTAGCGGCGTATTCGGCGGCGGTGCTGGGAGTGACTTTCACCGCGAGGTTGGCGAGGCGAAAGATTTCGCTGGCGAACTCGAACCAACTGCAATCGCCGGCGTTTGTGGCGTGGTACGTTCCGAAGGCGTTGGTCTCGATGAGTGACGCCAGTGCGGCAGCGAGGTCGGCGGTCGAAGTCGGCGTGCAACGTTGATCGGCGACGATCCGCAATTCGGTACGTTCGCGTCCCAAGCGGAGCATGGTTTCGACAAAGTTTCCTTTGCCGCGTGCAGCATGCTGTCCGTACAGGCCGCAGGTTCTCACGATGAAATGTTGCGGACAACACGATTTTACCGCGAGTTCTCCCGCCAGTTTTGAGGCCCCGTAAACGCTGACTGGTCCCGTGGGATCGGTTTCGTTGAGAGGTACTCTGCGCGTGGAGTCTTGTCCAAAAACATAATCGGTGCTGACGTGCATCAAGACGATACCGAACTTCGCACAGTAATCCGCGAGATGCTGTGGGCCGAGAGCGTTCACTTGGTGTGCAGCGTCCGGTTCATCTTCCGCACGATCGACAAGGTTGTAGGCCGCACAGTTGATGACATGCGTCGGTCGAGCGG
Organism: Schlesneria sp.; assembly: GCA_043733345.1. GTDB lineage: Bacteria > Planctomycetota > Planctomycetia > Planctomycetales > Planctomycetaceae > Schlesneria. The sequence continues at coordinate 12,771 of JAYTGQ010000478.1, forward strand.
TGTTGAATGCCGTGGCGATACTCGTGGGGTTGGTGATCTCAATGTTCGCGTGTCCGAACGGGATCGCTCGATTGCCCAACAGCGGCAGGAGATCGCTTCCCAACTGACCGAACGCTCCGATGACAGCGATGCGCATGAGATTGGTTTCCAACCGGGAAGTTGCAGGCATTAACGAAAGAGGTGAACCACTCATCCAAGCCTGACGCGCAAGCGAACGAATGATGCGTTGAGATTCTTCGCTTGCGCGTCAGGCTTGGATGACGACCTCACTTCGTCTGGCGGTTCTTCGGATCGACGTGAATGACCTGGGGGTGATGCCCTGCCAACTCGCGTTCTTCGTATTGCGCGAAGCAGCAGATGATGATGAGGTGGCCGGGATCGACCAGGTGAGCGGCGGCTCCATTGATACAGATCGTTCCACTGCCAGCCGGTCCCGGAATCGCATACGTGATGAGCCGGTTGCCGTTGTTGACATTGAAAATATGGACCTGCTCGTGGTCGATGATGTCGGCGGCCTGCATCAGGTTGACATCAATGGTCACGCTGCCTTCGTAATGCAATTGAGCGTCGGTGACGGTCGCACGGTGAATTTTCGACTTGAGCAGTGTTCTCTGCATTCGGAAAGGCAATCTCGTTGAAGGATCGGTCACAGGAGCAGCAAGTGCCGGGACGCCATTCTGAACGAAAGTCCTTCGCGGTCCAAGCCTGACCGACACCAACCTCACGGCTCTTTCCAGTTTCAAAGTAGGGTGGGTCGAGTCTTCGAGGC
>JAYTGQ010000479.1:0-1776 GCA_043733345.1 Schlesneria sp.
GAACTCTTTCGAGTCGTTCCAGTCCAAACTCCTGTTCTTTGTTGTGCCAGATTTGGACAGAAGCCGATTGCAGCTCAGCGCGAGTGATTTTTTCGTACGCTTCCAATCTTAGGACTAACGCCTCATCCACGATGGCGGTCACGGTGTCGCTGTCGATGACACGGAAGAGTTTCTCGACTATCGGGAAGTCTGCGTTTCGTTCGGCAATGTCGATGTCTTTTTTCTTCTTCGGCATCCCTTCTTGAGTGATTTCACGACGCAGCGCTTCGGTGCAGAAGTCTGGCGAGACTTTGCCTTCAACGAACAGTTCGCCCAAGACTCGTGCGGACACTTCGAACGCCGGATGCGGCCGGAGCAAGTGACCGTGCCGGAGTTGAATGTCCCACACGTCGGCTTGCTCGTACTCGTTGGAGCGATTCACGCGACCGGACGTTTGCAACAAGCTCGTCAGGCCGCACCGCTCGCGAATGCCCGTGCGGAATGAAAAATCAACGCCAGCCTCAACACATGATGTGGCCACAAGCGTCCAATCGCGATGGTTGGGTTGGCGAAGTCGAAGCTTCACCAGTTCCAAAGTCGCAAGACGATCGCGCGGCGTGAGCGACGTTGAAAGATGTTCGACGTGTTTGCCACCAAACTCATTCGCCAGATGCCGCGCGATGGCGGCGGCGGATTGCACGGTGTTGACGATCAGGAGTCGTGGGCCGTCTGTCTTCTTCACAAACTTCGCAATGCCCTCCAAGTCGAGCGACTCGGAGTGGCTGCGGTATTTCACCCGACGACGTTCATGATCGGCGGAACTTTCGCGCACAGTATCGGGCACAAGCGGTGGCAGCGTGGTCGGCGGATCGACGAAGTCTGGCAGTTCCCAAAAGCGATGCAGTGATCCCGAACCGAGCACGATGTGGCAATTCCATTCGCGTTCCAGCTCTCGCAGCCACTTCCATGCTTGCGGCCAAAGATGAGCAGGCAATGCCGTGTGAGCTTCATCGATGAAGATCGCTGATCCGGCCACTTGGTGGAGCTTGCGAACCGATACAGGTCTCCGGGCTGCAAGCGTCTCGAAGAACTGTACCGCCGTAGTCACCACAATAGGGGCATGCCACAGGAACGAGTATTGCCGAGCGACAGGATCATCGAACTCGGCCCTATGATGATGCGCAACTACGATGTCATCGGCCGCCTCGTCGGTGTGAACCAACGCCTTGCGGTACACGGTCACCGACTGGTCGATGATGTTCGTGAACGGTAACACGACGAAGACACGCCGCAGCTTCTTGGCCACTGCCGCTTTTAAGAGATGAGCCATGATGGCCGTCGTCTTGCCCGAACCGACGGGACTGTCACACGCCAAGAAGCCAGCCGAACAATCGGCCTCGCGACACTGCCGATAGACTTCGGTTCGCAACTGGGTCCGTTCGTCTTTTCGGTGACGACCGAGTTCCGCAACATATTTGTCTAGCAACTTCAAACGCTTCTCTGGGACCAACAATGGAGGCGTCTGATCGACAACCGTATCGCAATAATGTCGAGCAGTGTCGGAATGATCCGCATCCACGAGACACGACAACGCCAATCGCAACAGCATCGGCGGCGCAGCCAATCTGACATCGAGTTGCCTGCCCACAACGAGATTCGTCACGCATGACTCGTGCCGCCGTCGGTACTCGTGCAAAAGCCGATTGGTCAGTTCTCGAAGCGGCGTACCGTCGGGAATTGGTTCAGCATCTCGGAAGACCTTTCCCGCGCCCTTGGCTCCCTCTTCGGCGATCGTCG
>JAYTGQ010000480.1:0-30693 GCA_043733345.1 Schlesneria sp.
CTGCCTCAACGCGACTGCTACGTGAACGTGCTGCGCGACGCCATGTCGGTCGATACGCTCGACGGTTGCGGCGTCTACTTCGGCACGACGGGCGGTCAGGTCTATGCGTCTGCCGACGGAGGCGACTCTTGGAACGCGATCGTTCAAAATCTGCCCGCCGTCTATTCGATTGAGGTTCAAACGCTGCCGTGACCACATCTCAAGTGCGGATCGTTCTGCCGTATCACCTCAAGAACCTCGCCAAGACGACTACGGAAGTCACCGTCGAGGTTGCTGACACTGTGACACCCCGTTCAATCCTCGACGCTCTGGAGTCCCGCTATCCGGTTCTCTGCGGCACAATTCGAGATCACGTCACTCACCAGCGTCGTCCGTTGCTGAGATTCTTCGCCTGTGAACAAGACTTCTCGCACGCGTCCCCAGACACACTCCTGCCATCCGCTGTCGCATCGGGCGTTGAGCCGTTCCTCATCGTCGGCGCAGTGGCAGGCGGATAAGGCGATCGGCAGGAAGTCGCTTCCCCGTAGGATGGACGCCCCCGTCCGTCCGGTTCTTCTAGGCCAGCTCGGACGGACGGGGGCGTCCATCCTACGTTGCATGTGCGAACTCTTGCCGCTCGCCCAACTGCCTGCTGAAAAACGTAGGGTAATAAGCGTCTGGCTTGCCCCTTTTTCAACTTCATTCACGGGCAAGCGAGACGCTTACCCTACGTTCTTCAACAGGCTGCGAAGTGGTGCGATCAAAGCCACTCGGAAAGGGAATGAGCCTGTTCCGCGCATTCCGCAAGATCGCGTTCGCGGATCGCTCAACCCAACTTGCCACTCGCCAAGAGCAACGCGATTTCGCAGCCTTGCAGGAAGCTGGGAACGTGGAGCCATTCGTTGGTCGTGTGGATGTCGTGTTGGCCGCAGCCGAGAGTGACGGTCGGAAAACCGTGAGCGGTCATCCAGTTGGCATCCAGCCCCCCGTTGCCGATGCACAGTTCGGGGGTGAGGCCGATCTTTTCGACCGCCTGTTTGGCGAGCGAGACGGCCGGTTCATCGGAACTCAACCGGAACGATTCGTACTTCAGATCGGAGTTGAAGGTGACGCGACCGGTCTTGCCATCGGACGACTTGACCGACTTCGCCGCCAGTTCAAATGCCTTGCGGTATGCCTCCACGATCTTCTTGCGGAAGACGGGATCGTGACTGCGAGCCTCGGCCCGCAGTGAGAGGCTGGGTGTGACGACATTGGTCGCCTCACCCGCGTGGATGATCCCGACGTTGCTCGTCCCCCGGTGCTTACCCTTTTCAATCAGGCCATGCCAGCCGTTCTGCGTGAGATCGGCGATGGCCAGCGACGCGATGGTGATCGCGTTCACACCGCGTTCGGGATGAACGCCCGCATGGCTGGCAATTCCTTCGATCTCGACCTCAATTGCGTAATCGCCGGTTGCGCCGATGTTGACGTAGCGGGCCTCGCCACCATCCCAGTTGAAGCAAAACTTGGGCGAGCCGAGCTTGTTCGCCGAGACATACCGCGCCCCATACAAGCCAATCTCTTCTTGGACGCAAAAGAACAGAGTGACGGGCGGGTGCGGCAGCTTGCGACGAAACAATTCGAGCGCCGCAGTCAACACGACAGCCACCCCTGCCCTGTCATCGCCACCGAGGCCCGTCGCGGGGTTGGAAGAGCGAATCACGTCACCCCTCAGCACCGGCTTTGCTCCCACGCAAATCGGCACCGTGTCTAGGTGAGCCATCAACAACCGACGCGGCCCACGCTTCGTACCGGGCAGCTTGACGATCAAGTTCCCCGTCTCGCCACCACCGGGAATCCGTCGGTGGGCGGTGTCCGTCTCGATGCACGATTCGGGAACCCCTGCCTCAAGAAGCCGCCTTTGAACAAGCGAAGCGACCTCCCCCTCTTGCTTGCTGCGGCCCGTGACTTCCATCAGTTCCATGACCAGTGCCACTGCCGCCGACTGGTCTACAGCAAGTGATGCATCTTCCGACTGATCTGTCATCACTGCTCCTCTAGCAAACCGTGAAAACCGTAGAGCAGGCGGCGCGCCTGCTCGTAGTTCTCGAAGAAATCACAGGCGAGCCGCCTGTGCTACGGCTTTTTTAACAGGCACTCTAAGTCCTTGACCTCCAACCACCGTACAGCGAATCAAAGGGTCACTCAGGCACTGCAAAAAACACGGCGGGCGAAGAACACTTCGCCCGCCAATCCCTACTGTCGCGACTTGCAACAAGACAAACACACCACATTCCAGACCGAAGTATCCGCTAGTGCAATACGATCACAATCACTCTTGGACAAGGCTATAACAACCCGTTTCCGGATCTTTGACGATCCCCTCGGAGTTGTAAATGTTTTGGTAGATCATGTTGCTGAAGTTGGAACTGTTTGATTTATACCCAGCCTCCACAATCTTGGAAGTCAACTCTTCCAGAGTTAGCCCTTTTTTGCTTTTACCCAACAATTCTGAAATCACATCCCGCAAGGACCGTTCATTCTTGGGACGAGCACCACGATTCTTACTTCCGCGAGGCCTTCCCGGACTGCGTTTGCCAGTGCCTGGTGGACGGCCCCGCTTCGTCTCGGTCTTTTTCACCGTCACCTCGGCACCCACGATTCCTTGGAACTGCTCCTGAATCTCGGCGAGTTCCAAGTGAAGTGCATCCCGTCGCTTACCAAGTTCTTGGACAAGCGACTTCCGCTCATCAAGGATTCGCTCAAGATCGGCAACGCTGATTTCAGATTCTGCTCGTGACATATAACCCCGTTTTTGGCTGGTCTAATTGGGTGGCGAAACAACAACGCACACGCTTGGTAGGAGCCTATCTTCCTAATGATGCTATTGCAAACGATCTAACATTCTTTAAGCACCGCCTTAGCCTGTGTTGCGCACGGTTCGCACAAGGCACGACGCATTTTGTTTAACCGCAAGCCAAAGGCGAGCGCGGAGGCGTGACACCGTGCATCAACTCTGCTCCCCCTCCGCGCTCGCCTTTGGCTTGTGGTTAAACGAGTTATTCGTGTTGATGTCCAACTCCGTGCGCAATGCAGGTTAGCCCGAGGTCAACGTGCGCCACGTAATCGGCCAGTCGCTGGTCACGGTGATCGGTTCCTGGGTCGTCGGATGAGTGAACATCAGCGAGGCCGCGTGCAGGGCGATGAAGCCTTCGGCGCGAGTCTTCGCGCCGTACTTGCCATCGCCCACGATCGGCCAGCCACGCGCCGAGAGTTGGACGCGAATCTGATGGCTGCGGCCGGTCTGTGGCAGAATCTTGACGAGCGTGAAGCGGCCCACTTTTTGAACGCGCTCGTAGGACAAGACGCAGTCCTGACCGTCCTCTTCGTCATCGACGACCGAGACCACATTGCGCGCCCGATCCTTGTTGAGCCGATCGTGCAAGACGCCTGCGTCTGGTGAGACGATTCCTTCGACCAACGCGAGATACGTTTTCTCGACACTGCGGACGCGGAACTGTTCTGAGAGTCGCGACGCGCCTTTGCTCGTGCGCGCGAACAGCACCACGCCTGAGACTGGCCGGTCCAACCGATGGACTACGCCGACGAAGACGTTCCCCGGCTTGTTGTACTTCCGCGCGAGATAGTCCTTCGCGGCATCGACCAACGTCGGCTGGCCCGAGTGATCGCCCATCGTGAGCAACCCGGCGGGCTTCTCCACGGCAAGGCAATGATTGTCCTCGTACAGGACACGCAGCGGGGATGTCACGAAATCGTTCTCTCACTGAGAGCCTGATGATGAAAACGCTTCTCGCAAAGTCCGATTCAGGCGAGCCGCTTTCTTTCCGATGAGCCGCAGGGCGCTAGCCCCGGTTTGTGTCCTCTGAACCGGGGCTAGCGCCCTACGGCTGATAGCAGCCTGCTCCACTTCTAAAAGTCTTCTTCGGGAAGTCGGAAACGTCAATGAAACCGCTGATCGCGACCCGGCGGACGGTGCTCCCGCAGAGCGATTGTTATGCTCGCCACGCGATTCGATCCGGTGTTTCCGAAGGCCAATCTATCACGAAGGAGTTTGCGATGCGCATCGTCCAACCCGCATTGATCGCGATGATGATTCTCGTGGCGTCCATCGCGCGAGCCGACATTGAATCGGGACCGAACGTGGGGACCGTGGTGACGGCACTGAAGGTTTTCGCGGCGACGGGCGAGCACGCGGGGAAGGAGCTCGACTACGCGGCTGATCGCGGCGCGAAACCGACCGTCTATGTGTTCATCCCGTATGACCGGTTCGACCGCCCGTTGGCTCGCCTGCTCAAGACGCTCGAAAAGTCGGTGATTGAGGCGGGGAATGAAGCGACCGTCGTGACCGTGTTCCTTGCCGATGACGAAGCGGCTGCGAAGGATCGTCTACCGAAAATTCAAATGTCATTGCAGTTCACTTCCAACTCACTCGTCGTCTTCCCGAGCATGAAGCAGGGGCCGGAAGGCTGGCAGGTGAACACCGATGCGCAGGTCACGGCGCTCGTCGTGAAGGAGGGCCAGATCGCCGCGAAGTTCGGCTATAGATCGGCCAACGAAACCGTCGCTCCCGAGATCGTCGAGGCCCTCAAGAAGGCGATCGGGAAATAGAAAAGGGAAAGAACCAAGAACCAAACGAAAGTCACGCACGGTCACGACTTCTTATTTGGTTCTTGGTTCTTGAGTTTTGGTTCTTGGTTCTTACTGCACATGTTGCTTGAGCAGCTTCATGAACTCGCGGAACAGCGGCGTGTTGTCGTGCCAAGTGCGACCGCTCACCAAGTTGCCATCGACGACGACGGCTTGGTCGATGTAGTGACCGCCGAACGAGGTGATGTCGATCGCACACTTGGCGACTGTCGTCAGAGTTCGTCCGGTCAAGCAACCGGCGGCGGCGGCGATCTCGACACCGTGGCAGACCGTGGCCACCGGCTTGCCCGCGTCAAAGAAGTGCTTCGTCAGAGCGAGCAGATCGCGGTCATAACGGAGGTATTCCGGAGCGCGTCCGCCCGAGAGAAACAGCCCCACGTAGTCGTCGGGCTGCACGTCTCGAAACGCGATCTTCGCTTGAACGTGGTAGGCCGGTTGCTCGCGCGTGATGTCCCACGGGATGCTGTCGTTGGGCGGAATTTCGTGCATCACGCCGTGGTATTGGCGAGCTTCGGGACCGGCGACGACGACCTCAAAGCCATCCTCCGGGAGCCGAAAGAAGGGGTAGAGCGTGTCCATGACTTCGGTCGCATCGCCGATCGGCATCAAAACTTTGTAGGGCATGGGGCGGGCCTTGTTGCGGGGAACGGATGTTCTGGCGGCGGAGAATACATTTGGGCCGAAGAGGCGGCTACCGGGCACTCGAAGTCCGGCTTTTCCTAAAGCCGGACTTCCCTGTGGAGGGAAGCGTTCTCTCGCAGAGGAGTCCGGCTAACCCGGATTATTCATGAGGAACCACGGAAAACACGGAAACTCACGGAAGTGGAAGAGTGACAACAAGTCGCCGTCTGGCACTATGTTTTGTGGAGCAGGATGAGATTCTTTCACGCCACTTTTTTCTCTTCTTCCCTTCCGTGAGTTTCCGTGTTTTCCGTGGTGAATCATCCGGGCTAACAAAGCTAAGCCGGACTTCAATCGTGCCACGTTCCCGTTTGAGATTGCCGGAGTGATCCCTCTGCGACTATCTTCCCCGGCCTTACGAGCCGGAGATTTTGGATGTTGGCTCGTTCGCCAAGGAGTAGGCGATGATGCGAATTGTGCTGACAGGGATGTTGGCGGTGTTGGCGTGTGGCTGTTTCAGTCGCAGCGGCACCGATTTGTTGCAGGCCCGAATTCGGGATCAGGAAGTTCACCTCGCTGATGCCGAGCGGCAGGTCGCGACGACTCAGACCGAGTTGGCCAAGGCGCGGCGCGAGGCCGATGGGCTGCGAACCGAACTCGCCAAGCGAAACAGCGGCGGGCCAATGGCTGAGCAAACGGAAGCGTTGGTGCGCGTGACCAAGCTCCAGATTCATTCGCTCTTGTCTGGCGGCGTCAACAAGGATGAGCAACCGGGTGACGATGCTTTTGTGGCGCAGTTGGCTCCTGTCGATGTGGACGGTGAAGTGGTGAAGCTGCCCGGTCAGATCGAACTCACGCTGCTCGACCCCGCCGTGGCGGAAGGCCAGCGCGAAGTCGGTCGCTGGAACTTCACGATCGAGGAATGCCGTCAGCATTGGACGCGCGGACTGACCGGTGCGGGATATCAGTTCACGGTGCCGCTCGCCACAGCGCCTGCTCACGACAGTTTGGTTTTGCACGCGAAGCTCACCACGGTGGATGGCAGATCGTTCGATGCGAGCCAGATCGTGCGCGTTTCGACCGCGACGACGCTCACCGCCAGCAGCCGTCGGGAGGTACTCGACCGTCCCGTGCTTGACCCTTCTGTACTCGACCGACCAGCGCTCGACACCGTGCCGCGCGAGTTGGATGACATCAACGATCCGCCTCCCGCGCCGCTGAAGGATCAGCCCGAAGAACTCCCCGCGTGGGCGGCTCCAGGTCCGGCTTCAACTCCGCCTGCGGCACGGGTCAAGTCGGCAGCGAAAGCTCCGGTGGAACTTACCACACCGGGCTTGTCCCCCCCCGCACCGAAGAAACGCGAGTTGCCACCGCTGCGCGACTCGACCAACTGGACTGAGGGAACCATCCCACAGTTGCGATGAGGCTGAAGTCCGACTTTCGCGCAGAAGAATGGACGGGCAAGAGTGCCCGTCCTACGAATTCGATTCGTGAGTGATGGCCATCACCGTTGGCAGCGTGGGCAGTAGAACGTGGACCGCTGGGTTTGCACGACGCGCACGACGGTGGCTCGATCGCAGGTCGGGCAGGTTTCCTCCGCACGCATGTAAACGCGGTGCTCGTTCTGATAGCGACCGCTTTGGTTGAGGGCGTTCCGGTACGTGCCGTCTCCCAGCGTCGAGCCTTCGTAGGTGATCGCCAGTTCGAGAACAGACTGCACGGCGGCGGCGAGTCGCTTCACTTCGGGCAGTCGCAACGAATCGGCGGCGCGATGCGGGTCGATCCTCGCGACGTGCAGGATCTCGCTCGCGTAAAGATTGCCGATTCCGGCGACGAGCCGTTGGTCGAGCAGTGCGACCTTGATCGCGCGGCGGGTCGCGGCGAGTCGCTCGCGCCACTCGGTCATTGAAATCACCAGCGCATCCGGGCCGAGCTTGTGGGGGCCGAGATCACGCTCCAATTCGCTAGGACCAAACAGACGAACGGTTCCCAAACCGCGACGGTCCCAGAACCAGATCGAGTTGAAGTCGCGCTGGCCCTCGAATTGCCATTCGAGTCTCAGGTGTTCGACATCTGGCGGATCGGCCAGCAGCATGAGTCCCGTCATGCGCGGTTCGATCACGAGACTCGATCCGACCGCTAAATCGAGCACAACCCGCTTCCCTAGCCGTCGCACCGCCGTGACAACTTGCCCTTCGATACGACTCGCCATCCGACCGAACGTCGGCGTGAGGCCGATCGGTCGGCAATGGGTTTTGCAGCGTTTGACCTTGAGAATGCGTCGACCTTCGACGAACGGCCGAATACCACGGACCATCGTTTCGACCTCGGGTAACTCTGGCACAGGAAGGCTCCGTACTACTCACGTTTTGTTTCTTCGCGGGGCGCGCAGATTTTGAACAGAAGCAAACGAAGGGAATGAAGGGCAGACGGGGCAATGGCCGTTGGTTGTCATCGCCCAAACCTCGCGTTCCAGAACTCTTTTCTTCGTTTCCTTCTGTTCAATTGGGTTGCAGCAAGCGGCCGCGCTGGGGAAGGGGAGGCCGATCACGCTGGCAGGAGAGGTGTCGTTCTCCCTTGGCGATTGGGTCGATCACGTTCAGTGCAAAGTGAGAAGTGATCAGTGCTAAGGAACTGTGCAGGATTGAATTCCGAGATTTCTACATTGGACGACACGATCACTCTTACAGACTCTCGGAAGTAAAAAATGCACCAGACTTCAGAAACGCAGAGGGCGCTGAGATCGCAGAGAAAGCGAGGAACACCGTCCCGATGAACGTCAAATCTCCGCGTCCTCTGCGCTCTCTGCGTTTCTAACCTCGGTGATTGCTCCCAAAAACTCTCGGAACTTAAAAATGCACAGCCCCTAAGGCAATCGGTGGGCCTCGAAGACTCGACCCACCCTACTTTGAAACGGGGAAGAACCGTGTGCTGCCACCCGAATCGGCGGTCCTTGCCGCTGACTTCTCGCTACGACCGATCTTTCCGTTATGACCGAATCGGTCGCTGGTCGATAAGTGGTCGGGGACTTCCGCGCTGTCGCACGTTGCATGTGCAGGCGGGTGGTTTTGTCCCAGCGGGGCTTTCACGAACTCGGGGGGATGCGATGCGCGGGATTCAATGGCGAGACTGTTTGAAAAGCGCGGTCATTCCGCTGTGTCTCGTGGCGGCGGTGGCCGAAGCCGCCGGGCCGTTCCCGTTCACGGAAGAATGGTATCGCCAGCGATCCGACGATCCGGCGGGGACGCGCCAGATCGAGAAGAGCGGAAAACTGTGGCCTCCCTATCCACGACCGGTCGGCCGCAAGCAAACGTTCAAGCACGCCTACCATTCGGCTCATTACTGGCCGTACCCGTACAACATGGAAGACCGAGCCTACGTGGAAAATCTGCTCGCGCAGCAGACCGCTTCCGGCTGGGTCATGGCCACCACGCTGCACGACTATTACTTCCATGTTGAGACTCAGAAGCTCAACGAAGCGGGTCAGAACCAACTGATCTGGATCGCGGCGACGGCACCGCCTCAGTTCCGCACGGTTTATGTGGCGGAAGGCAATTCGATCGGAATCACCCAGTTGCGCATGGCTGAGGTCGAGCAGTACTTTCGCGTGGCAGGCATCGCGAACGTACCGCCGATCCTCACGCGGCGCGAGTTCTTTGCAGGACGCCCCGCGAGCGAAGTCGATCGTTTGAGAACCATGGAAATCGAGGCCATTCCGACACCGCGGCTGTTCTCCATTGGGGCGGGCAGCGCCTCGGGCGGCGGAACATCAGGCGGCGGCGGCGGCGCTGGAAGCAGCAAGGGCACCAGTAAATAAGGAGCCTGCTCCAAAGGCAGGTCGCCTTTCGCTCGGCGAAAGAACGTCCTTTCGCGGAGCGAAAGGCGACACTTGTCGATACGCCGGTCCTTGGAACCTGTCGAATTCTGAGTCCGCATTTCAAAACTAGCCCGACGCGCAAGCGAGGGCTTCACCGTGATCGAATGTTCAGCCCTCGCTTGCGCGTCGGGCTAGTTTTGAAATGCGCTCTAGTTGGAATGGTGAAAGACACGATGGGCGACCTCTCTTCCACTCCGACAAGCGACAGCGACATCACGGCGCACGGTGACGCCGGATCGTCTCCGCGCGGAGCCGCATCCCACTCGGCTCTGGCACCCGCGCCCGGGACTCCTCAAGTCTACGATCTGTACTCAGACTTGTTCTCCAGCCCTGCTTCGATACCAGTGAGCGACAAGGTTCCGGTCGCAGCCAAAGATGCGACGGTTGCTGCGCCGTCGGCCGTGAAGGCGGTCGCCTCACCCGTCGCGCAATCCGCTCCGGCCACGGCTCCGCGCAGTCCGGCGACGCTCGCCGATACCGGCTTGCATCTCGCCCAACTGAGCGACCTCGTTCTGAAGCAGATGTATTTGCAGGGGACGATTCAGGGGAGTGACATCTCACGATCGACCCGTCTGCCGTTCTCGATCGTGGATGAAGCGCTGCGGGCGCTGCGCGATCAGAAGTGTGTCGAGGTCGCCTCGGGCGACATGGTGGGGCGCGTCTCCTATCGGTTTGCTCTGACCGATCTCGGTCGCGTTCGCGCTCGGGAGACGTTCGAGAACTGCCGCTATGTCGGCCCGGCTCCCGTGCCGATCGAACGGTACATCGAACAATGTCGTCTGCAACCGGTCACGGGCACGCCCTGCAATCCGGCGTCGCTTCGGACGGCGTTCAAAGACTTCGTGATTCGCCCTTCGCTTCTCAGCGATCTCGGCCCGGCCGTCGTCAGCGGCAAGTCGATTTTCGTTTACGGCCCGCCCGGTAACGGTAAGACGCTCGTCGCCAAAGGACTCGGCCGCTTCCTGAATACGTTCGGGGGCGAGATCTATGTTCCATACGCGATCCAGACCGAGAACAGCATCATCACGGTCTTCGATCCGGGGTTGCATCAGACGACGGACGACTCCGATCTGGCCCGGCGCGGCATGAGTGGAGCCACCGGAGGCTCCGAGCAATCGAGCTACATTGTTCACGACGGCCCCGTCGATATGCGATGGCGGCGCATCAAACGTCCGGTCGTCATCACGGGCGGTGAACTGACGCTCGACATGCTCGAACTTCAATACAACTCCATCGGGAACTTCTACACGGCTCCGCTCCACATCAAGGCCAATGGGGGCGTGTTCCTGATCGACGACTTCGGCCGCCAATTGGTCAGCCCCAAAGAGTTGCTCAACCGCTGGATCGTCCCGCTGGAAGAACGGGTCGATTACCTCAAGCTGGTCACGGGCCGGAAATTCATGCTCCCCTTCGAGCAACTCATCATCTTCTCGACGAACCTCGACCCCAAGGAACTTGTCGATGACGCCTTCCTCCGACGCATTAAACACAAGATCAAGATCGAGGCACCGACCCGCGAGTTGTTCACCGTGATCTTTCAGTTGGTCTGTCGGCAGCGAAAGATCCCGTTTGAGACATCGTTCGTGGACTACCTGTTCCGCGATCACTACGACAAAGGTCGCCTGCCCCGTTCGAGTGACCCGCGCGATCTGCTGGAGATCGCTAACTCGATCTGCCTCTTCCATGAACAACCCTTCACCTTGACCGAAGAACTGCTGGCCGAATGTGCCCGGCGATTCTTTGGCCAGTTGTGATGGCGACCGGCAAGAAATGATTGACCCGACTACACCAACCCGAAGTGTGAACGAGGGCGAAGTCGATCGACCCCCTCGTTCACACTTCGGGTTGGTGTGGGGGCAGGCAACTCTTTCCGCTCGCCCAATGGCCCGCCAAGATTCAATGCCGCCGCCATCAGACCGCCCGACTTTTTGAAAGGCTCCGCCATGTTGTTGCGCTCACGAACTCGAGCTTGGATGTTGGCTGCGGTCTGTCTCACGACACTGGCCTCGGGATGTTCCACCGCTCAGAAAGCGGGAGGACTCGCGGGAATCCCCGCTCAAGCCAAAGCCCCGACGGGCGGTTCCACCACGCCCGGTTCGGCCGACTTCTCGTCGAGTAACAAGCTGAACAATCCGATCAAGATGCACCTTGCGTACGCGCTGTGGAACGAGCAAGACCACAACCTGCTTGAAGCACGGGGTGCCTACGACAAGGTGTTGGAGAAGAATCCCAAAAACATCGACGCCATGCTCGGACTGGCCCGGCTCGACATGCAGATCAACCGCCCGGCCGATGCTGAGGCCCGGTTGCTCAAGGCACAGAAGCTCGCCCCCAAGAACCCGCAGGTCGCGGCGGCACTCGGTGAGTACCACGCCTTGCGACAGGATTGGCCGCGCGCCATCGAACAAATGCAGGCGGCGAGAACCTTGTCTCCTTACGACCCCACGTTTCCGTTTCAACTCGGCATCGTGCAAGCTAAGTCGGGCGACGTGACCGCCGCACTCGGCAGCTTCACCGAAGCGGTCGGTCCCGCCGAAGCACACTTCAACCTCGGTGTGATCTTGCACGAGCAAGGCAAAGCGTCGGATGCCGAGTACCACTTGCAACAGGCCCTCGTGAAGAAGCCCGACCTGCCACAGGCTCAGAAACTGTTGGCCTCGCTGAAACAGGCGAGAACCGGACTCGCGGCGGCTTCCGCAGCAGCCAACCCGCCACAACGCCAAGACAATGCGGTCCTCCCCGCTGGCTATCTCCAGCCTGCGGCTCAACAACGCTGAGCAGAGACTCTTGGGCGTCAGCCCCCTACCGCTTTTCGGAGCGGGGCGGCGTCAGCCCCCTGGCTCTTGGTGCTTGGGCGTTAGCCCTCACGCGGCACAAAGGGAGAGGTTTCCGAGCGGAGCGGCGTCAGCCCCCCGGTTCTTCCAAAAAGGGCTTACGCCCAAGAACCGGGGGGCTGACGCCGCCCCGCTCAGAGGTCTCATCATTGACCGCGTGAGGTATAGCCCTCTTCGGAGAGACCATTGGGCTGACGCCCTTCGTTCCGCGTTGGTCGAAGAACGGGCTGACGCTCAAGAGCCAAGGGGCTGACGCCGCCCCGCTCCGAAAGCCATCGCCAACACGCGATCGCGACGGGGTCGCCCCTCTCAGGCCCGGCCCGCAGCGCGGACCATCGCGCCTCGCCCGAGCCGCGGCGATACCGCTCGCGGGTGAGGATGGCACATTTCACACTAACCCGAAGCGTAAGCGAGGACGTGCTTTGCATCCTCGCTTACGCTTCGGGTTAGTGTCAGCTGCTCCCACGAGCGGTATATACTCCCCGCCCAACGTCGTCGTCCCGATGGCGTCGTGTCGAGTCACCCTCTTTCGTGGTGTACTCGGCCGGTGATGCCCGCTCCCTCCGCTTTGAAAGAGAATGCCACCATGCGCACCGCCTTGCTCAGTCCGTTCGTTATTCGACCGTTCACGCTCTTGGTCTTTGCCGTCGCTCTGCTCACAGGTCGCCCCGCCATGTCGGAAGAACTTTACGAAGCCCGCGTCTACCAAAACGACAAGGGTGAGAAACTGAACTACCGGCTGATGACACCCGCCGGGTACTCGGCCAAGGACGAGACAAAGTATCCGCTGGTCCTCTTTCTGCACGGTGCCGGCGAACGCGGCGATGACAACACCAAGACTTTGGTCCACGCCACTGGGGACTTCGCCAAGGCCGAGAACCGCGCGAAGTACCCGTGCTTTGTCCTCGTGCCGCAGTGCCCGGAAGAGAAGAAGTGGGTTGAAATCGACTGGAGGCTCGACAGCCATGTGATCCCCGCCGAAGAGGCGATTTCCCTGAAGCTGACCCGCGACGTGATCGCCACTTTGCAGAAAGAGTTTCGCATCGACGAGCAACGTCGCTACGTGACCGGCTTGTCGATGGGCGGCTACGGAACGTGGGACATGATCGCTCGCACACCCCAGTTCTTCGCGGCCGCTGCGCCGGTCTGTGGTGGTGGAGATGAAGCGACCGCTGACCGCATTACTCAACTCCCCATCTGGGCCTTCCACGGTGACCAAGATACGGCCGTCAAACCGGAACGCTCGCGACGCATGATCGCCGCCATCGAGAAGGCCGGCGGCAAGCCGAAGTACACCGAGTACCCCGGCGTCGGACACGACTCCTGGAAGCAGACCTACGCCGATCCCAAGTTCATGGAATGGCTCTTCGCTCAAAAACGACCGTGACCCGTGATGAGACATCTGAGCGGGGCGGCGTCAGCCCCCCGGTTCTTGGGCGTTAGCCCTCTTCGGAAGAACCGGGGGGCTGACGCCCAATGGCACTCACTTTGATCAAATAACCCGCAGCGTGAGCGAGGGAAACAAAGGAAACCCCTCTTGTCATCGCCCTCGCTCACGCTGCGGGTTAGTAAAGTGAGTGCCATTGGGCTGACGCCGCCCTGCTCGGAAACCTCTCACTTTAGTACCGCGTGAGGTATGGCCGGACTTCTCGTTGCAAAATCCTGACCTGCCGTGAAGTCCGGCTTTCAGAAAAGCCGGACTTCGGTTGTTGCGTCCATGCATTCCACCGTCACTCTCCTTTTGGAGACCGCGCCATGCCCCGCTCACTTCGCTTGTTGACGTTGTCGTTCTGTGTAATTAGCGGCCTCGCCGTCGTCGCTCCTGCAGCGGACCCGGCCAAGGTCACGCTGACCTCTCCGCTGCCGCACCTCGTTGTGCAGCGCGAGGGCTTTGAACCGAAGCGCTCGGCGGCGAACACGCCCGGTGGACCGGAACTCGGTTACGCCGACATCGCCGTGCGCGGGGTCAAGCCCGAGGGCGTGAGCGGCGACTGGCAGTTCCGTTTGGTACTCGCCGAAAAAGGTTATGGCCGCAGTTTTGAGTGGCATCGCTTGCAGGTCGAAGAGGATCCGAAGGAACTGCGCGGGCTGGCCGAAGTTCCGGCCGGTGGCCCGTATCGACTCGACATTCGCTGCGTCGATGACAAGGGTGCGACGGTCGCCGCCGGTGCCGTCGAGGCGATTGGCGTCGGCGAAGTCTTCGTCGTCGCGGGCCAGTCCTACGCGGGAGGCTACAACGATGAGTTGCTCAAAGTGACCGATCCCGCGCTGGCCGTTTCGACCTACGACTGGCAGGCGAAGACGTGGCGTGTCGCTCACGATCCGCCGCCTCACAACGGTGACGGCGGTTCGATCTGGCCAGCGCTCGGCGATATGCTCGCTCCCACACTGCGCGTCCCCGTCGCGTTCGTGAACGTCTCAGTCGGAGCGACTTCGACCGCACAGTGGCATCCCGACGGCGACCTGCACAAACGGCTCGTCAAAGCGGGGCGCGAGATCGAGTCCTTCCGCGCGGTCCTCTGGCAGCAGGGTGAGTCCGACGTGATCGCCAAGACGCCCGTCGCCACGTACATCCAGAACATGCAGGAGATTCGCGAAGCGGCCAGCGATGCCTGGGGTTTCGAGCCACCGTGGCTGCTCGCCAAATCGACGCTGCATCCAACCGTCTACAACAACCCCCTTGAGGAAGAACGCATCCGCTCGGCAATCGACCAACTCTGGAGTCGCCCAGGTTTCCGACCCGGCCCCGATACGGATGTCCTCGGCGGCGATAGCCGGGGCGACGCCAAGTCGCGCCGCCACTTCAGCGCACTCGGCCAGCGTCGAGCCGCCCACCTCTGGTTCGCCGTGTTGTGGAACGAACTCCACCGCACGACCGACGAGCGGTAATGAGCAACACCAACCCGAAGCGTCAGCGAGGAATGGCAGGGGATGTCGCAAGGATGCCAGCCAGTGTGCGATGTTGACCGCCTTACCTGCCTGTTGAAAAACGTAGGGTAAGCGTCTCGCTTGCCCGTAAATGCAGTTGAAAAAGGGGCAAGCCAGAGGGCTTACCCTGCGTTTTTCAACGGGCGGTTACGCCACCGTGCCGACTTCCCACTTCATCCAGCGCCGCCAGGCGAGCCACAGTCCAAGGCCAGCCGTGCCATACAGGAACACGGTCAGACTCGCGAGCAGGATGTTGATGAACGCTGGTGACGGCGGTGCGGGGAAATGCTGATCCAGCACGGGGGCGAGCAGGAATAGGACACCGGCGAAGGCGAACAGTGCGATTGGGATCGCGCACACGACGAGCGGCATCTGCCACCGCAAATTCATCGTCATCGTTCCCATGCCCAAGGCATACACGTTCGCCACGACCGCGAGGAAAATGAGGGAGGCCCAGAGATGCTGCATCGCCGTCCAGTTCCCCAACAACCCGCAGCACCACAGCACAAGCAGGAACACGAACAACGTGAGCAGCATCGGCCCCATCTCCGCAGCGACGCCTCGAAACCAAGTCTCCCTCCAGTCACGGCGGCTCACCGGTCGCAGCAGTTCCAGCTCTTGCATCGGCCTCCGAATCCAAGCGAATGACAACGGCATGATCAGTCCACCGCCGAACAACTGCAGGATCATCGGGCCGACGATGACCGGACCAAACCGGTCCCACATCTCGGGGGCAAGCAGCGCCACGGGTAGCCCGACGAAGATCAAGGCTCCCACAATGAAGAGGACATAGGACTTCAACATCGGCATCACGCTTTGGCCGCCGAGCCGCCAAAGCTCCAGCAACGTCAGTCGCTTCCCGGACTGGAGTCGCTCGATCATCCGAGTCATGCTCCGGTCGAATGCCCGATAGGCCATCGGCGTCTTCGTCGTGGAGTCTTCTCGACCTGCCGCCTGCTGTGTCATCCATTCGGTCCAGCCACGGTTGTCGAACATCCCCATCGGGACGTTCGCGATGCCCGCCTCTTCGAGCCGTCGCCGCATGCCCGTCTGCAACGCAATCAGATGGCAGGCTCCCCACAACGAACCGGCCAACACGACCAAGGCCAGCACCGGTTGCTCTCCCCGCAAGAACCAGTCGAAGTCCGCGCCGAAAGCAATCAGCCCCAGCAAGACGCTCATCACGGGGAACACCACGCTCGGCAGGACGATGGCAAAGTTGCAGAACCCCGGAAACTGATGTCCGCCGCTCAGCAGGCTCATCGATTTCGTTCCCGCTCCCAACAGTAGGGCCGAGGCTCCACACAGGCAGAGTGCGACGAAGACGGAACAGTCAAACCACACGAGCAGCACCAGCGACACCGCGACCTGCACGACGAAGACGCCGATCACGGGACTCAGGTGAGACCGCGCGAAGTGGGGCGTCAACACGCTGGCGGTCGTCACGAACTGCGACGACATCTGAACCGACAGCACGACGATCACCAGCAGTCCGACAATCATGATCACTGCCGCACGCCGCCCTCGTTCGGGGTGATAGTGAGTCGGGCGGACTCGCACCGACGGGAGTGCCGCCTGTTGCACGGCGATGTAGTCCGGCGCGTGCTTCCCCATCTCGACCAAGAACAAACGTCGCAGGCTGGGGAAACGCTTCAGTGTGTCGAGCATCTCCGGCGCGAGCTGATCTTTGTTTTGCGGGATCAGCCGTGTGCTGAGGCAGGTCAGATGCGGCAACCGCTGCCACTCCTCCAGACGCTGTTGCGCCTTGCCGTGCGTGTCGGCGGCGATGAGTGTCTGCAAATTGGGTGGCCACGCCAGCGACAGTTCGTTGTGCAAGGCGTGCGCGCCGATCAGACGCAAGTAGGTCAGCTTCGTCTCCCGTTGGAAGTGGCTCCAACCCTCCGCCGTCAGCAACTGCGGGCTGTAGAGCGTCAGCGTCTTCAGGTCATACAGCTCACAGATTTTCGCAAGCTGTTCGTCAGTGATCGCCTCAAGAATCGTGAGCGACTCCAACTTCGGCGCACGGCCCGGCGTCCAGAGCGGTTCGCACTCTTTCAAGTTGTAGACCTTGAGGCTGCGCAACTGGGACCAGTCGAGCACGGCGGCGTCCGCCGCCGAACCAACGTATCCCGCCGGAGCTGGCTCGGGAGCCGCTGGCTCCGCCGATGTCACATGGTTGGGATTCCCCACCAGCAGCATCGGCAGGATCGGCACGAGAACGGAGCAGGACGCCAACAGCACCAACACCAACTGCCAGCGCGTCCAGTACGACATCCACACGGCACCGAGACGACTCGGATGGCGAATACGGTTGAGTCTCATGGCGTTGTCTTTCGTAGGAAGCGGATGTCCGAGAGTCGAGAGTCTGTCGTGGTCGATCATGAGACTTCTGAGCGGGGCGGCGTCAGCCCCCTGGCTCTTGGGCGTAAGCCCGTTCGAGATTCGAGGGAGTCGCGATCAAATCGGATCAGTGCGGTGATGAAGTCGGAACAGACTCGTGATGCGAAAACGTCCCCACCGACCTCGCGTCGGTGGAACGATGATTGACCACTAGCAGCGGGCTGTCTTGATTGCTTTCGCCACCGCCGAGCTTGCCTCGGTGGAGCGGTGATTGACCACTAACTGCTGCTTCGTACTGGCATAGTTGCCAATCATCCGCTCCACCGAGACAAGCTCGGCGGGGGCGAAGGCCAACTCCGCTGTCCGTCTATCCGTCTAGTCGTCAATCATCGCTCCACCGACGCGAGGTCGGTGGGGGCGAGGAACACCTCGGACATGACTCTCGAAGTCCGGCTTTTCTGAAAGCCGGACTTCTTTCCGCGATCCGTCACCCTGATGGAAGTCCGGCTAACAGAGCTAAGCCGGACTTCGGCCTTCCGGACTTCGATCCTCACCTTTGATGCAGTTCCAAAAAGATGTCTTCGAGGTTCAGGTCTTCCACGCGGACCTCGGCCTGCCACTTGCCTCGCACTTCCTCGAGCAGGTTGTCATCGAGATCGGACACGGCGGCGACCGCTTGGCGTCCGGTCACTTCCGTTCGCAAGGCTCCGCGCACCGTGAAGTCCGTCGGCAGATCAGTCGCCGACGAGATGCGGAGCCGTTTGACGCGATCCTTCACCGCGTCGAGTTCGTCGAACATCACGATCTTGCCTTCCTTGAGGATCGCCAGATGCGACGCGACTCGTTCGAGGTCCGACGTGATGTGCGTCGAGAACAGGACCGTGTGCCGTTCGTCCTGACAGACTTCGAGCAGTGACCGCAGGAACTCGCGCCGCGCGACGGGATCGAGACTCGCGACCGGCTCATCCAGAACCAACAACTCGGGGCGATAACCCAACGCCAGGACCAACGCCAACTTCTGCAACTGGCCGGGCGAGAGCGGCCCGACGCGGTGCTCGCGCGGCAAGTCCCAGCGGTCGAGCAACGTCTCGGCCCAGTCGCTGTCCCACAAGTCATAGAACGCCGACGTGTACGCGACGATGTGTCGGACCTTCATCCACGGATAGAGCTTCACAATCTGCGGCACATACCCGAGCCGACTCTTCGCCGAGGCACTCAGATTCCAAGGGTCTTCCCCGAGGAGCTTGATCGTCCCCGAAGTCGGCCGCAGCAGTCCGAGCAGACATTTGATGAGCGTCGATTTGCCCGCCCCGTTCGTGCCGATCAGCCCCACGACCGCACCGGCCGGGACATTCAAATCGACTCCTTGCAACACGGCCTTCGAGCCGAAGGTCTTCGTCACGCGCTGTGTCGAGATCACGGATGTCGCGGTCATCGTGTCGATCATGGTCAGACTGCTTTCGTTACGGAGAAAGGTCGCTTTAGAGATGCTTCGTTTAACCGCGTGGGCAACGCCCCGCGCGTCGCGCGTCGCGCGACGTGGATAACCAACTCGCCATCGACGCGCGGGGCGTTGCCCACGCGGTTAAACGAGGACTTCGGTTTCACCTACGACTTGCGATCCTTCAACACCTGCCGGACGACATCCACTGTCTGGGCATCGGTCAATTTGAGCTGCCACGCTCGCGTGGCCAGTTCGTCGGCGATCGGCTTCAGTGCTTGTTGTCGTTCCGCGACGGTTGCCTTCGGAGTCGCGGCCAGATCACGCGATGTGGCTTCTGGAACACGCATCCCTAGACCTCGCTCACGCTCCAGCACGCCGTCCGCTTCGAGCCGCGTGTAGGCCTTCGAGACGGTCATCATGTTGACCTCCAACTCGGCGGCCATCTGCCGGACACTCGGCAACCGATCCCCCGGCTTCAGCCGCCCGCTCGATACGAGCGAACGAACCTGGTCCATGAGCTGCCGGTAGATTGGCACTCCGGAAGTGGGCTGCACGGCGAATTCGAGCGGGTTGGTTTGCATTGCTGTATTACGATAGTAATGCACTATCGGCGAGAGTCAAGAGGGAGCAGCAAAGAATTATGGGAAGACCGAAGAGGTCCCCGAAGTCCGGCTTAGCTCTGTTAGCCGGACTTCCTGCGGTGACGACACGCCCCTCACGAAGTCCGCACCCATCAAGAAGTCCGGCTTTAGGAAAAGCCGGACTTCGGACGGCGCTGACCATCACGGTCGCGGCGATCGATGGACCTCGACCTTGCCGTGCAGCGTGTAGAGCAGGAACCGGTCGCTGTCGGGGATCAGCAGGCCACTCGATTTGTTCTCGCTGATGGGGCGGAGCGGGTTGCCGGGGAACTTGGTCCAGTGGATGAGATCGTTCGACACGGCGAGGCCCGTCGCCCAGAGGTTCGGCTGCGTCGCGTCGGCGTTCTGCTTCGTCCCATGGATGACCGCGTAGTAGCGGCCCTGGTGCTTGATGATCTGGTTCATGGCGATCAGATCCTGGTCGAACTCAGCCGGGCCGGGGACCATCACCGGCTCATCCTGCACATGCGTGAAGACCTTCAAATCGCGCGACCGCGCCAGCCAGATTCCTTTGTCACTGCGCTCATAGAACAGATTCCAAACACCGTCTTCGAGCCAGACCGTTGGTGTCCCATACGGGCCGTCCGAGATCGGCTCGCCGTTGACGTGCCTCACGTCGAGCTTGCCGATGCGCTGCCAGTCGAGGCCGTCGCGCGAGGTCAACAACTGGGCGCGGTCTTGCTCACCCTCGGCGAACATGTACAGCGTCCCGTCGTGCGGGATGACGCAGACATCCTCAACCCAATGTTGTTTGCAGAGCGGATTGGCGGGATGCGGCTGCCACGAGAGGCCGTCGCGCGATGTGGCGTATCCGAGCTGTCGTTGCCCCGTTTTCGTCCCGTCATACCCGGTGAACCACATCCGCCAGAGATCGCCCTCGCGCATGATCCAGCCTCGCTCGCGAAGCTTCACGTCCCAATGGCCTTCGCCCTGCGCGGTGAAAACCGGGTTCGAGGCGATCGGCTCGAACTGCGTCAACTCGGGAGGGAAGAGTTCGTCGGCCGAACAGGGGACCGGCACGAGGACGAGCGCCAGCAGAATGAACAGAGTCCCGCCAACACCAACCCGCCGCGTGAGCGAGGATGACGAGAAGTGTCGCGTGGAAGCATCCTCGCTCACGCTGCGGGTTGGTCTTGAGAGTGATCGTGAACGGTTCGTTGCGGTTGTGTACTGCGTCGTCATGAGAAGCTCCTTGGTGGCGAGCGACTATAGCTCACGCAGGAGAAGCTGACACTAACCCGAAGCGTAAGCGAGGATGCAACTCACGTCCTCGCTTACGCTTCGGGTTAGTGTGAAATGTGCCATCCTCCCCCGCTCGCGGTAGATAACGGGCGCGATCCAAGAAGGAGACATTTCTGGGCGGAGCTGACGCCATCCCGCTCGGAGGTCTCATCAATGCCCGCGTGAGGGATCAGGCGAGCGGCAAGACTTGCCCTACCCAAATGTAGGATGGGCACTCTTGCCCGTCCGGCTTTGAGTTTGAAGAGTGGACGGGCAAGAGTGCCCATCCTCTAGGTCAATTTCTTCGTGCCGCTGGCCCAATCGCCCGTTGAAAAAGGGAGGGCGAGGCTCCCGCCGAGCCGAGCGCGAGTGGAAAGTCACTTGTTTCTTGCGGCTCGGCAGGAGCCTCGCCCTCCCAACAATCGTTTTTCAACTGGCTGCTCATCGCCCGTGCGAGTCACAGGACCGAAGTCGCAGTTCCCTGACGGATCAGAGCGTGCCAGCGGGCGACGGTCTCGATCAGGCTGGCGCGGTCGATCGGTTTGGCGAGGTAATCGTCGCAGCCCGCGTCGAGGCACAGTTGTCGATCGCCCGACATCGTATTGGCCGTGAGGGCGATGATGGGCCGCGTGTCGCCCGCCAAGCGCAGTTCGCGCGTGGCCGCGTAGCCGTCGAGAATCGGCATCTGCATGTCCATCAGGATCAGGTCAATGACGAGATTGCTTTCGCGCGCGGCTTCGAGGGCATTGATCGCGGCCCGGCCGTTGTCGGCGATCGACACCTCGGCTCCCGACTTTTGGAGCAGGAACGAAATCAAGCGTTGATTGTCCAGCCCGTCCTCAACCAGTAACACGCGGACACCGTTGAGGCTCGGATAAACAGGCTGAGTGGGTGCGACTGGCTTGTGTTCGAGTAAAGAACTCTGGGGCTTTGTGGCTGTCAACGTGTCGCAGCGGTCCACGCGAATCGTGGCAACGAACGAGCTGCCACACCCAGGTTCGCTGGTGACGGTCAGCGTTCCGTGCAGCATCTCGGCCATGCGTTTGCTGATCGTCAGCCCCAGGCCGGTGCCGCCAAACCGGCGCGAGGTCGTGGTGTCGGCCTGAGTGAACGGCTGAAACAATCGTGCAACGTGTTGGGGCGCGATGCCGATTCCCGAGTCGATGACTTCCAGTGACAGCATCAACGGAGTTTGTCCGCTGGCAACGGGTCGCACGACAATTCGGACACCTCCGGACTCGGTGAACTTGATCGCATTGCCAACGAGATTGACCAGAATCTGCCGCAGTCGAGTGGGATCGGTTCCCACAAAATCCGGCAGGTCGGAAGCACACTCGGCCACCAACGACAGCCTTTTTTCTTCGGCGCGGAACTGAAAGAGGGAGGTGACTTCGGCGACGAGATGCCGGACGGAAGTGGGCACCGATTCGAGGGTCATCTTGCCTGCTTCGATCTTCGAGAGATCGAGGATGTCGTTGATGATGGTGAGCAAATGCTCGCCGTTGCGGCGGATGGCTTGCAACGATCGCTGGCGATTTTCGGGCGCGTGGCTCCAGTTGTCATCGGCCAACAACAGGTCGGCGAAACCGAGGACCGAGGTCATTGGCGTGCGGAGTTCGTGGCTCATATTGGCCAGAAACTCGCTCTTGGCTTGGTTGGCGGCCGACGCTTTCAGATTGACAGCACGCAACTCGACGGCCTGCTGTTCGATCTGAAAACGCGAGGTTTCGAGTTCCATGGCGAACTGTCGGAACTCTTCGTCGAGCCGTTTCCGTTCGGTGATGTCGCGCGAACTGCAAACCATCAGCGTGACATTGCCACTTGTCCCACGCACGGGATTGGCCGAGGTCTCCATCCACAGGAAGTGGCCATCACAATGGCGGCAACGCCACTCCGTGCGCGTCTGTTCGCCGCGCAGGTTCTGCAAGCGGGCCGCCTCGATCCGAGGGAGATCTTCAGGATGAACGCGCGTGGAAAAATCGGTGGTGAACAGTTCTTCGGGGGTGTACCCCAAGATGCGGAAGCAGGATGGACTGAGGAAGATCGAGCAGCGATCAGGTGTCGTCACGCTGATGATGTCTTCGAGGGAATCGGTCACGATTTGGAGCAGCTCGCGACTGGCTTCTACGGTTTCCTGTGCTTGACGACGAGCAGTGACATCGCACGCCGCGCCCACAATCATCGTCTGTCCATCCGATCCGGCGGGCATCGCGGAACCCGTGCAGGATCGCCAGCGATACGACCCGTTCTTGTGCCGGATGCGGTATTCGATCACGCCTTGAGTGCGAGTCCGTAGCAGGTCATGAAGAAATTCACGGGCTCGTGCCACGTCAGCGGGGTGAAGTAACGGGTCGAACAGTTGCCCCATGATTTCGGCGGGTGTGTATCCGAGCAGCCGCTCACAGTTCGGTGAAATGTAGGCGACGCGGCCTTCGGGAGTCAGCATGAAAAAAACATCGCTGCCGTGTTCGATCAAGGTGCGGAACCGGTCCTCGCTCGCACGCAACGCGAGTTCCGCGAGCTTGCGATCAGTAATGTCCTGAAACGTGCCGAACAACCGCTGGCAAGGCATCTCGCACGCTTCAGCCTGCCCTTTAGCACGCACCCAGATCGATTGCCCTCGCGCGGTGATAAAAGGCAGCTCCAAGTCCCACGGCGTCCCGTCTGCGATGGCTTTTTGAACGGCAGCAGAAATGAGTGGGCGCGCCGCAGGATGGTAGAACGTGATCGCCTCATCGAGTTTGGGCTGGTATCCCGGTTCGACTTCGTGAATGTGACAGACTTCGTCCGACCAAGTCGGCGTCATTGTGGTCAGGTCCAGCTCCCAAGTTCCGATCTTGGCCAGCCGTCCCAGTTGGCGCATCTGCTGGACGGCACGCAGCGGCGCTCGCTCCAACGGCGGACGATCTTGGGTGTCGATACAGGTGACGACGAGTCCCGCGACAACGCCACGCTCGGTGAGGACGGGGACTCCCGTGGCGGACTGCCAGCAGTAGCGACCAGCCGCATGACGCAGACGGAACTCCAAGTGAAACGGGAGTTGAGTAAATGTGAACTGGCGGCAGGCACTTTCGACGGCCGAGACATCCTCGGGATGGATCGTCGGTGCGGAGAGTCCTCCCGCGCTGCCGGTGTTCGTGAAGCACTGCCAAGCGGAATTGAAGTGGACGGGAATACCATCCGAATCAGCGACCCAGATCGGCAGCGGCGATTCGTCGGCCAACTCGCACCAGGCGCGCAGCGACGCGCTCATGTTCCGGGTGGTCGTACACGGAGTGGGGCTGTCCGCTGGCTTGTCGTTCTCGGATTTCATTCCGCCGCTTAGCCTCACCTGTGCGTGAGTGGGTTACTCCGATCGCGCGGGCTAGCAGCCTGTTGAAAAAGGGAATAGAAGCCTGAAGCGCAAGCGAAGGATGTCGTAAATGCGGACGAATTAGGCTCAGAAATCCTTCGCTCGCGCTTCAGGCTTCTATTTTCAACAGGCTGCTAGGCGAGATCGATTGCTCAGAAAATGCTCGGCTGAGATTGTCGTCTGCCACCGAACACAGACTCTTCGGCGGCAATCACGACGAGTTTGAGGATTCTTGGCCGACGCGAGCGGATGTTGGGGATGTGCCATCAAATTCTGGCGATTCCAGCATCCGTATCGGTCGCATCGGGCAACGTGGCCCAATCGTCAGGCAATTCGTGAGGAGTACCCAATTCGACTGTCTGACTTCTCGGAGGGTGGGCACTGCCCACCACAACCGATTGCGGAATGGTGGGCAGTGCCCACCCTACTGAAAGTCAGACAGTCGAACTAACGACAACAGCCGGACTCAGTTCGAGTCCGGCTGTTGGTGAATCGGTCATCGTAAATGAGGTTGCGTTACTTCTTGGGCTTGGCATCGGGAGCGTTGGGCTTGGCATCGGGCGCGTCTTTGTCGGTCGCTTTCGCTTTGGTCTTCGTCGCCTTCTCTTTGCTCTCGTCGGTGACATCTTTGAGGGCCTTTTTCTGTTCGGCGGTGAGCACCGCCTCGACCTCGGCCCCGCGTTTGGCCTTGAGCGCCTTGAGCTGCTCTTCGAGTGCATCCAATTGTGCATCGTATTTGTCGTTAATGGAGTAAACCTTGTCCTTCTGTGCGTCAGTCAGACCTAGCTTGCCATAGTTGGCAGGCAGGCGGTTCGTACTCTTTTTCTCGCTGGCGGCTCCCTTGGTCGTGGGCTTGGCTGCGTCTTGTGACCAGCCAGTAATAGAGCAGCACAGCAGCAGAATCAGAGCATTCAACACAACTCGACGATTTCTCATGGCAGGGTTCCTCTCGACAACGGACAGGGATGGGGCTGAACCGCACAGCGGCTACTCGACGTTGCGAACTGCATGTCGAGTGGCTGTGGAATGCGCGACACTGAATCGTATCGCGTCGAATCCATGACGACGGGCAGACTATTGTCACACTCATTGCAACAATCAAGTGATGCCGATCAGTTTCGAGGGGCAATCGTTTTTTCTGACCTTACAGAGTTGCCTGTGTGAATCAGATTCACCTTGCGCTCACGCCGCACAATCCTCCGTTCGTCCTCGGTCAATTCAATCTGCAATCATCTCATGCCTCGCCTCTCTGCGAAAACACTGATGGCCATGCTGGCCAACCCAATCCGTTTCAAACAAAATCGCGATCATGGAAACAACTCATTCAAAACCGCAGGGGGTATAGAGCCGATTTTGAAGTAGGTTGGACCTTTCTTCGATCATTCCTGACTCTCCCAGCGCGGGACACCCGCAACCCAATGAACCCAGAACCAGAATGGCAAAATGATGACCCACAAAATGATAGAAGAGGTCCGCAAGCACACTGACCGCCTGACTTGATGATTTTGTGCTTCATCATTTTGCCCAACTCAACTTGTCGAATTTGCACGGCCTGCAAAGAAACAAAACGTGAGTAGTAGTACAGATCGCAGGTGTCCGTCGTTGTCCAAGGGGCGGGCCAATTTCAAAACCTGTTTCGGAGCGGGGGACACTCCCGTCTCCCGCTCCGAAACATCGGTGTTGAAAATGACGATTCTCAGAGTTTTGAAACGGCCACTCCTCTTCCAAACTCACGCACACCAACCTTCAAGCACGGGAATCATGCCGCTCATCGCTTCGTCCGAATCGCCTCTCGTGCTGCGGCTCAATCGTGATTTGGCACGCACGATCAAACGCGGGCATCCGTGGGTTTATGCCGACGCTCTGCGCGATCTGCCTCGCGCGAGTAGCGGGACTCCGGCCGTGTTGCTCGACAACAAGAAGGGGCAGCCGGTCGCGATCGGGTTTTACGATCCGGCGTCTCCACTGGCGTTCCGAGTCTGCGACGCCACCGGCTTGTCGAAGCTGGACGATCGCTGGGCCGAGCGCCGATTGCGCGAGGCACTCACGCTGCGAGCCAGCTTGTTTGACGAGCAAACCACAGGCGAGCAGCCCCGGTTCAAACAGACCACGGGCTATCGGCTGCTCAACGGTGAAGGGGACGGCGCGCCGGGGTTGGTGGTCGATGTCTATGGAAGTGCCGCCGTGATGAAGCTCGATGGTGCGGGGCCGTGCGGGTTTTGGAACGCGTCCGAGATCGCCAATTGGCTGGCCGAAGCGTTGTCGCTGAACGGTGTCTATGAGCGGCGAAAGGAACGTGGAACTGAAGGGCGAGTCTTAGTCGGTTCGATCCCGCAACATCCGGTTTCATTCGTAGAGCACGGGCTGAAGTTCACGGCCGATCTCGTGAAGGGGCAAAAGACCGGCTTCTTTCTCGACCAGCGTGAGAACCGTCATACGATCCGACATCTGGCGCGAGGCCGTTCGGTACTCAACCTGTTTGCGTACACGGGAGGTTTCTCCGTGGCCGCCGGTTGCGGTGGCGCGACGCAAGTGACGACGGTCGATCTCGCCAAGCCCGCCATCGACGCGGCCGTCGATCATTGGCGACTGAACGCCTTGCCCGAGTCCTTGCACGAGCCACTCGCCGCCGACGCATTCGTGTTCTTGGAGGAAGCTGCTCGGGAACGG
Organism: Schlesneria sp.; assembly: GCA_043733345.1. Lineage (GTDB taxonomy): Bacteria > Planctomycetota > Planctomycetia > Planctomycetales > Planctomycetaceae > Schlesneria. The sequence continues at coordinate 26,558 of JAYTGQ010000480.1, forward strand.
CGGCGTTGGGACATCGTCGTCATCGATCCGCCCTCGTTCGCCCCCAATCAGGAGTCGATTCCCAAAGCCACGACGGCTTACCAATCACTGATCGCCAGCGGAGCGCGCGTCACGTCTAAGGGTGGCCTGTTGGCCGCCGCGTCCTGTTCGAGTCACATCGATCTCACCGCGTTCTTGGCAATCTGTGAAGAGGGCGTGTCGGAAGCGCGCCGTCGCGCGACGGTCCTCGGCATTCACAGCCAACCGGGCGATCATCCCACGCCACTCGTACTGCCCGAGTTCCGCTATTTGAAATTCGTGCTGATGCGTGTCGATTGAGGGAATCGCGAGTCGGGTGTCCTCAGATCGTTTAACCGCGTGGGCAACGCCCCGCGCGTCGATGGACGTTGGAGCGTAATTCATCGCTCGACTCGCGGGGCGTTGCCCACGCGGTTAAACGACGGTCGCCTTGTGACCACAAACGAAAGCGGCCCCACGTTCAGGAACGTGGGGCCGCTTGGTTGTCTTCAATCCGCACTCAGACCGGCTGTTCAGCGATCGTAGTCCACGACGACTCGCCCGTGGGCCGAGACGATGTCGATGGCGTACTTGCCGTAGTCATAGCGGACCTTGTTGCCGCAGCGCGTGACCTTCACTTTGGGGCAGCCACATTCGGGGGCGCAAATCCGCACATTGACGCAGGCCTTCGTGCCGCAGTCCGTCTTGCAAGCACAGGGATCGGGAACTTGCACGATGATCGGCTTCGCACACGGTGCCGCCTTGAATTCCTGGCGGTACTTCACGTTCTGGTACAGCTCGACCGAGCTGTGCATCACCGGCATCTCACCAATAGGCCCGCTGTACTGAACTTCAGGAACTGGGTTTAGTGGAGCGGGCATCGGCAGATCGACTTGGCCCAGCAGCGTTGGGGTGCTTCCCAACTGGCTGATCGGACGAACGAACCGTGACTCGGCACCGCTGGAAACGGTAGCCATCGCGGCTAATCCCAACAGGCAACTCGCAACAAACTTTCTCATCATCGCTCTCCTTACTGTGAGGACCAGCATCCACTCCGTTGTGAGATGCAGGCGACCTCAACTCAAAATTTCAGAGGCACTCGCAACGAGCCGCAGTGGCCAATTGCCAGAGCCTCAGGCAAAACATAGATCAGGAGTCAGGGTCAGCCCGGTTTGGTTCGGCCAATCTTGTTGGTTCGGCCAATCTTGGCAAAAGCCGCTCCATTCAGGGCTGAAAGTAGGAGATACGAATAGTGGGTTGACCTTGCCGAGACAAGGACTGGGCGTCAGATTCTTCCCATCCAGCCCAAACCAAAGCGTTGGTTGATGTGCCAGACGCGGTCGAGCTGACACTAACCCGCAGCGTAAGCGAGGATGCAACTCACGTCCTCGCTCACCCTGCGGGTTGGTATGAATGCGCCACACCCACCCGCGAGCGGTTCAATGAACAAGTCCACGGTTTGGAAGCACATCATCGAACTCATTGCGGTGACACCGTGCTGAAACCATAATCCGCCCCATTCATCAGGCTGGCACAAAACGGCGGTGGACTCATTTTCTCGATGAGTCCGCTGCTGAAATCGAAGGAGAGGTTGAGATGTGGAGTTTTGGGAACAACGAGCGTGGCGGAATGGCATCGTTCAAGTCGAGCGGTCTGTCTGGGTTTGGTCGTGAGGTGAGACCATTGCTAGTCCTGATCGTGTTGGTGTGCGCGATCGGCTGCGGTGGCAAGACCGAGACGACTTCAAAAGGTGAGAAGGCTGCGGCGGCTCCGAAGACCACTTCCAAATCGAAGCCCGCCACACGGAACGAGGACGGTGACGCGGGAGAATCGAAGTCCGCACAAAATAGCGTGAACGTGAACGTGAAGAAGAGCAGTCGCGGCATTCCTTACGATGCTTTCTTCAACGATCCACTGGCTGAGGTCGCGAACACGGCCGCAGCACCGATGGCGGCGACAGTCGTCAAGACCGATGTCACTCCGGCGGAGATACCAACCAAACCGACCACTGATACTCCCAAGGCGGCGGGCGGCGGCGGGCTCGTGTGGAGCGACTTTATCTCGATCGATGTCGTTCAAGACGAGACCAAAAAGCTACGCAATCAAATCACGGCAGACATGCAGGGGCCGGGGTCGTACAACAAGAAGTGCAAGGATATTAGCTGGGATGCAGCCGCGCTGGCGGGTCTGGCGGGAATCGGGATCGAACACAGCGAAGCGCCCAGTTGGAAAACCAACGCTCACTTCATTCGCGACTTCTGTTCAGAACTGTCGTCGGCTTCCGGTCAGCCTGGCAAGGAATACTTCGACAAGTCCAAGGTCGCCTACGAGAAGCTCGCGTCGGTGTTCGGTGGGACGGTTCCCGCCGACGCGGGCGAAGTCGTTCCGAAACGGCCGTTCTCGGAAACGGCCGAACGTTCGGGCCTGATGAAGCGGATCGAAAAGGCTTCCGAATGGCTGCGACTCAACATCAACACTGAGGCGAAGCTGAAGTCGGAAGCAGAAATGATCCAACACGAAGCGATGCTGATTGCCGCGTTTGGAAAGATCATTGCGATGGAAGGCTACCCCGACACGGAAGAGGCCGACTATCAGAAGTTCGCCACGGACCTGATTACCGGTGGCAAGGAAGCGGGCGAAGCGGCCAAAGACATGAACTACGCCAAGTTCACCGAGTCAATCAACAAGATCGGCAAGTCGTGTACAGAGTGCCATCCGAAGTACGCCCAATAAATCACCAACGACAGTAGGTCGCATTTCAAAACTAGCCCGACGCGCAAGCGAGGGCTTCGTCGTCATTCGGTGTCCAGCTCTCGCTTGCGCGTCGGGCTAGTTTTCGAGGCGAAACTAGGTTCTGAAATGCGTCCTCAACAACCCGTTCCTGACCGAGCAATTCACCACGTCGGAGTCATCTATGCCGCGCCTCTCCTTCCGAAGCGTCTCGTCTATTGGACTCGTGTTGATCGTCCACGCGATCGCCTCCGCTGTCCCGCGAGTCGTCTTCGCTGACGTGTTCGAGTTGAAGACGGGCAACACCATTGAGGGCGACGTGCTCAAGCAGCAGGGCGATGTGCTGCTGGTCGATATCGGTGTGGAGGTGGTGAAGGTTCCGCTGTCGCAGATCAAGACGCGGACAGCGTCGAAGGGCTCGGCCAACGTTCCGGTCGAAGTGAAGAAGCACAAGCTCTATCGAACCGCCGAGCTGCCTCGTCGCAGCGTGAAGGACTTGACCGAGAAGTTTGGCGAGGGTGTGGTACTGATCCAAACTCCCGGTGGCCTCGGCTCGGGATTCATCGTCAACGAGAGCGGCTTCTGCGTGACGAACTGCCACGTTATAGAGAAAGAGACGCGGATCTCGGCCACCATTTTTCATCGCGGTGCCGACGGCGAATTCAATCGACGGCGCGTCGATGATGTGCGGATTGTCGCATTGAACCCGTTCTTCGATCTCGCGCTGCTCCAGATCCCGGCGCAGAAAGACCTCGCGTTCAAGCCGGTTTTTCTGGCTGCGGACGAAGACCTGCAAGAGGGCGATGAGGTCTTTGCGATCGGCAACCCACTCGGGCTGGAACGATCCGTTTCGCAGGGGATCATCGGCACGAAGAACCGCAATTTCAAAGGGCAGGTCTACATTCAGACGACGGCCGAGATCAATCCGGGCAACAGCGGTGGCCCGCTGTTCAACTCACGCGGCGAAGTGATCGGCGTCACAAACATGAAGCTGCTGTTTGCCGAGGGTCTCGGCTTCGCCATCCCCTCGCCGTACTTGAAGCTGTTCCTCGACAACCACGAAGCGTTCGCCTTCGATCGCAACAATCCGAACTCGGGCTTCCGCTATCTCGACCCGCCACGTCGCAAGACACCGGCCGCCACGAGTAACAAGTAGTCGCTGAGTAACGTCCGTTTGGCAATCAGGCCGTCGCTTGAAAATAAGGCTCTCCGAGGTTTTGGGGGGATCACAGTTTGGAGTAAAACAGAGGTCTGCCCGATTCTTCATCCTGAAGGGATGTCAGCCATTAGCCGGGGGTGTCGCTTCGCTCAACCCATAGGCACCAACTTAAGGAAAGTTGTTCTCGTCGAAAAAGCGGGAAGCTCCTCACTCTGAACGGGTGATCTCACGACACGTTCTGGAAGAAGGA